>WFRX01000088.1 GCA_015486285.1 bacterium
CTTCAAGAAAGAGTCCTCCTTCTGTTTTCCTCCCGCTCCCGAAATCCCCAGGGCCTTGCGCATCCGGTCCACGCTGCTCGATTCCGCATACGCATTCGCGATCGAACCTCTCTTCGGCTTGGACCGGCTGAATTTCCTTCTCTCGACCCGCGGCTCGCGAGGGATCCCGCTGCCGGTGATCGTGCGAATCCGGGATCCCTCTGCGGCGATCTTTCCCCAGAGGGAAGGGTATCGCAGGGGCGGGCCCCGCAGGATCCCCAGACAGGCCGGCAGGGTCACGCGAATCTCCTCGCGAAGCCTTTTGCGCTTGCGGACCACATCCAATCGTCCCTCTCCGCTCCATCCGGCCTCGACGACCGAATCGATGTAGGGCATTCCAGCCAGGGCGGCGAACATGGGCCCCACCTCGCCCGCGCCCGTGTCCAGGTCCCTGGCCCCAAAGAGGCCCAGGTCGAAGGGCTCCGCCCGATAGAAGTCGCAGAGACGGCCGGCCACGACCGCTCCATCCGGTTCCCAGCAGGCCTCTTCGATACACAGTGCCTGGTCCGCCCCGCAGGCAAGGAATTCCTGGAGCACACATCGCGACGGCTCCCCCCCTACCGAACAGGCCAGCAGGGTGACCGGACGCCCCGCCTGCTCCCGGAGGCGCAGGGCCAGTTCCAGGGCCGGCTCGTCCATCGGGTTGGGGATCGGCGCGTACCCGGGCAGTTCCTCGACCCTGCAGGTCGTGGCCGGGGCAACGGGGATGGCCGGATTCTGAACCGGCCTCGCAAAGACCGCGATACGCATGCCTACTCCCTCAGCCGCCTGACCATCTCGCTGACCACCTGCGGGGCATCCCCCAGTACGCTCCACGTCGCGATCTGAAATATGGGCGCTTGCGGATCCGTATTGACGGCAAGGATGTGGCGGGCCCCTTTCATGCCGGCCTGGTGCTGGTGGGCGCCGGAGATGCCGCAGGCGATGTAGAGTTCCGGAAAGACCTTCTTGCCCGTCTGGCCCACGAGCCTCTCCTTCGGCGCCCAACCCAGGTCCACGGCGATCCGCGAAGCCGCCACGGCGCCTCCCACACAACGGGCGAGATCCTCGAGCAGCGCAAAGTTCTCTTCAGACCCCATGCCCTTTCCTCCGGCCACCACCACATCGGCATCTTCTACATCCAGGGCCTCCGCCGCCTCCAGGGCCCGTTTCACAATCTCCGGATTTCGGGGTCTCCCCTTCGGTTCCGGCAAGGGGTGGATCTCCGGCATCAGCCTTTCAGCGGGCGGGCTGCCGGCGGGATTGGGCGCGTCAAAGGCCCTGGGATACAGGCTCGCCATGCCGCGGGTGGGCGGGAGGAAACGGAGCACTTCGGAAAGAGCGCCCTGCATCAGGGGCCGGGTCAGGGAAAGGGTGTCCCCTACCCTGCGGAGATAGGTGGCCCCGGCCACATAGCCCACGTCGAGGAGGGCCGCAAGCCTTGGTGCCAGGGAAAGGGACATGGGGCCGGCGCCGAAAAGAACATATTGCGGTTTGTGCCGGAGATAGAGTTCATGGAGGCCGAAGAGCAGTGCATCTTCATTTTCGCCTTCTTCCCCGGCTCCTTCGAGGCGGATGATCCTTTTTACACCGAGAGACGCCAGGTATTCGAGCTGTGCCTCTTCAGGCGGGAGGCCGGTCCACAGCACGACAGTCTCCATGCCGTACTGCTTCTGGAAAGACAATCCCACAGACAAGGCTTCGAGAGACTCGCGGAGGATCCTGCCCCGGGGGCATTCCGTCATCACCCAGCATGCCGCATTCTCCATCAACCCGCTCCCAAAAGGAATTTGTAAAGAGCAGGCAGGAGACGGTCGCTATGATCCCCGAGCAGACCCTGAGTTGTTCGGAGCTGTTCGGGGTTCCGTCGGAGATTTGCGCAGGGCGACTTTGTAGAGGGAACCCTGAACAGCACCGACCAGCCGGGCTCACTTGAAACATAGTGACCGTCTCCTGCCAAACCATCAGTCGATGGCATTCGCCGCCATGTAGCCCTCATAAACCGCCTGAAGCATATACCGGGGCGTCACCGCGTCCCCGATCCGCTTCAGTCCCCTGGCCTTGCCCTTCAAGGCCTTGTACAGGGAGGCGTTCGCCCGCCTCCAGTACGAGAGTACAAGGGTGTCGCACGGTATTTCCTGCTCCACGAAGGTGGCCGGATTGTAGCCGACACAGTGCCCGGGCTGTGCGCTCTTGAGGGCCGTCATATACGTCATCTTCACGTTCTTCATGAACAGGCTCATGAAATGGGTCATCAAGGTGGGCCCGTCCACATCGAAGGCGGACCAGAGCATGCGCATGCCCATGACGAGCATCTCGACTTCCTTGCCCTGAGCGGAGAGGAAATCCGCGGTGGCGAATCCCTGGATGTGCGGCTGGACATCGTATATGAGGACCCGGTCGCCCGTTTCCTCCTCGCCGCTCAGTACGTGCCAGGCCGACACAACGTGTGCGTCCGGGTGGATCTCCATGGCCATGTCCGGGCCTACGATATCCGCGGTGGGCTCTGTGATGGGGAGCGCCCCCGTGGCGACGATCACATGGTCCGGATTCCGGTCCAGGACCATTTTTTCGGTTACCTCCGTGCCGAGCTCGATCGGAACCGACAGGCGGGCCAGCTCCTTTTCCAGGTTCCGAACCGATTCCATGAGATCCCCCCGAAGAGGCGCTTTGGAGGCCACCAGGATCTGACCTCCCAGTTCAGTGCCCTTTTCGTACAGGATCACATCGTGTCCCCGGGCCGCGGCGACCCGGGCGGCGCTCATCCCCGCCAGGCCGCCCCCGACGACCATGACCCGTTTGCGGCTCGCAGCGGGGCGGATCTTGAGTACCCCTTCCCTGCCCGCCTCCGGGTTCTGTACACAGGTGATCGGCTCGAGTTCCTCGCAGCGTCCCCAACACCCCTCGTTGCAGTTCATGCACAGCCTGATTTCGTCCTCCCGCCCCTCCCGGGCCTTGTTCGGGAGCTCGGGATCGCAGATCGTGGCCCGGGTCATGGCCACCATATCCGCCTCGTCGTTGGCGATGATCTCCTCGGCGGTCTGGGGGTCCGAGATCTTGATCGCCGTAAACACAGGGATATCGACGACCTGTTTGACCTCCGAGGCCATCCAGACAAAGGGCCGGGGTGGCGTTCCCATGGGAGGGATGGCCACGGCCGCGGTCTTGTAGGTGCTCACCGTAATGTTCAGGAAATCCACCTGCCCCGTTTCCTCCCAGCCCTGGTACACTTCCAACATTTCAGGCAGGTGGAGTCCGCTCTCCACGATTTCGTCCGCGCTCGTACGGAGGCCTACCACGAAATCCTCACCCACCGCACATCGAACCGCATCGATGATTTCCAGGCTGAACCGCATGCGATTTTCCAGGCTGCCTCCGTACCGGTCGGTGCGGCGGTTCGAATAGGGGGAGAGGAACTGCTGGGGCAGGTATCCATGGCCCGCGTGAATCTCCACGCCGTCGAATCCCCCTTTCTTCAGCCGGAGGGCCGCCTGCGCGTACTGTCCCACGATTTCCTCGATCTCCTCTTCCTCGAGCTCTTTCGGCACCTCTCCAATGGCAGGGCTCGGCACGGTCGAGGCGGACTGCACCGGGAGGAAAGAAATCTTGGAATGGGTGTGATGGCCGTTGTGCCAGAGTTGTGCAAAGAGCTTTGTTTCATACCGGTGGACGGCATCGGATATCATCTCGTATCGCTCGATGACGGCGTCCGTATCCGCGAAGCAGAGGGCGGGGACCGGCCAGCAATGCCGGGAAACGCTCTGCACCTCCATGGTGATCATCCCGATGCCGCCCTTGGCCCGGGCCGCGTAGTAGTGCATATGCCGTTCGGAAGGCAGATTGTTCTCCCCGAAGTGGGTCAGGTGGCCGGAGGAGAAGATCCGGTTGGGAATCGTAATATTGCGGATGGCGAGGGGCGAAAAGAGGTTCGGAAAGGCACCCATGGGTATTCTCCTTGATCCGATTTTGACGATGTACAATAGGCATTTTCACGACACTTTTTCAAGCCCCGCAAGGCACCGAACCCTTCCATGCCCGTACACTCGAGGCGAATGACATTCGGGGCTCTCGTTGTATAATAGGGAGATCCGGGACTTCGACACGAGAGGACCGTGAATGAAAGTCGAGGATTACCAATCAAGGATCTCCCTTTTCTACCAGGCCAATCCCCACCTCAGCCACGAGGACCTGGCGGTCGTCCTCACGGCGGACTTGATGTACAAGAATCTCCCGGATGACCTGGTGGAATTCCGGAAACGTTACGCCCATTTCGACCCTTCTGTTCTCCAGAGAAGACACCAGGGGATCACCTTCCTGCGTATTGCCGGGGCCGTGGTCTCCCCCCGGGCCGCCAGGGAGCTGCTGAACGCCTATCTCAACATAAAATTCCATGATATATCGAACCGAAAGGGATTCGAACACAATGCCCTGCTCTTCCACGAAAGATCCCGGATTGCAACCGCCGTCCTGGAAGAAATCCTCCTGCGAGCCGATTTCCCGGAGGAAATCACGGCCGTCCTTCGAGAGAAGGAAGAGGTGCGGAATTGCCTGGATAGCTACGAAATGCTCCGCATGTTCAAAGAGACGGACCAGAAGCGCCTGCAATATGAAATCCTGCGGAAGCTGGGCATGATCGTGCTCATCGCGTCCATCGAACGTACCGTGGAAATCCAGGACCTGGAAAGAAAGAAAAGAGAGATCTGGCGGGCCTTCGACAGGGGCCTCCGACGGGGAAAAAGAGGGACCCGGGAGTACTATCTCTGGCTCAATGCCAAGCGAAAGGTGGAGTATTCAACCGATCCGGGGCAGGCCCGCTCGGCCTACGACAGGGATCTGGAAACACGCAGGCGTCAGGCGTACAAGATCTATCCGCTCCAGCGATTCGTCTGCCACCCTTTTACGACCCCGGCAGGCAATCAGGTGCTGCACATGGAAATCCGCAACAAGTTCCGTCGTCAGGGCGCCCTCTGTTATGCCTCGTACGTGGAAAAGATGATCAGAAAAAACCTCGAATTTCCAAATGAGGTACACGACACCATCGGCGTCAAGATCGTTGTGGAACGGGAGCGGCAGATCCCGGGCATCATCCGGGATCTGGAATCTTTCCTCGGCGGCAGCTCAACGAGAAAGATGGAGAAAAATACCTACCATGGCTTTGGGAGACGTCGGTTGAGCGAATACTCGTCTCCGGAATACTTCGTCTGGAAGGCCAACTATGACATTGCGCTGCCCCATTCCGCTATCTCCCACCTCAGGAAGATCCTGAAACTGACTCGGGGAAATCCCGATGCCCGGCGGGAGATCAGGCGCCGCCTCGAATACTACATCGATTATCCGACCGATTTCGTCATCGAGGTACAGCTCCAGGATATCAAGTCCTATCTTCTCAGCATTGCAAAGGGGAGTTCCACGGCCCACACCTGGCTCAAGATGAATCAGATCCGTTCGAACTCGTTTTATAAATTCTTCCCGAGGGAAATCTATGAACGGGATGTCACCCGGCTGAAATTCAGGCTCCTCGATCAGGGCGAAAAAGGATAGCCGCCTCGAGTCGTCCCGGCACGAGGAGATGGGGTCACCCGTCGACCAGGTCCCGCCAGTTCTCGTGTTTCGACTTGATCTTCCGGATCTGCCAGGTCTGACGCCGGTGCCGCAGCAGGGAAACAATGATGAGGTATCCCCCTACCCCGACAAGGGCTAAGCAAAGAAACAACAGAGGAATGAGATAGTGGAGATTCTCAAAGAAATTGTAGTATCGGGAGGTGGTTATCAGGACCGTAGTTACGGAGAGAGGCAGCGTGAAAATCGCAATGCCGGTTCTCAGGGCCGCCAGGGCCGTCCGCTTTTCCGCCAAGAGGACCTGTACCCTGGCTATATCGACCAGCTCGTCATCGTCCACGTCGTTGCGCCCCTTGAGTGTTTCGTACCAGGGGGTGCCCGCATCCACCAAAAAAGAGGCCCGGTGAATCTTCCGCTTTTCCACCGCCGTTTCTTTCCCGTTGTGATTGTTCATCGAATCCTTCAGTATGAAGCGATCATCGCTGAAAGTCCAGACACGCTTGTAAATCCGGCCGTCTACCCATAGAATTACATTTTTCGCTTTCTGTCCAGTCCGGATTTCCGTACCCCTGTACATTGGAACACTGACAAGAGAGGAGCAGAACCATGGGACCTTTACGTGGCGTGAAAGTGATCGAGGTCGGTGGAATCGGCCCCGGACCGTTTTGTGGGATGATGCTTTCAGACATGGGCGCCGAGATCGTCCGGATCGAGAGAAAAGGACAATTTGCGGCGTCGGAACCGAAATTCGAGGTGCTCACTCGAAACCGTCGATCCGTCCAGATGGACCTGAGGAAGGCGGAGGGCGTGAAGGCCGTTCTCAGGATGGTGGAGCAGGCCGACGCCCTGCAGGAAGGATTCCGGCCGGGTGTGATGGAAAAACTGGGACTTGGACCGGATGAGTGTCTGAAAAGAAATCCTCGCCTCGTCTACGGCAGGATGACAGGTTGGGGGCAGGAGGGGCCGCTCGCCAAGGCGGCGGGACATGACATCAATTACATTTCCCTGTCCGGGGCCTTGCACGCCATCGGCAGAAAGGGGGAAAGGCCCGTCCCCCCGCTGAACCTCGTGGGGGATTTCGGCGGGGGGGGTATGATGCTCGCCTTCGGGATAGTGTGCGGGCTCTACGAGGCCCGGATATCGGGAAAAGGCCAGGTGGTGGACGCGGGCATGATCGACGGTTCCGCCGCCTTGATGGCGATGATGTACGGTTTTCGGGCCTCCGGGTTCTGGACGGACGAGCGGGGGGTAAATATGCTCGACGGGGGATCGCACTTCTATGACACGTATGAGACCGCCGACGGAAAATACATATCCGTGGGGTCGATCGAGCCTCAATTCTACGCCCTCTTGCTGAAGCACACCGGCCTCGAGGAGCCTGATTATCAGGACCAGCTCAATCCGGCCAAGTGGCCGGCCTTCAAGGAGAGACTCACGGAAATCTTCAAATCGAAGACCCGTGACGAATGGTGTGAAATCATGGAGGGCACCGACGTCTGTTTCGCGCCGATCCTCTCCCTCGATGAAGCGAAAGAGCACCCGCAAAACCGGGCGAGAGGCACCTTCATCGAGGTGGACGGCGTGCTGCAACCGGCTCCGACGCCTCGATTTTCCAGGACGAAGCCGGAAACGCCCAAGCCTCCTCCCAGGATCGGCGCGGATACGGAGGATGTGCTTGCTGACTACGGGTTCGGCCCGGATGAGATTGCGTCGTTGAAGGGGGCCGAGGTGATCTGAGCCCACGCCGGGCGAAGGGATGCCGGCGTTATATATTCCCTGCCAGAACGAGGCGCCGCTTATGTCCAGTCAAGGAAACGGATTCTCCAAGAAGAGCGGAAGCGAGCCCCTGGATCCCAGGATCCCGGAAACGATCCGCGAACTCATAGAAGAGGTGATCATTCCACCGCTGCTCTTCGGGTGCGGATACAGCGCGGAGGAACTCGCGGCGCCGAGGATCGGCATCGCGAATACCTGGACCGAGCTCAATCCGGGCCATGTACACCTCAACCGGCTCGCCGAACGCGTCCGTGAAGGCATTCGCGGCGCCGGTATGACCCCTTTCGGCTTCAACACGATCGCTCCCTGTGACGGCGTGGCCGAAGGCCACGAGGGCATGCGCTACATTCTGCCGGCGCGGGAAGTCATCGCCGATTCGGTTGAAATCATGGCCAGGGTCAACCGGTTGGACGGCCTCATTCTGATCGGGTCATGCGACAAGATCGTGCCCGGTCTCTTGATGGCCGCCGCACGTGTCGACATCCCCGCCATCATCATCACCGGGGGCTATCACCTTCCCTATTGCTATCCTGAGCAGGATTTTGCCGAAGAGGAAGAGTTCGCCCACTATGAGATCGGCAAGTTCTTCTTCGCGAAAAATGAAGGGAAGATCACGGAGGAAGAGTTCCAGAAGGCCTTGAAGGGCATTGTCACCGGTCCGGGCTCCTGTCCCATGATCGGTACCGCCGTCACGATGCAATGCATGACGGAGGCCCTCGGCATGGCGCTGCCTTACTCGTCCATCCTCGTGGCCGAGAGCGAGGAGAAATATGATTTTGCCGGCAGGCTGGGAGAGGCCCTCAAGGCCCTGATCGAAAACAAGATCACTCCGTCCCGGATTATGACCGGCCAGGCCTTCCGGAACGCCATCAGCGTTTTACACACCATGGGCGGTTCAACGAACGGGTTTCTTCATCTTCCCGCCATCGCCAATGAACTCGACATCCCGATCCCCATCGAACTGTTCGATGAGCTGAGCGCGAAAACGCCTCAAACCTGCGCCGTGAAGCCGAACGGCCTGCGCGCCATCAACTCCATCGACGAGGCGGGCGGGATCCCCGCCGTGATGAAGAACATTGCGGGGCTCCTCGACCTGGATGTTCTCACCGTGTCCGGGAAAAGGCTCGGGGAGATCCTCGAGGAGGCGGTCATCAAGGACAGCAGCATTATCCGACCGGTGGACGATCCGGTACGGCCGGACGGAGGCCTGGCGGTGCTGCGCGGAAACCTGGCGCCGGACGGGGCGATCGTCAAGCAGTCGGCCGTCCCCGAATCGATGTTCGTCTTTCGCGGCCCGGCCCGTGTCTTCGACTGCGAGGAGGATGCGATCTACAGTATGTTCAACAACCGCGTAACGCCGGGCGAATGTGTAATCATACGCTACGAGGGGCCCAAAGGGGGGCCGGGAATGCGCGAGATGGCCGTCCCGGCTCACCTGTTGCAGCTCCTGGGCCTTGGGGACTCGACAGCGCTCGTTACGGATGGACGATACAGCGGAACCAATTACGGGGTATGTGTCGGTCATGTTTCTCCCGAGGCGGCGGAGGGAGGGCCCCTCGCCGTGGTCCGGGACGGGGACATCATCGAGATCGACATCCCCAGCCGGAGCATCCGCCTGGACATCCCCGAATCCGAGCTTCACGAGCGGCTCGCTGTCTGGCGGCCTCCGGCGCCGAAATATACCAGGGGGGTCCTCTCGTGGTATTCCAGAATCGTGACCTCAGGAGACAAGGGGGCCGTGTTGAGGCCTGAGCCTTCCAACGGCGGCGCCTAGCCGGGCCTCTCATCCAGGGGCTGATACCGCCTGTTGAGCCTGCCCGTATAGATGGCCCGGGGCCGAAAGATCCGGTTGTTCTTCATGTATTCCAGTACCCGGGCCGTCCATCCCGCCACGCGCGCCACGGCAAAGGTCGGTGTAAACAGATAGGTTGGAATCCCGAGACATGTGTAAACGAGCCCGGAGTAGAAATCCACGTTCGGGTATATGCCCTTCTCCTCTCCCAAGTCCCCGATCACGACCTGTTCCAGCTCGTGGGCGGTTTCCAGGAGCCTCTTGGCTCTTTCGCTGGAACCGGTCAGGTAGTTTGCGATCGGACCGAGTATCCGTGCGCGCGGGTCATAACGCTTGTAGACGCGATGTCCGAAGCCGGGGATCTTTCTCCCCTCTGCCTTTCTGGCCCTGTACCAGGCCTTTACGTTTCCGGGGTCGCCGATTTCCTCAAGCGTCTCGATCACCCTTTCGTTCGCACCGCCGTGCAGTGGACCGTTCAGTGCGGCAACACCGGAACTGATCGACATGTACATATCCGACAGAGTGCTCGCCACCACCAGGGAAGCAAAGGTGCTTGCATTCATGCCGTGATCTGCGTGCAGAATCATCGCAAGGTCCATGATCTTCGCTTCGGCCGGCGAAGGACGTTTCCCCGATATCATGTATAAGTAGTTTGCCGCATGACTGAGTTCCGGGTCGGGTTCGAGAGGCATCCGCCCTTCCCGGATCCGCGCCACGGCGGCCGTGATGGTTGCCGTCCCTGCGATGAGACGAGTGGCGGATTCGATTCCAGCGGCTGCCGCCATCGCCTTCTCCGATCTTGCGCTCTTCTGCCCCCTCGCCTTGGGAAACTCATAGATCGCGTGCTCTTCCCCCGAGGGCGGAACCTCCATGGCGATGGAGTCCTCATCCGCACTGATCGCCGTGTCCGGATCCCTCCTGGCTTCCATGACGTCCAGTTGCGTGCACTCCTGGCGCATCATGTTCGTGCCCAAGCGGATAGCCGCCATGGCGTTCATTTTTTCCACCGGAAACCCCATCAGTACACGCATGGTGCCGGGGATGTGCCGGAATTCCACCAGCTTCCTCTCGAATTTTTCCAACTGGCTCTTCGTCGGCAATCTGCCGTGGATGAGGAGATACGAGACCTCCTCGAACGTGGAATGTGCAGACAGGTCCAGCACATCGTATCCACGATAGACGAGTGACCCCTGGGACCCGTTCACAAAGCCGACCTGGCTCTCGCAAGCAATAGCCCCCTCCAGACCGGGGCCTACCGTGCATTGGATCGGCCACTTGAGCCTCCCCTTGGAAGGAGATTCCGGGGTGCCTCCGATCTCTCGACGGGCCTTCTCGACCGCCCTTGCAACGACTTTCTTGATTCCCTTCGACGTATCGACCATATCTACTCCGTGCCGGCATACCCGCGCCGGTCGATGTCCTCTATGAAACCATCTCCTCGATAATGTCCTTCACGGGCCGAATTTCCCTGATCAAGGCGCTGACCTGCCCGCCGCCGGCGGGGAAGAGGTCGAAATCACCGGAGGACCAGGCCTTGCCCGCATTCGCCATATTGTACGCCTGCGAAAGGTCGCCGCCGGAGGCCATGAGCTCACTCATCCTGGGGTTGATGATGGTTCGCATGGCCATTCGGCCCATGGGCAGCAACGTCGTGCCGCCGTCACCGCAGGTAAGAATCGCCTCCTTCCATGCCGGGGAGGCCGGGCTCTCTTCGGATGCGAGAAAGGCCGTTCCAATCTGCACGCCCTGAGCACCCAGGGCCAGGGCCGCCCGGTATCCCCGTCGGTCGGCGATCCCCCCGGCGGCCACGACCGGTAGGTCGACCCTGTCGCAGACCAGCGGGATCAGGACCAGATTGGTGGATTCCGGGCCGTTCGTGCGGAGACCGCCGGATTCGGTCCCGGAGGCCACCACTGCGTCTACCCCGGCCTCCGCGGCCTTGGCGGCGAGTGGAGCGGCGAGGGCAACGTGGAGCCCCTTCAACCCCAGATCCTTGATCTTCGGATAGATCTTCTTGGGGGACCCGGCCGAAGTGGTTACGGTCCTGACACCCCCTTCGGCGAGCACCTCGAGAATCGCCTCGTTGTTCGGGTTCATGGCGATCATGAGGTTGGCCCCGAACGGTTTATCCGTCAGGTCCTTGACCTCGGCAACCATCCGCTTGACCTCGTCCGGATCTGTGACGAACCCCAGCGCCAGCATGCCGAAGGCCCCGGCCTCGGAAACGGCGGCCACCATCCTGGTGTCGTTCAATTCGCCGATGGGGCCCTGAATAATCGGGTACTGCGTTCCCAAAATATCCAACAGTTGTGACATCCAGATCACCTCCCCTGTCTCTCGAACGGCATCATCCACACGGCTCCTCGAGGCGCCGAGCCCAATCGCCCGTCAACACACGGTCTCGAGGAAGCCGATCAGAGCCTTGTTGACCTCCTCGGGTCGCTCCATGGGCACCCAGTGCCCGGATCCTTGGACAAGGATCTTGCCGCGCATATCGGTTACGTAGTGATCCATCACATCGACCCATCCTCCCCCGCCGAAGGAAAGAACGGGGTCCTTGACGCCGGCAATGAAAAGGGAGGGCTGCCGGATCTTTGCCTCTTCGAGTTCCGGCGTGATTTCCACATTCCGGTCGATGTTCCGGTACCAGTTCAAAGGCCCCCGGAATCCGCTCTGTGCATACTGGGCCACATAGTACTCGAGGTCTTCCTCCGTGAGCCAGGCCGGGAGCGTGTCCGGATCGATCATGCCGTCCAGGAACCGGGCCGTGGAGGGCTTGGGCGCGGCAAAGAGCCCTTCAGGCGCATCACCCGAAATGGAAAAGTAGACCATGCGGAGCGACTTCCGGATGTCCGCCTCGAGTTCCTGTTCCGCCACGCCCGGTTTCTGGAAGTAGACCATGTACCAGAAGCTGTCCCCGAAGGTCTCCTGCCTTGTAAAAACACCGGCCTGCATGCGCGTGTAAGGAACGCTCATGCCAACGACCGACCGGGCCCGATCCGGGTACAAAAGCGCCGTGTGCCAGGCGACGGGCGCGCCCCAGTCATGGCCCACCACGTGGAAAGTATCGTGGCCGAGCGCATCCGCGATACCCGCCACGTCGCCGGTCAAATTCACGATGTCGTACGCCTCGATCGCCTCGGGTCGATCGCTGCCCCCGTAACCCCGCTGGTCCGGCACAGCGACCTGGAAGCCTGCCTCCAGCAGTGGGTCGATCTGGTGCCGCCACAGGTACCAGCATTGCGGAAACCCATGCAACAGAATGACGAGCGGCCCGTTGCCCTCCACCACCGTCCGCAGACGGATTCCATTCGTTTCGATCATCCGGAAGTTTCGGTCCTTCATGGCTTCCCTCGGGAACGCTATTTGTTTACATTTTGCCAGAGACTGGCGTTCGCATTGCCGAACCCGCCGCACAACATGGCGACACCGTACTTGGCGTCCTTATAGTCGGTCTTCATGATGTTGTTCAGGGTAACCAGGATCCGCACGCCCGACTCGCCAAGGGGGTGGCCGAGCGCCAGGGCCCCTCCCCACACATTCAGGTTGTCGAAGGGGGCGTTTTCCGCGATTCCCAGCTCTCTCACACAAGCAAGGCTCTGGCTGCCGAAGGCCTCGTTCAGCTCCCAGACATCGATATCCTTCACGGTGAGGCCGCTTCGCTCGAGCAGCTTCCTAGCGGCAGGAATGGGCCCGATACCCATCATGGTGGGGTCGCACCCGGCCATCACCCCCCGGACGTACTTCAAGTGGTACGAGAGACCGAGTTCATCCGCCTTGTCCCGGCTCATGAGGAGCAGGGCCGCGGCGCCCGCGGTGAGCGGAGACGATGTGGCGGCGGTCACCACCCCGTTTTCCGGGTCAAAGGCAGGATCCATGGCGGCCATCTTCTCCATGGATATGCTTTCCCGGATCCACTGGTCGCGGTCCACGAGAAACTTGGTTCCGTCCTCCTTTTCACCCTCCAGGGGCACGATTTCGGCCTTGAACTTGCCCGCCAGGGTCGCCTCGAAGGCCTTCTTGTGGCTCCAGTAGGCCATGTTCTCCTGATCCACCCGGCTGACCTTGTACTGTTTGGCCACCTTCTCGGCGGTGGCCCCCATGGGCAGTTCCGCAGGGTTGTACCGTTCCGCCAGTTTCGCGGGAAACTCCATGGCAAAGGCCATGGGCACCTTCTGCATGTCTTCAACGCCCGAGGCGATGTAGATGTCGCCTTCCCCGCACATGATCGCTCTGGCCGCGTGTTCGGTTGCGGCCATACCGGACGGACACTGCTGCCCGATCCCGTTTGTCGGGACGGACTCCGGGTATCCCCCGGCAAGCCAACCCAACCGCGCAATATCGTTCTGCACCCCGGCCTGGTTCGCCGTTCCGCAGAACACCGCCTCCACGTCTTCCGGTCTCACCTGCGGATTCCTCTCGAAGAGCGCATTGTAAACCGCATTCAGCATGGTATCGACGCTTACATTCCTGAACCACCCCTTTTCCGCGTGGGCCCTCGCATTCGCCGTCCGCATGCCGTCCACGATGACACATTCCCTCATTTCAAATGCCCTCCTTCCATCTCATCGTCAGGAATCTGTTGGGGGGGGCCTATGCGCCCGACCTCAGGAAATCCTCCCGCAGCCTCGCCTTCATTACCTTGCCGACCGGTGTGAGAGGCAGGGATTCACGGAAGACGATCTGCTTCGGGATCTTGTAATCGGCAAGGTGCTCGGCGCAGTACGCCTTGAGTTCTTCCTCCGTGGCGCTCTCTCCCGGCTTTGGAATGATGTAGTACCTTCCCACCTCTCCCATGACGGGATCAGGAACCCCTATGCCGGCGGCCATGGCAACCTTCGGATGCTTGTTCAACAGATTTTCCACCTCTACCGGATAGACATTGAACCCGCCTTGAATGTACATCTCTTTCTTGCGGCCCATGAGGACGATGTACCCGTCCTCGTCCAGATAGCCCATGTCTCCGGAGGCGACCCACCCCTCTTCGTCGAAGGCGGCATCCGTCTCCTCGGGCATCCGAAAGTATCCCTCCACCACGCACTCGCCCCGGAAATGAAGCTCTCCGGTTTCCCCGGCCGGCAGGTCGCGGCCTTCCGGGTCCTTCACCCGGACCTCGATCCCCGGAAAGGGCTTTCCGATGGAACGGACCGTCCGCTCGAAGTCGCTTTCCCAGGGGCTCATCACGATCCCGCCGGAGACCTCGCTCAATCCGTACAGGTTCATCACCGTCGCCTTCGGAAAAACCTCCTGGATCTGTCGCAGAAGCGGCGGATCTGAATTCGAGCCGCCCGAGACCACCAGACGAACCGGAGAGAGATCCAGTGCCAGGAACTCCTCTTTCATAAACAGCAGCGTGAACAGGGTGGGAACACCCCCGAAGATGGTGGGCCGGTATTCCCGGGTTTGCCGGACGATCTCGTCGAAGTCGACCGACGGGATCAGGATGCCTGTCGCCCTTGCAAGCAGTCCGGACAGGACCATGCAGGTAATTCCGGAAACATGGTTGAGGGGCAGTACAATGAGCTGCAGATCGTCCGGTGTGACCCTGCAATGCACGGTCTGGGCCCGGGCCGAAGCGAGCTGGCTTTTGTGGGAAAGGCTGGCCCCCTTCGGCCTTCCCGTTGTGCCGGATGTGTAGATGATCATCACGAGATCTTCCGGCCGGACGGCCTCCTTGGCAGCGTCCAGCGCGGGCCGGTCCACCTCGGCATCGAGAAACCTCTCGAAAGACTGGCTGCCCCTGAACCCCTCTCCCCCCATGAAAATAAAATGCTCCACCGAAGGGATCCTCTTCCGGAAGGAGTCGAAATAGGCGACATAATCCATGTCGTCGGTTCGCGCGAGGGTTACCAGGCCCTTGGCCAGGCTCTGGTTGAGCATGTACTCGAGCTCCGTGTCCCGGTAACGCACGTTCAGACCGACAACGACGGCCCCGATCTTGGCCGCGGCGAAGTATGTGTAGAGCCATTCCGGCTGATTCCAGCCGATGATACCGATGCGGTCCCCCTTGGCGAAACCGAGCCGCAAAAGGCTTGCGGCCACCCGGTCCGAGTATTCGTCCACATCCCGGAAGCTGAGTTCCCTTCCCTGGTACACGACCATCCGCCGGTCGGGCATTGCGTCGACGGCTTCTTCAAGGGCCTTCCAGATGATCTTCGTTGCGGAAATCTCGCTCATCGTTTTCATTCGTCATTCGAATAGGCGGCGGTCAACCGTTCCAGAACCGGTCCCGCCCCCGCCACCAGCCGCTTGACGAGGTCCCGGCAGGTCGGGATGTCCCGGATCAGGCCGGATCCCTGGCTCGCGGTGATGGTGTTTCTCTCCAGATTTCCCTCAAGGAAAGCGGCAAGGGTCCGGTTGCTCTCCGGATTCTCTTCCGAACCGGCTGTTGCGGCGATGACCTCTTCGAAGGAGACGTTGCCTCCCTGCGCTGCAATGATCTCCCGTGAGAAATCGTTCAGCAGCAGCCGGATCGAGCCGCGCCGCTCTTCGACAAAGCCCCGGTCGCCCCTCTTGTCGTCTTGCCGTGGCACAGGGCTCCCGTGGCGGATGGCCATGGTGCCCGTATCCGACGCCTCGAGAATCGCCTGTTTGACCTTCGGGTGCGCGGGGCATTCCTCTGTGGCCATGAACCGCGTACCCATGTAGACGCCTTCCGCCCCCAGTGCCATGGCCGCAACCATGCCTCGGGCGTCAACGATCCCGCCGCCGGCGATAACCGGGATTTCCACCGCATCGGCGGCCTGAGGAACCAGGCACAAGGTCGTCATTTGATCGAACCCGCTGTGCCCTCCCCCTTCGGTGCCGGATACGATCACCGCGTCCACGCCCGCCTCCTCGGCCTTGCGGGCATGCCGTACGGTGGACCCCACGTGGAGAACCTGGATCCCGGCCTCCTTGAGACGCTTCGTGTAGACCAGGGGACTGCCCTGTGAGACAACGGCCACCGGAACCCTCTCTTCGATTCCCACCTCCAGGCATCGGTCGCTGTAATCGCGGTCCCAGCCTATGACCCCCACCACGAAATTGACGGCGAAAGGCTTTGCGGTAAGCTGCTTGCACTTCCTGATCTGTTCCCTCAGGCGTTCCCCCGTCTCCACGACATCCCGGGTAACGGTTGTGCAGCCGGCATTCGGCCCGATCGTACCCAAGCCCCCGGCCTCCGACACGGCGGCTGCAAGGACCGCATCTGTGATCCAGGCCATGGATGCCTGGACGATCGGATATTCGATTCCCAACAGTTCGGTTACTCTCGTTTTCATCCGGCCATGGTCTCCTTGCGCGTTGAACTGTGCAATACAGTGCGCTCTATCTTATGCAAAACCGGATCGGAGAGCAAACGCCGCAGCCCGAATCCGCTCTTGGACACGTCGCCCATCGGCCGGGCATAATTTTTTCGAAAAAGGACTTGACAAATATCGCGGCATGCCTAAAATGCGGGTAATTTACCCGCATAGGAGGCGCCACCATGGGATCGGACAAAGAGAGCGTATTTACCCGGGGGGAGAATGCCCTCTGCGAAGAAGACGCGGTGCGACTGTTCGCGAAGGTCAATGAAGCGCACAAGCCCTGGTTCATGAACGTCGGCCGCGAGGACATCTCCCTCTTCCTGCCGCATTGCCTGAAGAACCGGGATTGCCCCGCCCCCACGGACGAAGAGGGAGTCCATTGTAGAAAATGCGGCCGGTGCGTCATGGCAACCCTGGTCGCAAAAGCCGAGGAGGCGGGCGTTCGGGTGTTCTGCGCCCCCGGCGGCACTCTCATCAAGGCCCTCATCAAGAAATACCGGCCCAAGGCCGTGATCGGGGTCGCCTGCTGGAAGGAGATTCTCCTCGCCTTTGAACTGCTTTGGGAAACCGGGATCTTTCTCCAGGTTTTTCCTCTGGAAAAGGACGGATGCTTCGAAACGAGCCTGAACCCCCAGCCTCTTCTCGACTTCCTGGAGGAACTCGTTTCCCATGGCGAGTCGAAACAGGGAAAGGCGGCCGCGGACGAGGCGTCGGCCGGGGGCTTCCTGGACCGCCTCGATGCGGTGTGCCTGCCGGAGGCGTATGACCGGCACCTCCTTTCGATGTTGTGCGGCGGACCGGCGCACGCTTACGATACGGTCGGGCCCACCAAGGCGATCGCAGAGCCGCTTCGTGACATCCTGTTCAGGAACGGGAAGGGCATGCGGACGCAGCTCTTTTCTCTCATCCTCCAGGCCTTCGGCAAGGAAGCGGCCGAATACCGTGACTACATGCTCATTCCGGAGCTCAGCCATAACGGCACCCTGATCATCGACGATATCGAGGACGACAGCAGTCTTCGAAGAGGCAAGCCGTGCATTCACCACATCTACGGCATCGATGTGGCGATGAACGCAGGGAACGCCTTGTATTTTCTCTCGCTCCTGCCGCTGCTGAGGAGCCAGGAGGGGCTCTCCGATTCGACGCGCAGCAAGATCTTCGAAGTGTACGTGCAGGCGATGATCAATCTCCATTTCGGCCAGAGCATGGACATTGCCTGGCATCGCGGCTTCCTC
>WFRX01000089.1 GCA_015486285.1 bacterium
CCCGGGGGGAGTGTAGAGCTGGGGGAGACCCTGCAGCAGGCCGTGGAGCGGGAGCTTCGAGAGGAAACCGGGCTCATCGTGAAGGCCGGGGAGGTCTGCCATATTTTCGAGACGGTGGAGAGGGATGATGACGGGCGTATCCGGTTCCATTATGTGATCATCGACCTCAAAGCGGATTATGTGTCCGGAGAGCCGGTTCCCGCGAGCGATGCCGCGGAGGCGGCCTGGCTGCGTCCCGGCGATCTGGAAGGCCGCCCCGTCAACTTGAATACCCTGGATCTCCTCAGGAAGGTGGGTTTCATCGATCCATAGGAGGCTGCCCAAAAAGTCCCATCTGCGGCGTTCGGCTGCATCCCTCGTCATTCAACGTACAGAAAGGCCGGAGTGGGGACCGAAGGAAATCGGAAGACGCGCAAAGAGGGAGGAATGTGGCGTTTGTAGGCATCATCGCGAATCCCGCGTCAGGCAAGGATATCCGCAGGCTGGTGGCCCACGGAAGCGTCTTCGACAATCAGGAGAAGGTGCGTATCGTTCGAAGAATGCTGCTCGGACTGATGGAAACAGGCGTGGACCGCATCTGCTATATGCCGGACTATTATGGGATCGTTGAACGGGCGGTTTCGGAGATCGAGGTGGGCGCCGATGTTTTTCCCCTTGATTTCACGGTCGCGGGAGAACAGGAAGATTCCACCGAGGCGGCCCGCCTCATGCGGCGGCAGGGCACTGCCTGTATCATCGTTCTGGGGGGGGACGGGACGAATCGGGCGGTGGCGAAGGGATGCGGATCGGTTCCGATTCTGCCGGTCTCTACCGGAACGAACAATGTTTTCCCCTTCATGGTGGAGGGGACGATCGCCGGTATGGCTGCCGGGCTCATTGCCTGCGGACGCGTGCCTCTGGAAGCCACCACCTTCCGATCCACCAAGATCGAAGTGCTTGTAGATGGGGAGGTCAGCGATCTCGCACTGGTGGATGTAGTCGTATATGATGATGTCTTTACCGGATCCAAGGCGATATGGGAGATGGGCAAGGTGAGTCAGATCGTTCTCAACCGGGCGAGCGCGGACAGCATCGGTCTGTCTTCCATTGGGGGACAGATCTGTTGTATCCGGCCGGCGGAGCCGAGAGGGCTCTATCTGGAGTTGGGCGCGAAGGGGCACCGTATCGTTGCAGCGGTGGCGCCCGGACTGATCGAAAGGGTCTTTGTCCGATGCCGTCGCGTGATCGAGACGGGAGAGGAGATCGAGATACGATCCGCCCCGTCTGTACTCGGTCTCGATGGAGAGCGGGACTTCGAAGTACAGGGGGGAAGGCGTACGACCCTGCGGGTGGCCAAGGAGGGCCCGCGGGTGGTGGATGTAGCCCGTACGATGCAGGCGGCGAGGCGGGACGGAGTCTTTGGAGGCTGTTGACAGGGCAAGACAACAAGGTTTCGGTCGAAGCGAGAAGGGGTCCACACGATGGGCGTATACGAGAAGCGATTCTGGAAAAAGAGCTGGGACGAGGGCATGAGAGACCTCGAGCCCTCCGAATTTGAAACCACCTATGTGGACATGGTGCGGCCCGTTTTCGAAAAGAGGGCCGACAGGACGGCCCTCGGGTATCTCGGGGTGGACATTACCTTCGGGGAACTGAACCGGTATTCGAACCGGTTTGCAAACATGTTGCTGGATAAGGGTTTTCGGAAAGGGGACATTGTCGGCATCAACTTGCCGAACATTCCGGAGTATCTCATTTCGATGATTGGGACGTTGAAAGCGGGATGCATCGTCTCGGGGGTTTCGCCTCTCCTGACCGGCGCGCAGGTCCGCTATCAGATGAACGATTTGGGATCGGGCGAAAAGAGGCTGGGACTGGTTACCTTGAATGCTTCCTTCGAAGAACGAATCGCCGGCATCGCTCATGAGATTCCCGAGCTGGCCGTTGTTATAACGGCCGATGTCGCCGGATTTCTGCCGGGCGGAACGAGCGGCGGGATCGCCTCCGGAAAGGTGAAACCGGCGGCGGGGAAGGCCGTGTTGAGCTTTTATCGAGATGTCCTCGACAAGTATTCCAGCGATTCTCCCGACGTGAAGGTGACCCCCGACGATCTCGAATTCATTCAGTATACGGGGGGTACGACCGGGCCTCCCAAGGGAGCGATGCTGACCAATCGCAACGCGGCCCACAACGTGAAGAGCCTGGTCCGATGGCTCGGGTGGGAAGAAGGCGAGGGCGTGATCCTGTCCGGCTTCCCTTTGTTTCATATCGCGGGGTTGACGATCTCTCTGGCTACCCTGTACACCGGATGGCCCCAGGTGCTGATTCCCAATCCGCGGGACACGGACCATATCTGCAGGGAGATGGTGAAATACCGGGTCACCAACCTTGTGAACGTTCCATCCCTGTATCAGATGCTCATGGCCAATCCGACATTCAGGGAGATGGATCACTCGAGGCTTGGGACGTGCATTTCCGCCGCCTCTCCGTTCCCCAAGGAGTCCCAGGAGGAGTGCGAGCGCATCATCGGGAAGGGGAAGATACTCGAGTTGTACGGCATGACGGAAACGTCGCCCGTCTCGGTCATGAACCCGATGAAGGGGAAGAGAAAGCTCGGTTCGATCGGGGTGCCCTTTCTGAATACCGAGGCAAAGCTCGTGGACCCGCAGACCGGCGAGGAGGTTCCCCTGGGAGAGCCCGGGGAGATTTGCATCCGGGGGCCTCTCGTCATGAAGGGCTATTACAACAGGCCGGAGGAAACGGCCCGGGCCATCGACGAGGACGGATATATGCACACGGGGGATGTGGCCGTCATGGACGAGGACGGCTTCATGAGGATCGTGGACCGTACAAAGGATATGATCAACGTGGGCGGCTACAAGGTGTTTTCGAGCAAGGTGGAAGAGACGATTGCCGAGCATCCGGCCGTAGGCATGATCGCCCTCGTCGGTGTGGACAATCCAAAGCGTCCGGGGTCCGAAATCGTCAAGGCATTCATCCAGCTGGATCCCCGGTACGATTACGACGGGAACGAAGAAGCCCTTCGGGAAGAAATCATCCGTTTTGCCAAAGAGAAGTGTGCGCCTTATGAAGTCCCCAAGATGCTGGAAGTGGTCGGGGAGATGCCCCTGACGGCCGTGGGAAAGATCGACAAGAAGGTCTTGCGGGTGCGGAACCCATAGAGAGGGGTGAACCCCGGGGAGAGGGAAGATGGAAATAGAGGAGCTGGTCAAGCGTTTCAAGGAGTATGTCGCGGAGAAGATCCCGGAGGCCGAAGCGATCGAGATCGGTTTCGTGAATCCGATTTTCGGTGGGGCTTCGCGTCAGACCTACAGCATCGAGCTGCGCTATGTAAAGAAAGGCAAGCCCGTATCCGAGCGGGTGATCCTCCGGCGCGAGTTCGAGTCCGGCATCATCGAGACGACGGTCGATACGGAATTCAAGGCCTATCGGGCCTTTTACGGAACCGATGTCCCGGTGCCCAGGGTGATGTGGATCGAGAAAGACTCGACGTGGCTTGGGACGCCTTTCTATGTAATGGAGGAAATCGTCGGCTGCGAGGACAAGCAGATGTTGTTCACCGTGCCGCCCTTCGACGAGGTCCGTGACCGGGTGGGAGAGGCCTTCTTCCGCATCATGGCGGCCATCGCCACGACGAATCCGGCGGATGTAGGGCTCGAAGAAACACTGGAGGCCGTGACCCCGGAGGCGTGCTGGAAACGGGAACTCGATTACTGGGAAGCGGATGCGGACAAGAACGAGCTGGAGCCTCACCCCGTGTTCCGCGCCGCCGTCCGGTGGCTTCGGCGCAATCCTCCGCCGCCTGCTCAAAAGATCGTGATTGTACACGGGGACATGCGCGCCGGTAATTTTCTGTTCAACCGCAAGGGCGAGATACGGGGAATCCTGGACTGGGAGATGATGCACATGGGAGACCCGCTCGAGGACCTGGCCTGGTCGATGAACCGGCTCTGGAGCTGGTCCGAGCCGGAAAAGGCGGGTTTCATGATCCCTCGCGAAAAGGGGGTGCGCATCTGGGAGGAAGCAAGCGGGTTCAAGGCGGATCCGGACGCCTTGTTCTGGTGGGAGCTGTTTTCGAGCGTGAAGGGGATTGCGATCTGGATTTCGATGAACAAGGTCTATGCCGACGGCACCAACACCGATCCGATCGTCGGCTACGGTGGGATCTGGGCGGCCGACCTCCAGAGACGCATTATCCTGAACCAGATGAAGGAGATATCATGAAACCGAGCGCCGACTATATCCTGCAGATGGTGGCGGGAACCCTGATGACCCGATATGTGCCCATGATGACAGAGGAAAAGGCGAAAGCGGAACTCGGCCTGTCGGCGCTGCTGATCGGCGTCGTTTCGGAAGAGATGGAGAGGGCGGTCGCCCGGCGGGTCGAAGAGAACAGGGAAGTGCGAGGGGTTTTTTCGCGATTCCTGCACGTGGTGGGGGACGAGGGCCTCAAGGCGCGTCTAAGCAAAGCGGCGCAAGGTCAGGAAACCGATTACCGCGTTTCCGCCATGGACAAGGCCAATTGCGAGCTTCTTGCGTTGCTCACAGAGTTTCACGCCCACGTGGAGGGCCTGGAGGGAGAGGACGCCCGCGCGGCGGAAGAGGCCGTCTGGCAGGCGCTGGAAAACTGGACAAAACGGCGCGAATTCGCGTCGACCGAAGTCTTTACCCAGATGCTGCTCGCCTCCACTGTAGAAAAGGCGCTCGAGAGGGAAGCCGAGTTCGCCTGATCCCGCGCGTCATCTGCGAAGGAAGAAGGAAAGAATCTTTTCCTTGAGCACGTAGAGCACGGGGATGTAGACGAGGGTGAGAAAGGTTCCTACGATCAGGCCTCCGATGGCCACCGTGGCCAGGGGAGAGAGGCGTTCCAGGCCGATGGCCCACTCAGCGGCGATGGGGATCATGCCGACGATGGTGGTGACGGCCGTCATGAGGATGGGCCGCGTACGCACCCGGATCGCCATCTTGACCGCATCGGTCAAGGAGTGCCCTTCCTGCCGGTAGATCCGGATGAAGTCGATGAGCAGGATGGAATTGTTGACGATCACGCCGGTGAGCAGGATGAGGCCCATCATGGCCGGCATGCAGGCGTGCCTGCCCATGAGCAGGAGCCCCCAGACGGCGCCGATAAAGGCGAAGGGGATGCTCAGCATGATCACCACCGGATCGGAAAAGGATCGGAAGATCACCACGAAACTCAGGTAGAGGAAGAGGATGGAAAGGATCAAGGCCTTGCCGATGCGGCCGAAGGATTCTTTCATCTGCCTCATTTCGCCCTGTTCGCTGACCGTGAATCCCCCCGGCAACGGCACCTCGGAGATCGCCATGGCGCGCTGGTGATCCAGGAAGCTGACCGGCGCGGTGGCGCGGTAGCCGTGTACATTGGTCGTGTAGGCCAGCTCGTTGCGTGTGATGACGGACGGGACATAGACCTTCTCCACACGGGCCAGCTCGTTGACGGGGACGGGGGCGCCGCCTGGAATCTCTACGTTCGTAGTCATCAGCCGCAGGATGTATTCGCGGAATCCGGGAGACAGGCGGAACCGCATGCGGATGCCGTCCTGGTTGAAGATGCGGAATACGCTCACGGGGACCCCCCTGACGGCGGTGGCGAGCTGATAGGAGACATCCATGGGCGTCAGGCCGTAACGGGCGCACTTCTGGCGGTCGAAGAAGAGGTGGTATTCGGCCCGGTCCATCTTCCAGCTCCTGCTGACCGAGGTGAATCCGTTGCGGCGCGACAGCTCCGCGGCGATCCGCTCGCCCAGCCGGTCCAGCTCCGCGAAATCCTCCCCGGAGATTTCCACGTCCACCGTGGCGGCGATGCTGGAAAGGGGGGTGGCCCCGAACTCGGTGACGTCGGCGTACTTGACCCCGGGAAGGGCGCGAATCCTGGCCCTCAGCTCGTTTTCCAGCTCCCAGATGTTCTTCTTGCGGTGAAAGCGGTCCACCATGTTGATCGTCATGGAGATCTGCTGGGCCGTACGCCCCGTGCCGAAAGAGATCAGGCCCGGCGCGGAGCCGATGTAGGAGAGCTGGGAAATCAGTCCCTCCTGCCGTGCCACGATGCCCTCGATCCGGTGGAGGAGAGCCTCGCTTTTTTCAATGGAGACGTCGGATTCCGCCTCCACGCTTGCCTTGATGATGCCCGTGTCCATGGGCGGCATCAGGTCGCGCCCCACAAGCGGCATCTGCCGCATCGACAGGGCCAATACGATGATCAGAAGGGGGATGAGAATGAGTTTGTAACGGTTGGCGACTTCGAAGGCGGCCACAAAGAAGTCCCGGGCCTTGTCGACAAAGGCGATCTGGAAAATCCTTGCGATGCGGTTGGGGATCTTCAGGATCAGGTATTCATCCTTGTTGGTGTTCCGGATGATCCAGGGGGCTATCAGCGGAATGACCGTGACCGAGACGAGGAACGAGGAGAGGAGCGCAATGGACAGCACCACGGTCAATGGTCGCATGACCTTCTGCACGTACCCCCC
>WFRX01000090.1 GCA_015486285.1 bacterium
ATACGACCTCCTGTTTCGGCTGGACGCCGGAGCTTTCTTCCTGAGGGCGGCTCTTCTCGATCGGGCCGGCGCAGGAAACCGCCACCGAAAGCAGGAGTATCCAGCCCAGCATGGAAACCCATGGGCAACATTCCGGCCGCCTGTTTCCCCACGCATCAGCTCTTCTATTCAAGACAAACCCCCGGGACTCTTTCAAGTGTTCGACTTCTCTTGTTCCGCATGGGACGGGACGTGATCCCGCCCCCCCCTTCTCACGTCGCTCCCCTCCCGCATTTTCCGCATGCGTCAAGGCCCCATCAAAGGGGGTGCACTGGATATCCGTCGGCAACCACTTCTTCGCGTATGCCCTTCACTTGATGAGGTTCCGCCTGAGGAATGACAAAGACGAAGCGGGTGCCTCCTTCCGGGACGTCCTCCACCCACATGCTGCCCCCATGGGCCTCTACAATGTGCTTGGCAATCGTCAGCCCGAGACCGCTCCCGCTTCCCTGATGCGAACTCTTTTTGATCTGGTAGAACTTGTCGAAGACCCGGTTCCGCTCCTCTTTCGGAATTCCCTCTCCGGTATCGGAAACCTGGATTTTCAGCCACTGTTTCGCTGCCTCCACCTTCGAGGCTTCCTTAATGCGGGAAGGAAGGGCCCGGCCGTGGATACTCTCCACCCGGCACGTCACCTCTCCACCCGGCGGCGTGAAGAAGATCGCGTTGTTCAACAGATTGGCCAGGACCTGTTTGAGTCGCTCTGCATCCGCGAAAACAGGCGGCAGCGGGTCGGGCTCGTAAAGGGCCGACAGATGAATGCCTTTCTTGTCGGCAAGCAGGCGAAAGGCATCCAGTTCCCGGTGCAAAAGACCCTGCATATCGAATCGGGTCGCGTACAGCGGGGTCAAACCGCCTTCCATGGTCGTCAGGTTCAGGATATCCTCCACGAAGGCGGTCAGCTTGTCGATGCCGGCCGCATTGATCAACAGCAATCTCTTCTGTTTCGGACTGATCGGGCCCACCGCCTCTTCCAGCATCAGGCCCACCGCCTCCTTCATCGAGGTCAGCGGGGTTTTGAGTTCATGGGAGACGAGGGCCATGAAATCGGCCTTCATCTCATCCAGTTTCTTGAGCTGGGAGGCCATTTCATTGAAGGCGTCTGCAAGCTCCCCGAGTTCGTCGCGCGTGGAAAGTTCCACCCGGTGCATGAATTTCCCTTCCGCGATCTCGTGCGTTCCTTTCCGCAACAGATCGATAGGCTTCGTAATCGAACGAATCAGCAGGAAAGAGAGCAGACCCGCGGTCAGAAGGGATACGAGGGCTCCCAGAAACACAACACCGAAGGCCCTCTTTTCCACCTGATTCATCTGCGCGATTCGAAAGTCGATCCGTTCCCGGTTCAGTTCCAGGAGACGCCCCAACAAGTGCCGGACCTCTTCGAGGGGCAGGTCCGATACGCTCTCGATCGCGGAAGGATCTTCTCCGGCCGCAAAGGGGTCTTTCGCGAGATAGTCTTCGAATCGTTTTCTCAACTTCCGGAAGGTCGGCGCCTCGACTTGCGGCAGCCCGAGTTCTTCCAGACGGGCGAGCTGCTTTCGAAACGACCGCGAATCTTCCCGAAACATACGTCCGTATTCCGGTTTTTCCAGGAGAAAGTACTTCTTCCGGTTTCGGTCCATGGAAACCAAAAGATCGACCAAGGCCCGCTGCATCTCTCTGGCCTTGAAATCCTTCTCTACGATGGAGGCAAACAGTCGATTCGAGTACCAGCTCACTCCAAAGGTCAAAGCGAGGCTCGCCACCACGAGCATGACCATGAGACAGGCAAACAGGTATATCCGGACGCGATAACCGCTGTTCTTGAGCCTTTGCCAGATCACCATGTCGCTCAACCCGCATCGAGTCAGGAACACAAAAAAGAGTTGTTTCCCCCAAGGAAATGCAGAATCCTCCGGAGAAGAAACATGCGTGTGCCCCAGAGACAAAAGGGAACCGGGAGTGGACGATCGCGAAACATGCCGATGCATGATGCGGCTCCGGGGGATCGTCTCCCGCTGTCGCATCGGCCGGAGGAATCGATGTTGACTTTCTTGTCGTTCCGGCTAAAATTGAAACTTTTCGCCGCTTGAACCCTCTAATTATGCCAAAGCCAAGGGGAGAAGACAAACCCCGGCCCCTTCCAGGAGGGCCGATGTTTTTTTGTAACAACGTGTACCCATTTCGACGATGTTACCTGGAGAGGGCGGTCGTCTCGCATTGATAACCGTTGAATTTTATTCAGTTTTAACATCTTTCGTTAAAAGAAATCTTGTTGGCTCGGAATTTGCTTTCCCTCGCGCGTATACAAGCCGGTCAGACAAGAACAGGGCGTTCCAAATGCTGAATGATAGCAAAATTGTCGTACTCCAGGCACCTGTCCGCCTGTGGAAGGCAGCCACGGCCGGCCTGGCAGCCCTTTTCTGTTGCCTCCTGATTACGGCACCTTTCCCGGCACCTTGCGCCGCGGAGGAGCCCCAGCTGGGTCACACATCCGATTTCGAGGCCATGTATAATCTGGCGATCCCCACCTCGTCCTCGGTGGAGTGGTCCTACCCCACCGGGTTCTCCCTCGGAATCGACAGCGGCCACCAACTCCGCTTCGGAGACGAAGGGTCGGGTTCCGGCACTCCCCGTGCCCTGGACACGTTCCCGTTTTCCTTCATGGTAAAGTATAACGTCTTTGACAGCTACAGACTCTCCCAGACCATCGGTGTGGGCGTGGGGCCCACCTTCGTCAATGAAGGGAAGGTACCTCTTCAATTGAAGGACATGGATGTAACCGGCAATTCGACATGCGCGACGGAGTGGATCTCCCATCTCTCGCGGAACATCTATCTCAACCTGAAAATGAGGTACACACGCGCCTTCCAATCCATGGTCAACCGGATTCCGCTTTCGGATTTTTCGACCTGGCTCGGACTCAACGTCCGGTGGTAAGGCCCCCCCCTAAATCAGTCCACCGTGTTGAGCCCGGGCGTAACGTTTGCCTGCCCGACACCCCCTCACTTTGACGACATCTTTTTCCTGGCCGGCAAATCTTGCACAAAGCGGATCTCCATGCGGAACAGGCCCGCCTTTGACTTCGCGTCGGCATTCTGCTATTTGGGAACGAGCCTGAATAGCAACCCACTGGATTTTAATCACTTTTCCTACTATGAGAAGCGTCCCGCGAAACCATTTCCTGATCCTCTCTGGTCTTGTCCTGCTGACCCTTCCGGCCGGCTGCGGAAGAATCGTCGGACATTTCACCAGACCCCTGTTTGACGACCTGACCCGTTCCTTCATGCAACACGAAGATATCGTCATCGCCGAAGAGGGGACACCGGCCTTCCTCCTCGTCCTTGACGGCCTGATCACACAC
>WFRX01000091.1 GCA_015486285.1 bacterium
AGCCCGTTGAAAAAGTGGCTCTTGGAGGCTGTTCAAAAAGTTCCAGATGCAAGGCAGGCAAAATCCCGAGGAATGAAGCGTACTTTCTGTACGTTGAATGACGAGGGATGCAGCCGAACGCCGCAGATGGGACTTTTTCAACAGCCTCTTACGACGCTTTTGTGGACAGGCTAGCTCTTTGGTTCCCCCGAAGGAAGTAAGGGAAACCGAACTTGTCCCTATATACACCGGGAAGGGCTCGGCCGGTGGCAAATCGAACAGTGCGGATATTGTATGCATATGCGGACGCGGGTATAAGCAACCGATAAATATCTTTTCAGTGACCAACCTTGACGGGCCATACAGTAGGTTCGTCATCCTGGATTGAATAAACAATCCGGTATCGTCCTTGGTGCAGGCGCTACCTTTCCTGAGCGGTCGGCTTTTCGCAACCTTGTGGGCGTGGCTCTTGTTATGAGTTTCGAGGCGGTCATGCAGCGTCCAGTAATACCTTGATGAGCCGGGCCCAAAAGAAGCCGGCGATCACAGGCGAGGATATACTTGTGAATCCGTGAAAAGCGCCGTCCTTGATGATCCCGGCCGGAACGGGAGCATGGACATGAGGATGATGGCTTGTTCCGCAGGCCATAGTCGACGCACCTGACCGAATCGTATCGGGAAATCTTGTCGCCATCTCCACAAACAAGAAGGAGCGTTTACAGTGTCTTATTCGGACACGGAAGGCTCGGTACCCCCCGCACATGGGCCCGATTGGCAAATCGAATTCCCATTACAGTAGGGATCATGGCAGCACGGGTCCTGAGGGCCTGTAGCATTGCAGGTCCACATATATCCCAGCACCGGATCGCAAACGTCGTTTGTACAGTCGTTGGCATCGTAGCAGTCCGCGGGTATATCACAGGGATAGCCGTACCCATTCCCAACTGTGTAAATAGCCTCTCATCATCAAAGCCGGTATCCTTCGCCCAGTCTTTGATGGGCGTTGCCATTTTTTGGAGACGCGGTTGATGGCCAGGTAGCGCACTTTTCGGCCTGCAGGGCGAAGCGGGTGGTCCCGCCCGCCTTGCCCGCTCCCGGCACCGGAGTGCCTACCAAGGGCCCGGCCCCGATGACGATCGGGTTATCCGCCAACAGGCGGAAGGGCCCAAGAAGGCGGGAATTTCCTTCGGGGCGATGGGGGACTGCCATCATTTTCATACCTTGATTTTGTTTCACTCCTTGCATATTACTGTGCAAACAGTGCCCGCCGATTTACCTCCCAACATAAGGTGCCCTCGGGCGGCAGGAAAGAGGAGATCAGATGCCGAAACAAGAAGCCGTATCAGCCAACCCTTTTGATCGATTGGACCCTCATTCTACGGCACTGCTCGTGATCGACATGCAGCGGTATTTCATACACCAGGAATATCCATTTGGGAAATGGATCCTGCAGGTGGATCCCGAGGAGGCGGATGCCTACTTCGAGAGGGTCAAGCACGTCGTGATCCCGAACATCCAACGACTTCTGAAGTGCTTTCGTCTCGTCGAAGCCCAGGTTGTCTACACGGAGTTCGGGTCACTTCGCCAAGATGGCCGCGATATGCCGGGATGGGCTCGCCGTCACAACGAGCTGGCTGAACAGGTCTTAGGCTCGCCGGTATACCCGCCGTTCGATCATCCCAGCTGCCGAGTGGACGAGAGTGTTGCGCCCCAAGCCGGTGAGATGGTTATCCAGAAGAGTACCAGCGGGCCGGTCAACTCTACCAAACTCGACCAAACCTTGCGCGTGCTCGGGATCGACACGGTCGTCGTAGCGGGGTTGGTGACCGACGTCTGCGTCGCCCAGACCACCCGAGAGTTCGGGGATCGAGATTTCGACGCGATTGTCGTCGAGGATGCCTGCACCACCTTGGGAGAGGATGTTCATAGAGCCACGCTGCAAACGATTGGGAGGTCATTCGGTACGGTTTTATCCGCCGACCAGATTCTTGAGCTTCTTGGGCGCGAGACTGCCCGAGACCGAAACCCATAGCAAACCCAGCCGGCGGAGACACCCTATTCCGTATTTGAAAAGAGATGGCCAATTGAAAGCTCGAAAAATTGCCGCTGCATTCATGCTGCTCTCGGGTGTGACGCACATCAGCCAGATATTCGTGTATGGTGCGGAGGCTTCCGTTTTGGGTGCTTCCGTGTTCGGGCTGATCTATTTATTGATTGGGTTTTCGTTGCTGGGAAAAGCGAGAGGAGCACTCTGGGCAGGAGCGATCCTGCCCTCGATAGGAGGCGTCTTGGGGATCTATCGTTTCTTCTTTTTGCATACCAACCCGTTTTCGGTGTTTCATGTAGCCATTGATTTGGTAGTTGTCCCCATTTGCGTGCATCTGCTTTTGGTCTATGGAAAAGAGTGATTCACCGTTCAGGCTCTGACCCTTTTCTTGCGGTGTGTTGAAGGAGATTTGGATATGAAGGCGGCAGTATATCGGAAGGAGACCGGGCTGGGCATAGAGAATGTGCCTGTGCCTGAACTCGATGATGACATGGTTTTAGTAAAGGTGGCCAACACCGGATTTTGTGGGTCGGATCATTCGATGATCGAAAGCGGCATGCTCTCTGATGGCTATATTCTCGGTCATGAGACCAGCGGGGTGATTACGGATGTCGGAAAGAATGTAGAAACCATTGAACCGGGAATGCGGGTGGTGATCCGTCCGACATTTTGCGGCCGATGCAGAGACTGCAGGATGGGCAAGCCTTATTTTTGTTCCCACAATCGGCGCTCCATCGGCATCGGAGACCTGCCGGGTGCGTTTGCCGAATATATCAAGGTATATCCTCAAATGTTGATTCCCATTCCAGAAGGGGTGGATTCGCAAAATGCGGCGCTTGCAGAGCTTTTTGCCGCGGCCCTGCATGGGGTGAAATGCAGTCGCAAAGAAAAGGGGGCCGCTCTGGTCATTGGCGGAGGCCCCATCGGCCTCGCACTCGTACGGCTCTTGAAAATTATTGGATTCGCGCCTGTGGCGCTGTCCGAGCCGTTGGAGGAAAAGCGTGTCATCGCGGAATCGTTCGGGGCGGACGGCGTCATCGACCCCTTCTCGGAAGATCTGAGTGCATATGTGTTCAAGACGACCGAGGGAGTCGGTTTTGAGACGATTTTTGAATGTTCCGGCGCTGCAGCTGCTATTCAAACCGCCCTGGATGCCGCCGCACGTTCCGGGACGGTGTGTATTGTCAGTATGCATTTCGGACAGATAAACATCACGCCGACTACCTTCAACTTCAAGGAAATCTGGATGACCGGGTCCTATTCGAATACCCACGAGGAAAATATCCAGTGTTTGAAATGGATGAAAGAAGGCCAATTGGACGGCAGGCCGTTGATAACGGATCTCATTGCCTTAGAGGCGCTTCCGAGGGTTTACAGGGAGCGGATACACACCGGCAAGGCCATCAAAGTGATGCTTACAATAGGGGATGAATTTTAACAGCACGTGATCATTGAAATATTCGAGCATACCGGGGAGCGGGCGATAGGGCCATCGGCACTCGTGCCAGACTTTCCACATCGCGCCGACCGCGTACCCACAAGCTTCCACGGGGGGCGCGCTCCTTCAATCGAATTTTTCCTCCCTGGCGATCTTGATGAGCCTGCCGGCCTGCAATCTGGCATTGGCTGAAAGGCCGTTGATGATCGCGGTATACGCGGGGGCCCATGCATTATCCGTTCGTTTGCACAATGCCGTAATCGTTTCCCCCTTGACGGCCTTCACCAGTCGAATGCGCTTGACCGTGATCCCGGCCCTCTCCTGCCGTGTCAGCGGGCGCAGGCTCAGTACCGTGTTTCGCACGGCCGTACGGTGACTTTCCACTCCCCCTCCGAAAAGACGGTAGGTCCGGCCGTTCATGGTAATCCAGAGATAAGAATAGCGGACCGGATGCATCGCGCTTCCGCCGACGATACTCACGAGATAGGCGGGAAAGGAATGGATCCTGATCGCTTCAGCCCTTTCAGGAATCACATGATGCTTTTCTCTCAACTCCTCTGTGAAGGCCTCTCCGAGGGCCTGTGGGTTTTGTGCCTTTCCGATGCCGGTCATGAAAATGGCGGCGTCCCGGTTTTCCGTAAAGGCGCCCACGGAGGAGGGGGAATTCCGAAGTTTCCATCCCTTCGGAAAGGTAATGGAGAACCCGAAACGGGGGTGGAGGAATTGTTGTCCCCGGAAGACGCCCGTCTCCGGATTTTCCCCGTAAACGAGACCGTTGAACAGTCGAAGAAAGGCGGCTTCGCCTTTTGCTATATGCGGCCTCGGCTTCCAGGAGATCTTCTTCGCCTGTCCTTCGATGTCTTTCACCCTGTGCGGTGTTGTCGGGTGGTCATCAAAAAAGCTGAATCCCCTTCTTTGCCCTGTTTCCGTTTCGATCTCTTTTTCGATCTGCTGCAGCATGTCGGCGAGTCTTTCCGGGTTGTAGCCCGCTTTCGCGGCGAGCCGAATGCCCAGAGAATCGGCCTGTGACTCCTGCTTGCGGCTGTAACGGGCGAGCGATACCTTGCCGATCAGGGAAACGGGGGCCACCAACAGGGCGCCGAGATCTTCCCCCACCAAAGAGCCGACCAGCAGGCCGGGCACCTTGAGCAGGCCCGGCAATATGCTTCGTTCACTCTCCTTGGCTGCGTGGCGTTTTGTCACATGAATGATCTCGTGGGCCATGACGGTAGCCAGGTCATCCTCCGAATTTGCAAGGGGGAGGATGCCGCGTGAAAGATAGATATACCCGCCCGGCAAAGCGAATGCATTGGGTTCTTCCTGGTCGGTGATGTCGAAATGAAAGTCAAACCGTCGTTTTTTGAGGCCCTCGACGAGGCGTCGGCCGATGGCGTTTATATAGTGCTTGAGTCCCGGTGCGGGATAGAGGCCGATCTGGCTTTGTACCTGCTTTGCCATCCGAAGCCCGGTCTCCTTGTCCGACTGGACCGAGCTGAAAATCTGTCCGAAGCTGTTTCCCGGAATTCCGACGAGGATGAGAAATACGACAAAAAAAGAGAGGGCTGCACGATTCCAGGCGCTTCTGACAGAAGCAGACGTTGCCCCGGACGCGCTTCCTTTGATAAAGGATATGGACGTACTGTGGGCCATAGGTTTTGTCCTCATGGATCTGCGGGTGGAGAGCAGGGGGATATGCTCGGTTTCATCCGCCCGGCGGCGGATCCTGCGCAAGGATCGGTTAAAAGAGGGGATGAACGAGGTCCGGGGCCTGAAGGAGCCCGTGAAACATTACCAAGTTGTTGTTTCGAAAGGGGGAATTTGGTCGGGGCGAGAGGATTTGAACCTCCGACCACCTGAACCCCATTCAGGTGCGCTACCAGGCTGCGCTACGCCCCGTCCAATCCGATCCTGCGTACCATTGAACAGAAAGAGAAGATTGAGATAAGCTTTCCTCTCTGTCTAACCTGTCTGTTGGATACTTAGCACGACGTCTTGTCGCTGTCAATGCAAGGGGAGGGTCGGTTTGGGGTTGTGCGGACCCGAATACGAACGCCCGAAGTACGGTTCACTGCCTCCGGAGGACTTTCTGGAGATCCGCAGAGGCGGGATCGTTGCGTGGGTGAGGCGGGGCTTCTCGTTCCTGCTGGAAGAGGAAGGGAGGTGGCGGGCGCATCCGGCGGAGCCGTCCGTGGACGGCGCTTCCCCCTATTCCGGCCGCGGTCCGGTTCGTCGGATTTTCCTTGGGCCGGCGGGCGGGGGCCATGCGGTGGTTCGCCATTACCAGAGAGGCGGGGTTCTGGGCCCCTTCCTGGGCGATTCCTATTGCGGCCGGCAGAGGTTCCTCGAGGAGGTGAGGGTGTCGGAGTGGGCGAGGAGCCACGGGGTGCCCACGGCGGAGGTCCTGGCCGTGCGAAGCGAGCGGCGGGGCCTCTGTCTCTACAAGGGGGATCTCGTCACGAGGGAGATCGCAGGATCCGAGGATCTGGACCGGTACCTGAACGCCCTGCGGGAAAAGGAGGCGAGCCGCCTCGCCCGCAGGAAAGAAGCGGCTCGGAGCGTTGCCCTGCTTCTCCAGGGGATGCACCGTGCCGGCCTGTACCATGCGGACCTGAACCTGAAGAACATCGTCGTCCAGCTCTGCGAAGGGGGCGTGAAGAGCTATGTCATTGATCTGGACCGTGCCCGGATCATCCGGCCCCTGTGTCCCCGGTTGCGCATTCGAAATCTCGTCCGGCTCTATCGGTCGCTGGACAAGCAGGGGTACCTGGACGGGGTGATCCGTACCCGGGATATCCTGGAGTTCGTTACGGTCTATTGCGGGGAGGACAGGGATCTCAAGAGACGCTGCAAAGAGGTGATGAGGAGGGACATGTGGCTGCTGCGTTACCACCGTGCCCTGTGGAAGCTTTCCAGGGGAGGCCGGCCCCGGGGGGAGGGATGAATGGCTGAAAGGGCCCTGTTGATTCGTCTGGGGGCGCTCGGAGACACCCTGCAGGCATCGAGTGTCGCCGCCCTCCTCAAAAAGGGGGATCCCCGGACGGAGGTCGATTTCCTGGCGACGGCGGGCCTGGAGGACCTGTTTCGGATGATCCCGTCGGTAAGACGGGGCTATGGGCTGCCTTTTCGGCGGATTCCGTTCCGGGGCCATCCCTGGTGGCGGGCCATGGCGGACCGCCTCAATGAGGCGGGGTACACGCTGGCCTACCTGATGGAGACGAACCGGCGCTTTCTTCCGTTGCTCGAAGGGGTGAGAGCGGACCGGAAGGTCACGCTGACGGAGCACGGAAGGGGGGACGCGTACCCGTCGGACGTTCCGAACCCGGTGCGGTACCAGCGTGCCCTCTGGGATGCGGGCCTGGCGCCGCGGGAGATCGTCCCCCCCGAGATGGTTGTGGGGGAAGAGGAGGAAAGGCGTGCCGCCGGCCTCCTCGAATCCCTGGGCCTCGATCCGGAAGCGCCCCTCGTGGGGATTCATGCGGGCAACAGCTACCAGGCCAGGCAGGTCTGGCGGCGGAAGCTGGGCAGGACCGATCTTCGGAGCTGGCCCGAGGCGCGGTGGGGGGAACTGGTCGCCCGATTCCATGAAGCGAATGATCAGATCCGATTCGTCCTGTTCGGCGGCCCCCGGGACCGGCGGGCGAACGCCCGGATCGCCGAGGATCTTCGAAGGACCGTGCCGGCGGTCTCGCTGGCCAGTACCGCGGGCAGGACCGATCTCGCCCTCGCCGCCGCCCTTCTCAAGAGGCTCTCCCTGTTTGTGAGTACGGACACGGGGCCTCTCCACATGGCCGCCGCCCTTCGGGTTCCCTTTGTCGGCCTGTACGGCCCCACACGCTTCGAGGAGACGCAGCCCTTTACCGCGGGTCCCGTGGGGGCGGTGCTGAGGCGGTCTCTCCCCTGCCAGCCTTGCTATGGCACGCCCAATCAGCGAAGGTGCAGGAACAACGTGTGCATGCAGCGCATCGAGGCGGGAGAGGTCGTCGCGAAGGCGCTCGAACTGAATCCCGCCCTTTTTGCGTGTTGATCCCGCTTCCGGACGCGAGCCCTCTGTGTGCGCCTTTGCGCTGGACGCGGAAGGGGAGGGCCCCGGTCGTGTTTATTCCCGGGCGGCAAGCTGGTAAGATGCCTTCGGCACTTCGGCCGGGCATATCTGCAATAACCCCGCTGGAACGGCACGGATGAAAGAGAGCAGACAAGACGAAACGATCGGCATGATGTACGGCCTCAAGCGGGTCTTGCGGTACGGGATCCCCTACTGGAAGATTATCCTGCTTACGTTCCTGTGCATGATGGTTTACTCCGTGAGCCTCAATGGAAGGGCCTACCTGATCAAGCCCTTTCTCGAGGAGGTGATCATCCCGGCCACCGAGATGCGCGAGATGCCCGGCCTCGCGTCACTGGACCTGTCGCAGGTCAAGGGAGAGGTCTCGGAAGAGGAACTGGCCGAGCAGCGGGCGAAGCTGACCGCCCTCCTGGAGAAGAAGCTCGTACTGCTGATCGGCATCGCCCTGGCGGTTGTCGGGATGATTCCCCTGATGGCCTTCCTGAAGGGGTATGGCTCCGCTTATGTCGTGGCCCGGATGGTGCGGGACCTCCAATGCGACCTCTGCGACAAATTGCTCCAGATGCCCCTGGCCTACCATACCCGGTCCCGAAAGGGGGAGATCTTCGCGCGTCTGAACAGCGATGTGGCGAAAAGCGCGACGAGCTTTCGACTCCTCTTTGGAGAACTCGTGCAGGAGTTTCTTACGCTCCTGGTGGGTGTCGGCGTGATGGTGTACCTGAGCTGGCAGCTCACCCTGCTGATCACCCTGATCCTGCCCGTCCTGATCCTGCTGATCGTCCGGTTCGGAAAGAAGGTCCGGAAGAGGAGCCTCAAACGCCAGGAAAAGGTGGGCGACCAGATGGGCTCCATGCTGCAGATGTTCAGCGGCATCAAGACCGTCAAGGCCTTCCGGATGGAGGAATCGGAGAGCCGGCGTTTCCGGGCGGTGAACGACGAGTTGTTCCGGCGGGAGATGAAGGTGGCGAAGACGGATCAGTTGAGCAAGAGCATGACCGAGCTCTTCAACAACTTCACCTACATCCTGTTCATGGGGGTCGGCATCTATGCCATCATGAAGGCCATGCTCGGACTCACCCTCCCCGTGCTGGTCGCCTTCCTGGGCCTGGCCACGACGCTCTACCGGCCGATCAAGAACCTTTCGAGGGCCTACAACAAGGTGAGCGACTCGATGGCCGGCATCCAGCGGGTCACCGAGATCCTGGACCTCGAGGCGGCGACGCCGGGGCAGGAAGGCCACGAGGTCCTCACCGAGATCCGCGAGGAGATCCGCTTCGAGAACGTTTCCTTTTCGTACGACGGCGAGCGGAAGGTCCTGGAAGACATCAACCTGCGGATCGGCAAGGGGGAGACCGTCGCCTTGGTGGGGAAAACCGGCGTCGGGAAGACGACATTGAGCGATCTGATCCCCCGTTTCTACGATCCTACGGAGGGGAGGATCCTCATAGACGGTGTGGACATCCGGAACTTCAGCCGGGATTCCCTGCTGCGCCATATGGCAGTCGTGACCCAGGATCCGTTCCTGTTCGATACGACCGTGGAGGAGAACATCCGCTACGGGCGGGTGGAGGCTACGGAGGAGGAGGTCGTGGAGGCCGCCCGCGCGGCGTTCATCCACGAGCGGATTCTCGCTTTGCCCGAGGGATACCGGACCCGGGTGGGGGACCGCGGCGCCCGCCTTTCCGGCGGGGAGTGCCAGCGGATCACCATCGCCCGGGCCATATTGCGGAACCCTTCCATCCTGATCCTGGACGAGGCCACCTCCTCGCTGGACGCCGAGTCCGAGCAGTGGGTCCAGAAGGCGATCGACAACCTGATGGAGGGACGGACGACCGTGGCGATCGCCCACCGGCTCTCGACGATCCGGAACGCCGACAAGATCGTCGTGCTCGAGGATGGGCGGATCTCGATGACGGGAAGACACGAGGAACTCCTGCAGAAGGAAGGTCTCTACAGGGAATTGTGCGCCTTGCAGTTTTCGAGGGATGAGACCGGTCCCGTCACGAACCCCCGATCGGCGTGATCCGGAATCGTGGAAACAGAACCCCTTTCCAATAAGGCTCGCGGCGGCGCGGATGCGGCCCGAACCGCCCTGGTGCATGACTGGCTGACCGGGATGCGGGGCGGCGAGAAGTGTCTGAAGGTCCTCTGCGAACTCCTGCCCCGGGCCGATTTGTTCACCCTGCTGCATCTTGCGGGCAAGGTGGATCCGGTCATCGAGTCGCACGCGCCCCGCACCTCGTTCTTGCAGGCCCTCCCGGGGGTGGGCCGCTACCATCGATACCTTCTCCCCCTCTTTCCGCTGGCCGTGGAAGGCTTCGACCTGGACGCCTATCCGCTGGTGGTGAGCATCAGCCACTGCGCGGCCAAGGGCGTGATCCCCGGGCCTGAGAGCCGCCACATCTGTTACTGCCTCACGCCGATGCGCTATGTGTGGGACCAGTATCCCGCCTATTTCGGCGCCCACGGCCGCACGGCCGCACCCCGCGGACTCACGCGTCTCGTGGCCCATTACCTGCGTATGTGGGACGTGGCGGCAAGCAGCCGGGTGGACGAATTTGTCGCCATCTCCCGGTTTGTGGCCGCGAGGATCCGGAAATACTACCGACGCGAGGCCCCCGTGATCTATCCGCCGGTAGAGGTGTCGAGGTACGAGGCGGTCCCGTCTCCGGAGAGGGATTACTATCTGGCGGTGGCGGCGGACGCGCCCTACAAGCGGCTGGACATCGTACTCGAGGCCTTCCGGGTCCTGGGCCGTCGTCTGAAGATTGTGGGCCGCGCGCCGGCCGGGGAGGCCGCCCGGTCGAGACGCGGCGGGTTGAAAAACGTGGAATGGCTGGGCTGGAGGCCGGACGAGGAACTCCGCGACCTCTACGCCAACTGCCGCGCTCTCTTGTTCCCGGGAACGGAAGACTTCGGGCTCGTGCCGGTGGAGGTGCAGGCCTCGGGCAGGCCGGTCATCGCCTACGGGAGGGGAGGGGTGCTGGAGTCGGTTCGCGGCGTTTCGGTGCGGGAGGCGGGGCAACGGGACAGACGTTCCTGGCGGCGGGACTGGACCGGGATCTTCTTCCAGGAACCCACCGCGGACGCGCTCGTGGAAGCCGTTGAGTGTTTCGAGGCGGTGGAGGACCGTTTCGATCCCGCCCGCATTCGCGAGTGGGCGACACGGTTCGACCGCTCCGTTTTCGAAAGACGCTGGAAGCGCCTCCTCGATCTAGAGGATGCCGCGGACCCGGGCTGAGAAGGGTCCACCGGTTCGTTGAAAAGCCCCCGGGGGACGATTATACTCGTCCCACATCTTTGAGCAGAAAGGAGAGATCCGTGGACTGGCTGGTTCGAGGCGGGATCCTGATGGCCCCGATTCTTGCTTTTTCCGTGATCGCCTTGGGCACCTTCCTGGAGAGGCTTTGGGTCTTGCGCAAGGACCTCATCCTTCCGGAAGACTCGTTGCGGGAACTCGAAAACTTCCTCAAGAAGAAGATGATCCCGGAGGCGAGGACCTACTGCGAGCAGCACCCGTCCCCCCTCGCACGCATTCTCTTCGCGGGCCTTCAGCAGTACGGCAACCCCCGGGCTCTCATCAAGGAGAACATGGAGGAGAGAGGCAAGGCGGAGGCCCTGGATTTGAAGAAGTACCTCGGCCTTCTCAATACCATTGCGTCGGTCTCGCCGCTCCTGGGCCTCCTCGGAACCGTGAGCGGCATGATCAAGGTCTTCGGTACGATCTCCGTGGAGGGCGTAGGGAACCCCGCGAACCTTGCCACCGGGATTTCCGAAGCGCTCATCACGACGGCCGCGGGCCTGAGCGTGGCCATCCCGACCTTCCTGGGTCAGCGGTATCTCGTGGCCCGCGTGGAACGGTTCGTACACATGCTCGAGGAGTATGCGACCTACCTGCTCAATCTTCTGCCCCCGTCGATCCCGGACGGGGAAGAGAAAAGAACATGAATTTCAAAAGGAACGGTTCGGACGATGGAAATGAGCCTACTCTGAACCTGACCTCGCTGATCGATGTCCTGTTTCTGCTGGTGATCTTTTTTTCCGTTTCCACGACCTTTCGGGTGCAGCCGGGCCTGTCTGTGAACCTCCCCCGGGCCCGGTCGGAGAGGATCGCGGAAGACAAGAAGACGATGCGGGCCGTGCTGTTGAGTACGGGAGAGATATTTCTCGACAACGAAAAGATCGACCGGGCCGATCTGTTCGACGAGCTCCGTCAGAGGCAGAGGCGGTCCCGGGTCTCCTTGTTCGTGCTCGAGGCGGATGCGGACGCCCGGCACGGGCAGGTCGTCGAGCTGATGGATGCGGCCAGGCGGGCAGGCATCCCGCGACTCGCGATTGCAACCCGCTCTGATGACAAGGACGGACGATGAAGGAAAGCGGGGGAAGGGGGAGCATCCTCGAGGAAATCCTTGCCCATAAGCGCGTAGAGGTCAGGGATGCCAGAAGGCGCCGACCCCTGAAA
>WFRX01000092.1 GCA_015486285.1 bacterium
ACGGAACTCACCGACAGGAATTCCGGCAGGTCGCGATAGCGAAGCCGTACGAGATTCAGCAACATCTGTTCCTTCTGGGACCGCGCGATGGCCTCGTCGTAACTGAACCGGTCCGCCTGCACCCGCTTCGCCCCGAAGCGGGTGCAGGCGGGAAGCAGCACCCCCCCCCAGGAGCAGGAGCCACAGGGTTCGGAGCAGCCGTCGGTCGAGTGTCGCGTCCCTCCTCTCCGCTTTCGGCGGGGCTATTTGCAGAATTTCTGGAACCCGCCCAGGGTGAAGTCATAGGGATCCAGCATGACCCAGTAATTCCAGATGTTCCTGGGGCTGGCGTCCTCCACAATCGTGGAATGGTGCGTGCGGTCGTCGATCACATACTGACCGGCCAAGGCCCAGAATTTCATGGCCTTGTCCTCGCTCGCCACGCACATGCTGGAGGTGTAAAAGGTCTTCCAGTAATTGCGGGCCTTGTCGTTGATCACCTTGTACATGACGGCGTATGTCGCGACATCGACCCAGAGTTCCTGGGGCCCGTAATTGTAATAAGGATCTTTGGGTGTCATCTCGAAGACGTACACAGGGCGTTTTACCCAGACCAGATTGGTCGGGGCCCACGGCGCCCCCTGCCATCCCTTTACCTGGAACCCGAGGGGGATGGCCCGGATGGCAGGGGTTGTATGCCATTCGCCCGCCTCATTTTTTACGAGAAGGACGGGGTCCGCGGAGAGATAGGCGATGATGCCGTCTTGCTTCCGGAGCAACTTCCAGGTGAAGGCGGTGATCTTTCCGTCATAGCCGTTCGCATCGTCCATGGACATGTCCGACCCCATGAAGGCATCGGACCGGTTCGCCGGGCTCATGCGTCGCACCCTGCGGATCGCCGGGATATAGCCGAAGCTGGTGTCCTCCTGAGTCGGAGACATGAACCGCCAGAGCATGACGGCCGTGCCGGCCACGTCGTAGGGCTTCCTCACGACGGCGATCGCCTTCTTCTCGATCCCTTTCGGGTTCGGCAATTGTACTGCCTTGGGGTTCCCATCCATGGTCAACTGGTACCAGTACGAATCGCTTTCCCGTTCCAAACCGGACCGATTGACGGCGATTGTCTGGGCGGGCAATCTCGTGCTGCCCCGCTGGTAGGTCATGTAGTGGCTGTTGTACATCACCTTTTCGCAGAGCTTCGGATCATCCGGGTCGATCTTCGAAAAAGGGAGGGCCGACACATGCTTCGGAAGCTTGCCGGTTTTGACGTCGATGATTCCGTTGTCTGCGTCCAGCCCATACTTGCCGACATCGGTCTTGAAGGCCTTTTCCTGGAAGTCGGGGAAGTAGTCCTCGGTATTATAGCTGAGCTTCCCGATTTGAAGCACGAAGTCGCCCTTTTTGACCCAGTCGAGCACGCTCGCCGGCAGAAGGCCCTCGGCCTTCTCCCAATTCGTCTTGTCGATTACGTCCCCGGGCGCGACATCTGCGGATGCCGGAACATTCAGGAATGTGAGCAGCCAGAGTGTGGTCAACAAGAAGCCGGTCAGACCTGCGATTTTCTTCATCTTCCCCTCCTTCATCTCATCTGGTTGGATTCTTTCAAGAAATGTTTCTTCTTGGGTGTCATGCCCCCCCCGGAAATGGCTCTAACTCCTTGTCAAATGAGGCATTTATCAACAGTAGAGGCAGAATACAAGAAAAAATCGTAGTGTGTAAAGAGAAAATCCGTTTTAAACGCTCGCGGGAGGCGGCATGGCTTGCTGCCATCGGCCGAAGACCGGAAGATGGCCGGTCAACCGCCGGCCGGCCCGCCGGCATGGCCGCAAGCCGACTTCTCCAGCAGGCGGATCTTGTTTCGCACCTTGTCGTCCCCCGCGTTCGGGTGGAGAACGCGGATCATGGTAAGCACTTCACATGCCTCGCGGCGGTTTCCCATCCTGCTGTGCGCGAGGGCGATCCGGTACCGGGCTTCGACCCACGCGTCGCTCCCGGCCTCTACCCCTTTCGAGTATTTTCGCCAGGCCCGGAGGGCCGCATCCCAACGCCCCCGCCCTTCGTAGATTCCTCCGAGATGGTAGAGCGCCTCCGCCGAGTCGGGTGTTCTTCCCAGCAGCTCTTCATATACCCGCTCCGCCCTCTCCTGCTGCCCCAGGGCCAACAGGATTTCACCCATTCGGAGCTGGACGGCATCCAGATGTTCCGAGTACCTCGTCCGCCCGGAAGCGATTCGGGCCATTTGCGTATAGAGCATGAGGGCGAGTTCGGCATAGGCATCGCCGAGGACGGGATTTCCCTCCCGTCTCAAGGCCTTTGCCTCTTGATCGTAACGCTCGGCCCATTTCCCCAAAAAAGTCCAGAGGTCTTCGTTCGCGGCATATCTTTTTGAAAGGGCCCGGATCTGCTCCTTCGACGCATCGGTCATCCGATGTCGATCGCAGCACGCCAGCCGCAGATCCATTGCCTCCAGCCAGAGGGCCTGCTTTCCGGGAAAGCGTGTTTCAAATCCTTGAAGGGTTTTCGTGATCCTGTTGCAGGAGTGCTCAGGGCCGCAAGCGAACAACCTTGCCTCGAGCAGGGTCATTCGAGGGGCGAGCGCAACGATGTCCGGCCCTGCTTTTGGGCGTTGCGCGAGCCTCTGGAACCGGGCGAACAGGGCTTCAAGGTCCCGGGAGAGTCTCCGGGCGGCGGCGGAACGTCTTCCGTCCTCCCGGGCCTGGCGCTCCAGTTCTTCCACATCCGATCTTGCCACGTAATACCTTGCCGGCCAGTAGTGAGGAGAGTCCTCGGCAACGGCCGTGAATTCTTTTCGGGCCTCCGCGGGCTTCCCCTTCTTCAGGGCGTCCTCCCCGAGCAGGAAATGCGCCCCGTCCCTGTCCCCTGGGTTCGGACATTGTTTCAGGTACCGCCTGGCGGATGCGATGTACCGGGCATAGCCGGCTCCTCCCGGATTTTCTTTGTACGCGCCTGCCGCGGCCACATATTCGAGACAAGCCGCCTTGCCGGCGAGTTGCGAATGCGGAAATTCCCTTTGGAGGCGCTCAAAAGAGTCCAGAGCCTCCTTCCACCGACCGATGCGGCAGTCGGCATATCCGGTCCGGAAGTAGAGTTCGTCAAGGCGCCGGCGAATAGAGCCGTCGGAAGACGCCCAAAGGGACCGGTAGCGTTTCACCGCGTCCGCATACCGTCCGTCCTTGAATCGCCGGTCCGCCAGGGCCAGGTTTCCAATGGCGCCGAGGTCCTCATAGGACAGCGAGGCGAAGAAACCGGGGTGTTCCGCGACCAGCCGATAGAGGAGGGTCGCATGGGAGGCGTCATACCCGGAGAGCCTTTTCAGCGCGGCGTGCAGGTCGTAACAGAGTCGTTTTGCGCTCTCACCTGTCTTGTCCGGCTCCCTGTCGAGCCTCTTCTGAAGGGCGGCTACCCGGGGCTCGAGGACCACCCTTTCTCGCAACTGTTTGTACGCCTCGCCCAGAACGCGGGTGACCGCCTTCTCCTCGGGTCCGGTGCCGAGTTGGTCGAGGCTTGCGCGCGCCGCCTTGTAGTCCCCCTGACGGTACGCGATCAAGGCCTGTTCATAGAGGCTCCAGATATACAATGGATCGTTGGGCCGGACATTCCGCGCAATGGATTGCAGGTCCTCGACAGCCTTGTCGTACTTCTTCAGCTCCTTGAAGCAGAGGGCCCGGCCGAAAAGGCTTTTGGCAACGATGGCCGGGTCATCGAGGTCGAAAAGCGTAAGAGAGAACCCCCCGATCGCATCGTTCAGCAGCCTGCGTGCCTCGGAGGCCCCGGAGGGATAAAGAAGGCTCCGGTAATAGCGGCTCCAGCTCATCCAGTATCGGGAAAGGGAGATCATGCGGTGGGGCATCTGCCACGCCGGCGAGTCGAGAAAGGCCTGTGTATCCTCCACCTTGTCCAGCTTCTCTTCCTGGATCTCCTCGACCACCTCTTCATTCGAGTGCATGATGAATTGGAGGACAGCCTCGTTCTTCTCGAAAAGCTTCCGGAGGGCGTGCGACGTTTTTCGATCAGCCGGGTTCGTCTGTTTCTCCAGTTCGAGGATCCTGCCTACCGCCTGGCCCGAGACCTTGAGGATCGATTCCTGGAGTTCGAAGGTAAGGCGCCCTTCCCGCTTCGCCTGAAGGCATTCCGCGTAAAGGGCGGCCAGCCAGGTGCGCATTGCTTCCGGGCCGGCGATCTTCGAAACGTCCCGCGCAAGGGCGGCGGGAGGCGCGGAAGCGCTCCGAACGACCGGTGGGGAAAAGAAGAGGCCCTGGACGGCCCACACGCTGAACGCGGCCCCGACGATCAAACGATACAATTTATGCATTGGAGAAAGATCCCGGCTGTCAGGTCCCGCCCCGGCCCTTGTTCCCGCGGGGAATGGTAAAAGTGATATTCGTTTTCTTCGCCTTGACACAGGTGTTGAAGACGGCGATCACGTACTTGTACGCCACCCTGGGATCCGGTTCAATCACCACAACGATATCCCGGGGAAGGCGCATGAGGTTGTGGAGAAGGTCCGGCAGGCCCGTGACCGCCCTCTCCTGAAGATAGATCCGGGGCCCGTCCCTGCCTCGCGCCACATGGATCCGGACTACCTCCCAGTCTTTCTCCCGATCGGCCTTCGCCTGATTCACCTGATCGGGGAGCCGGTTTTCCAGCACCCCCTCGGGGACGAGAAAATTCAGCGTCATGATGAAGAAGATCATGAGCAGGAAGATGACATCGATCAACGGTGTCATCATCATCGCGAACCCACGGCCGCTACTTGTCGCCTTTGTCGGAACCTTCATCCGTCGAGTCTCGTTTGTAAGGGGTTCTCGTGGCGAAATGGATCCGGCTGATCCCTGCCTGAGCGATCTTCTGCAGAACCTTCTGGAGGATCTCGTAGGGCGTGTTCTCGTCTCCCCTGACCTCGACCGTGTGTCCTCGCGGGTCCGGGAACCGCGCGCGAAGAAGCTGTGCCAGGTCGGAGAGGTGAATGCGCCGGGTACCCAGAACAATGTACCCTTCCGCTGTGACGGTGACGGAGCATTCCTTGAGTTCGGAACTCGGCTTCGACTGGTCCGCGCTCGGCAGGATTACGTTCTTGGGCAGGAATTCGTAAAAACTCATGATCATGATGAAGAAGATGATGATGAGAAAGACCACGTCGATCAGGGGCGTCATGTTGACCACGAAGGAAGCCCACTCTCTTTTCCGATAGGCCCGCACGATCAGGTCCCTTCCGAGCTGCGGCCCGGTTTGAAGACGCCGATGAGCTGCTCCGCCGCCACCGAGGCCTCCCCGGCCAGTTCATCGAGGCGGTTACGGAAGATGGCGTAGAAGTAAAGGGTCGGTATGGCCACAATGAGGCCCAGACAGGTGGTTACAAGGGCCTCGAAAATCCCGGCGGCCAGCAGTTTCGGGTCGATGGAACCGCTGACCTGGGAGATTTCGTTAAAACAGCGGAGCATCCCGATGACCGTTCCGAGGAGACCCATCATGGGCGATATGTTGCCGATTACGTTCAGGTGCTCGATCCTCCGGGCCATACGAGCTGTCTGGGCCTCGGCGGTATCCTCCATCGCCTTGATCATGGCGGGATATCCGAGATTGAGCTCGTCGAGGCCCGCGACCAGGACATCGGACAGGAAGGTCGGCTTGGTGGTTGCCGCTTCCTTGATGCGGGTGAAATCCCGTTTTTCCACCAGCTCTCTGAAGGCGGCGACATCCTCGGCGGGGGCGAGCTTGGATCGCCGGATCGCAAGGGCATAGTCGATGACGAGGCCGAGGGCGATGCAGGAAAGAAGGATGATCAACCCCCCGACCACCCCGCCCTTCTCGATGAGTTGGAACATGGTCATCTTTTCATGGAGCAGACCCTCGTCCGCGGCCGTGTCGTCCAGGGCGGCCGTTTGTTCCGGAGCGGCCTCTTCTTCCACTGCCACGGCGCCGATTTCCATCTCTTCGGCGTCCTTGCTCTGCGCATGGGAAAGGGATACGCCTGCCAGCAACAGAATCATGAGGCCCATCGCATACGGTTTCCACCGGTTCATTGTGTTCCCCCTCCCTTCGCAGTGAAAGTCCTCAGAGGTTCTTGACGAAGACATCGAGATAGTCTTTCCAGTCCGATCCGAAAACCAGCATCACCATCATCTCGTTCATTTTTTCCATGTCATTGAAACGCAGACATTCCCCGCCGCCTTTCTTTGCGAGGAGCTGGAAGGCCTTCATCAAATGCCGGTGCAGGATGACATCGCAGGGAGGATCCACCCCCGCCGGGCATCCATGGTATTGGC
>WFRX01000093.1 GCA_015486285.1 bacterium
ATGATGACCAGCTCGGTTGGCCCGACTCCGCCAAGCATCGCCTTTCTCCTTCCGCCCGTCTCGTGGAAAGGGCAACGGATTTTCCGCCCACCTGATTCCTACTCAATTGTATAAAGCTTCTGCAGGAAAAGCAAAGGACTCAAGCTCATCCCGTCCCCCTCCCCCCCAGGATCCGGGCCAGGAGCGCTTCACCCTCCTTCTGCTCCAGGCCCTCGACCCGGAACTTCTTCCGCACCGAACCCTGCCCCTTCTCGAGGGAAACCCGGGAAGGGGGAACGCCCAGCAGCCGAGCCAGTTGGCGGCAACAGCTTCGGTTAGCCGCTCCCCGTTCCGGAACGGCCTTCACCTGCATTTCCAGAAGGCCCTCCCGCCCCCATCCGAGGACATCATCCCTTCTTGCCTTGGGCTTCACACGCACCCAGAGGATGAAGTCATCCCCTCCCCCCTTCTTCCCGGCCCTTGGATTCCCGCCCAAATCCCCTTTCCTCCCTACCCGACGAGGCCGATGCCCGGCCGCCCCGGTGAATCGACCGGAACCTGTCGCCATGTTTCCATCGATGACGCTAGAGGCAAAGCTCCTCGGATCTTCGAGTCGCCATCTCCACCGCCTTCGCCAAGACGGCACGAATCGCCCCTTCATCGAGCGCTTTCAGGCCGGCCGCGGTCGTCCCCCCGGGAGATGTAATGATCTCCCTCAGCAGGACAAAGGGCTTGTCGAGTTCAGCGGCCATTCCGACGCTCCCCCGGGCGGTCTGCAAGGCCAGGCGAGCCGCCACATCCCGCGCCAAACCGAGATAGACGCCCGCATCGGTCAAAGCCTCGAGGAAAAGGAAGACATAGGCCGGCCCGCTTCCACTCAACCCGGTAACGATATCCAGGTGCGCCTCCTTGTCGACCACCACGGTTTCCCCCACCGAATCGAAGATCCCCATGGCAATTTTCTTCGCCTCCTCCCCGATGGATGGGCGAAAATAGAGCCCCGTAGCGCTCTGGCCGACCAGGGCCGCTGCATTCGGCATGGCACGCACGATCTTCTTCGCCTTTCCCGAGCGTTCCCGAATCCAGCCCGTAGAAATCCCGGCGGCAATGCTGATGACGAGGAGTCCGGCGGCCAGGTGAGGACCGATCTCCTCCAGGACAGAGGCCATTTCCTGGGGCTTCACCGCAAGGAGACAGACATCCGCCCTCGAGACGACCGGGACGTTCCCCTCCTCGACCCGGACGCCGTACGTTTCCTTAAGCACCTGCCTGCGCCGCTCGTCCGGCTCGCCTACCTCGATCTGCCCCGGCGTATAGGCCCCCGAATCGAGCAGCCCTCTCACCAGGGCTTCCGCCATCTTCCCTCCGCCTACGAAAGACAAGCGCGGTTTCGTTCTCTTCTTCTTCATTTCTTCCCTTTCAGCGATCAGGGTTTCGCGGCCCGAAAAGCGCCGTTCCGATCCTCACCAGGCTCGCCCCCTCCTCCACGGCCACCTCAAAGTCCCCGGACATCCCCATGGACAGCTCCGCCAACTCACCCCCTTGCGGTACCAGCGGCCGCAGCCGGTCCCGCAATCTTCTCAGTTCCGCGAAATACGGCCTCGCCCCCTCCGGGTCATCAAAGAGGGGGGGCAGGGTCATGAGCCCCACGCAGCGAAGATTCCGGCACGCGGCTACCGCTTCGATCAAGGGCCGCGCCTGATCCGGATCGGCCCCGGACTTGGTGGCCTCTCCGGCGAGATTCACCTGGATCATCACGTCCAGATTCCTGCCCTCTTCCCGTGCGCACCGCTCCAGTTCGTTGACGAGCTTCTCCCGGTCCACGGTTTCAATGACGTCGAAGAGGCGGACCGCCTGTCTCGCCTTGTTGCTCTGCAGGTGTCCGATCATGTGCCAGCGCACGGGCGACACGACCTTCTCTTTCAGGCTCCGGGCCTCCTGCACGTAATTCTCCCCCAACATCTTTACGCCCGCCTCCACCGCCTCCAGAACCCGGTCGGCCGGAACACGCTTGACCGCCGCTACCAGGTCGACCTCCGACGGATCGCGCCCGGCCCGAAGGGCTGCGGCGGAAATCCTCTCCCGGATGGTTTCGAGCCTGTCGCGGATCGTCATTTTCATAGAATCCTCTTGCGGCACGCCCCTGAAAGACATCGGTCAAGAGATGCCGTATGAATGAAACAGTTCCCTGAGCCGCTCCGTGGGCAGTCCGACCACGTTGGAGTAAGATCCCTCGATCTTACGGATGAAGTCGCTCCCCTTCCCTTGAATCGCATATCCGCCGGCCTTGTCGAAGGGCTCGCCGGTCCGAATATAGGCATCCATTTCGTCAGGCTCGATCCTGCGCATCCAGACCCGGGTTCGAACCGCCTCGAGGCGACAGATCCCCTGGGCGCGATTCAGCAGACAAATCCCGGTCACGACCTCGTGTCGTCGATCATGAAGTTGCTCGAGCATCCACCGCGCACGCCCTGCGTCTTCCGGCTTGCCAAGGACGATCTTGTCCACCACGACGATCGTGTCGCCGGCGAGGACCCACTCGGAGCCGTTCGCACGCTCCGGATCCATCGAGACCGATTCGGCCTTCTCCCGCGCAATCCGCAAAACGTAGTCGCCCGGAGCCTCGCCCGCTTCCTGCTTTTCCTCCACGCCGCCGGCAACGACCCGGAAGGAATCGAGTATCTCTCCGAGGAGTCGCGCCCGGCGGGGGGAAGCGGAGGCGAGTATGAGCTTCGCCGGCTGAGCGGGACGGCCTGTGCCCTGATTCATGACCCCTTTTCCCTTCCGCCTTTCCTTATGACAAAAGGCAAACCGCCTTGTCAATCCGAGGGTTGCCGCATACCTCCGCCTTGACCCGACCCTTGCCCTGTGGTACTTTCACAGGGCAAGGGTCCGGCTGAACATAACGATTTTTCCCTCGGATGCGCCCGCGATGGAAACTTGTACGATCAAGTCGAAAGACCGCGAAGCGTTCATCGATGTTACGTCGAGAATCCAGGAAATCATCACGGCCTCGGGGATGCAAACCGGAACGTGTGTCCTCCATGTTCCTCATACAACCGCGGCAATCACAGTGAATGAAGGCGCCGATCCGTCGGTCGCCTCCGACATCCTCGCCTACCTTGCCGAGCGCGTTCCGCACCGGGGGCCTTACCGACACGGGGAAGGAAATTCCGACGCCCATATCAAGAGCACCCTTGTGGGCGTCTCCCAGGTGTTGCCCGTGGAAAGAGGCAAGCTGGTGCTCGGCACATGGCAGTCCATCTTTTTCTGTGAGTTCGATGGGCCGCGGAGCAGGCGCCTCCATGTTCAACTCGTAAGCCATGGCGAGGCCCTGGGGAAATAGGGGGGGGACAGAGACAGTGGCACGACGAAAAAAGGAAAACCCGGACCCGGAATCGGCAAAGCTGATCAAGCGATACGGGAATCGAAAGCTTTACGACACGGGACAAAGCCGCTACGTCACCCTGGACGAAATCTCGAAAATGGTGCGCGGGGGGGAAGAGATCCGTGTCATCGACAACAGGACAAAGGAAGATTTGACCGCTGTCACGTTGACGCAGATCATGCTCGAGGAGCAAAAGAACAAGAACAATATCCTTCCCCTGTCCCTGTGCAAAAACCTGATCCAGGAGGGGGGAGACTGCCTGTCGGATTGGTTGCAGAAGGGCAAAGAATCGCTGACCTCGATGCGGCTCGAGGCGGAAGAACAGATCGCAAGGCTGATCGAGAAGGGACAGGAAACAAAGGGCGAAGGCACACTCCTGCTCAAGGACTGGTTTTCCACCCCACAGAAAACCCTTGACCTCATTCAGAAAAAGATCGATGAGCGGATCCGATACTTCTTCCAGCATTTGACCGGCCTGGACGAACTGGAAAAACAAATGGAGAACCTGGAGACCCAAATCGGACAGCTGGAAGAACGGCTGTCCCGCAACGACGGGTAAGGCCTGTCCGCGCTCACTCCTGCCTCGGGAATCCCCGATTGACAAAAGGAATTTCCCTCTGCCAGGGATGTTTTTCCGCTTTCATCGGCCTTGCTTGCACGCGACCCACGAAAGGCTTTCCGGCCCATGATGAAAGATCCGGGACTTCTGGACAAAAGGCTGCTGATCGTCTCGGGCAAGGGAGGCGTCGGGAAGAGTGTGGTGGCCGCGACCCTGGCGTGGATGGCGGCGAACAGGGGAAAGCGGACGCTCCTTGTGGAACTGGATACGGTAGCCTCGGTTTCCCGGATGTTCGGGAAGCCCGAGGGCGATGCATACCGGGAGAGGAAACTCGGAACCAACCTGTCCTGCTTCTACGTGGAAGGGAAGGCCGGGCTGGAGGAGTATCTCCAGCTGGTGTTGAAAAGCAGGGCCTTCGTCCGAAGGATCGTTCGCACGCCGATCTATCAATACTTTCTCAACGTGGCCCCAGGCCTGAAGGAACTGATGGCGGTGGGCAAACTCTGGGACCTCGAGCAGAAGCGGCTCCCTGGAACGGAAATGCCCCTCTACGATCTGATTGTCGTGGACACGCCGGCCACGGGCCATGTTGTTTCGTACCTCCAGATGCCCATGACGGCCGCTGAAACGGCAAAGGGATTTGTCCGACGGGAGGCACGCAAGGTTGCGGATCTGCTCCAGGATCCTCTCCGTACCGCCTTTCACATCGTGACCACCCCTGCCGAAATGCCTGTCAATGAAGCCATCGATCTTTACGAAAAGGCCCGGTCCGGGCTTCACCTGCCGATCGGGCGTCTTTTCGTGAACCAGGTCTACCCCCCTTTCTTCCAGGGGAAAGACGGCGAGAGCTACCGCCGCTGGCGATCGGAGATGGAGAAGGGGCCTCGGCGGGACGGATCGAAACAGGACGAGTGGGAACGGAGAGAACGGGCCCTTCTCGCCTGTGCCGAGTCCTGGGAAAAGACCCGGTCGGTGCAGGAAGCGTATATGGGACGCCTGTTCAACGTCTTCGGGGACCGGATGGCCCTCCTCCCCTTTGTCGCTGTTCCGCAGGCCTCCCTCGACATGATCCGAACCCTCGCGGAATCGATCGAGGAACCGGATCCATCCTTGAAAGGAAAGGCCCTTGCCTCGTCTGGATCTTGAAGACCTGCTCCAGGGCAGAAAAATCGTCATTTGCTGCGGAAGCGGCGGGGTCGGAAAAACCACGGTTTCCGCCGCTCTCGGCGTGCAGGCCGCTCTGCTCGGCAAGAAGGTCTTGGCCCTTACGGTAGACCCGGCAAGGCGTCTGGCCGACTCGCTCGGCCTCTCCGAACTGGGAAACCGGGAGGCGCCGGTACCTGCGGAGCGGTTTCTCCGACACGGGAAGAATCCGGCGGGCAGCCTGCACGCCATGATGCTGGACACGAAACGCACCTTCGACGAGTTGATCGAACGCTACGCGCCGGACGAGACCGTGGCAAGCAACATCATGCAGAACCAATTCTACCAGCACCTCTCCTCGGCCATGACAGGGTCCCACGAGTACCTCGCCATGGAGAAGCTCTACCAGATCCACCTGGACGGCCGGTACGACCTGATCGTGCTCGACACCCCCCCCACGAAACACGCCCTGGATTTCCTGGAGGCGCCGAACCGGGTACGCGCCTTCTTCGACCGAAGCATCAGCCAGTGGTTTCTCAAACCCTATCTCACCATGGGCCGTCTGAGTCTCAATCTCTTCAACCGAACCGCGGGAACGGTCCTGCGTCTCGTGGAGCGCTTCACCGGCGCGGAGTTTCTCCACGATGTCTCCGAGTTTGTAACGGGCCTCGCCGATTCATTCGACATCTTCCGAAGCCGGGCGGAAGAGGTGATGCACGTCCTGCGGGGAGAAGAAACCACATTTCTTCTCGTAACGGCCGCGGACCGGGGTTCCCTGGGGGAGGCGGCCTATTTTTACGACCGGATTCGGAAGGCGTCGCTGCCCTTCGGCGGCATCATCGCCAACCGGTTTCACGCCTTCCCGCTGCCTGACGAAAGCGGGCCGCCACCCCGGGACAGGGACGAATCAAGGGAGGCAATGCTTGCCGCCCTCACCCGCAGGCGGGGGCTCCCGCCTCCGGTCGCCAGGCAGCTGGTGGAGAACTTCGACCGCTACCTCGGGCTTGCCTTGCGGGACCGGGACGCCCTCCACGCATTCACCCAGAGATCGCCCGGACGGATTCCCCTCCTGACGGTTCCCGCCTTCGACGAGGACATCTTCGATATAGGCGGTCTCCTCAAGATGAATGAGTACCTTTTCCCCGCCCCGTCTTGATCTGAACATCGTGATATGGTACGGGTTTGTTTCCGGTCGGATTCCGTATCTCTTGCTTCGCCCCGCGGCGCGAACCGTACGGGGACAAGACCAGGGAGTTCTTGCGTATGGCGTGGCTCACGATCCTGTTCTGCAATTTTTGCACAGGTATTCTCACCATCATCCTTGCGCGAAACAAGCACCGCGCATCCCTCACCTGGTTCCTGGTCACCCTCCTCGTGGGCGTGCCGGCCCTTTTCGTCCTCCTCGCCCTGCCTCCCAACCCGGCCTCGGACATGGAAAGCAAGGGATCAACCCCCACCATCCCGCCACAAGCCCAGTAGCCCTTCCGCCGTCACGGCCTCGGGAAAAAGCGTCCGCACAGGGGCCCGATTCCAACCGTCTCGGGACACCGACCCTGCTCAGCCTCGGGCGAGCCAGGCGTCCAGGTGGCGGAGGGCCCTGTCGACGCAAGCCTTCCGCCGGTCCTTGCGTGACAGCCGTCCGCCCTTCCCCGGCAGGTCGGGAAAAATCCCGAAATTCACGTGCATAGGCTGAAACGTCTCCGGATCCGCCTGGACAATGTAGCGCAGCAGGGCCCCCAGGCTCGTAGCAGGAGGCGGCAACACCGGCGGCTCCCCCCTGGCCCGCCGGGCGGCGTTCCTGCCGACGATCAGACCGGTCGCTGCGGACTCGATATATCCCTCCACCCCGGTAATCTGGCCGGCAAAGAAGATCCTCGGATCCCTTTTCAGCTGCAGGGAGGGCAGGAACAGCCGGGGTGCATTCAGAAAGGCATTCCGGTGTACGCTTCCGAACCGGAAAAAATGCGCTTTCTCCAGGCCCGGAATCATCCGAAAGATTCTCTTCTGTTCAGGCTGCGTCATCTTCGTCTGGAAGCCGACCATATTCAGCAGGCTTCCCGCCGCATTGTCCTGACGAAGCTGGACGACTGCGTAGGGCCTCCTCCCCGTTTTCGGATCGACCAGCCCCACCGGCTTCAAGGGCCCGTGCGCGAGGGTCTCCCGGCCCCTCGCCGCGAGGTCTTCGACGGGCATACAGCCTTCGAAAGGCGGGATTTCCTCGAAGGCCCGGGGAGAAACCTTCTCGGCATCGAGGATTTCCGTAACGAAACGGTTGTACGTCTCTTGATCCATCGGGCAGTTCAGGTAATCGGCCCCGCCCTTGTCGTAGCGGGAGGCCCAGAAGGTTTTTTCATAGTCGATCGAGTCGGCGGCCACAATCGGAGCGATCGCATCGTAGAAGTACAAGGCGTCCGCGCCGGTGAGCCCCTGGAGCGTCCTCGCCATTGCGTCCGACGGAAGCGGCCCGGTAGCGATCACCACCGTCTGCGGCCCCGCCGGAATGCCCGTGGCCTCCTCCCGGACGATCCGGATCCCTTGCGCATCGAGGATCTCCGTGATCCTCCGGGAGAAGGCCTCCCGGTCCACGGCAAGAGCGGAGCCGGCCGGCACGGCCGTCTCTTCGGCCACCGCCATGATCAGGGAATCGAGCCTCCGCATCTCCTCCTTCAGGAGTCCGGCGGCGGTTTCGAGGGACCGGGATCGAAGGGAATTCGAACAAACGAGTTCCGCGAGCGACGCGGACCGATGAGCCGGAGAAAACTTCTTCGGCTTCATCTCGACGAGGGTCACACGGGCGCCCGCCCGGCGGGCCTGCCATGCGGCTTCCGTGCCGGCAAGCCCGCCGCCGATGATCAGCACTTCTCCAGAGGCCATGGTTCCGAATCCAAATCAGCTGATCGAGACTCCCTCGCCGAATCTCCCCTTACGGTGATTCAGACCCTGGGGGGCGGTCCTCGATCAAACAGAGATCGTAGCACTCTTTGAGCTTTTCGCTGCACTGGGCAAAACAGGTCTTCCTCGCCCGCCTGTTGTGCCCCTTCACACATCCCGCAATGCACCAGCTGTGCATCTTGTGACATTCCTTGGCGCACTCCGCGCCCCGGCGGGTCCGGTATGTCGGCATATCGGGCAGGGGGCGGGCCCGCATGCATCCGAAGATCAGAATCATTGCGAACAGGAAAAACAGCTTTCTCATGATTCACCCTCCTCGTTTCCCCGCCCACGCAGCCTCGACTGTCCGTCGCCGTGGACAGCGGGTCTCGTCCCCTTGATACATGGATTAACGGCTCTTTTCAATCAGGGCTTTCCGGCACACCCCGGCCGCATGGACGGGACCGGGGCATCACGGCCTTGACACCCGGCTTTTCCCCCCCATACACTCTCCCTGTATTTCGATTGCACCCTTTCCCGCCGGCGGCCCCGCTTCGCCTTCGCCGCAACGAGGCAAGGCTCGAAGAGGGGGGGTACGACCCGGAAGGAGGCGTACCATGATCGTAGATGTTCACTACCACATGATCCCGATGATGCCGGAAGAGATGATGGAAAGTGTTCTGAAAGATCCGATCCGGATGGCGAAAATCATGGGCCGGGAGACCGATCACGCTTCGCTTCTGGAGAAGGCCCGGGCCATGTGGGGCGACCCGGAGGGAGAGAAGCTCCTCCAATCGATGGATGAGGCGGGAGTGGACTTCACCGTCATCTGTGCCATAGACAACGCGGACAACGAGGTCTTCACCCCGGAACTCGTGGAGTGGCAGAACAAGGCGGCGGCCCAAGTCGCCCGGAAGCACCCGGACCGGGTGATGGCCCTTGCAGGCGTAGACCCCCGAAGGAAAGACGCTCCCGACCTGCTGCGGCAGGCCTTCGAGGAATTCGGCATGCGGGGACTCAAATATCATGCCGATTACGGGTACGACCCCGCCGGGCCTGAATCGTACCGGCTCCTCGAAATCGTTCAGGCGAACGGCGGCGTCCTCTTGACCCATACCAGCCCCCTGCCTCCGCCGGCCCGACCCAAGTACGCGGACCCGTCGCTTCTGGCGGATATCGGTGTGGACTTTCCCGACCTCAAGGTAATCGCCGCACACATGGGGATGATCGACTGGCGCCCCTGGGCCGCCCTGGCCGCCCATCAGCCGAATCTCTACGGCGATCTGGCCATGTGGGACACCTACGCCTTTGGCCGCTACGACCTTTTCTGCAGGGAACTGCGCGACCTGATCGACCTCGTCGGGGTCGAGAAGGTGCTCTTCGCCACGGACAACCCGATTGCCCAGGTCGTCAGAACCACCAGGGAATGGATCGAATTGATCCGGGACCTGCCGGCCGAGGCCCCGTCCGGCATCCGATTCACCGAAGAGGAGGTAAAGGCCATCCTCGGCGGGAATGCGGTCTCTCTGCTCGGGCTCGGGTAAGGAACCAACCGCCGGATCGCTCTCGACTCTAGATGACGATCGACACCCGTTATTACGATTCCCTGGGAGACGCCTGGTGGGACCCGGAGGGCCCCATGGCACTCCTCCTGCGCGTAAACCGGCTCCGATTCCGGCATTTCCGGCGCGTGCTGGATGATCTGAGGCGCGTGAAGCTCTTGGACATCGGATGCGGGGGAGGCTTCCTCGCAGAGGCCTTCGCCGCGGACGGGGCGGACGTCTACGGCCTGGACCTGTCTCCGAACGCTGTGCGAACCGCCAGGGATCACGCCGCCCGGAAGGGCCTGCGCCTCCGTGTCGTGAGCGGCCGTGCCGAGGCGCTTCCTTTCGCCCCGGAGACCTTCGAGGTGGTCCTCCTGGCGGACGTATTGGAACACCTCGAAGACTATCCGAGGGCTCTTGCCGAGTCTTGCCGGGTCCTCAAACCGGGAGGCGTCCTGTTCTATGA
>WFRX01000094.1 GCA_015486285.1 bacterium
TTGAAGGGCTGAGGCTTGAAAGGGGTCAGGCTGTTCATCTCGGACAAATCTCTGGGGCTCATCGAGGTGCTGGCGGATTTCTATCCGGAAGCTTGTTGGCAACGCTGTGTGGTCCATTGGTACCGCAATGTCCTGACAGCGGTTCCCCGAGGCAAGGCCAAAGAGGTAGCTGCCATGCTCAAGGCGATCCACGCCCAGGAGGATTTGGAGGCAGCTCGGCAAAAGGCGAAGGCAGTAGCGGAGAAGCTTGAGGAGATGCGCCTGGCAAAGGCTGCCCGCATCGTCCGGGAAGGGGCAGAAGAAACCCTCACGTACATGTCCTTTCCCCGGGAGCACTGGCTTCGGATCCGCACGAACAACCCCCTGGAGCGAATTCTCAAGGAGGTGCGAAGGCGCACGCGGGTCGTCGGGGCGTTCCCGGACGGGAAATCGGCCCTGATGTTGGTAACCGCACGCCTCCGACATATCGCCGGCACCCGCTATGGAAAAAATCAATTTTTTCCAAATCTTTCAAGACATGTTTTTTTGCTTTCCATCCTTCCGAGTGCCATGTTGTCGTATTTTTCATCTCCGATTAATGCACAATCCTTTTTGTCTTTCGCAATCTTGTAGATACACGAAACTCTATTATATGCCGTTTTTGAATCTTCCATGGCAAGACAATGACCCACGCCGCATTTTCGTGCTACACCTTCTATACATTCGTTTTTATCATATGTTCTTTCAAAATTTGTAATACACACATCGACGTCACAATTCTTCCGCGCCAATGATCGCCAACACGATTTTTTGTAAGAGCCACTGGACATACTTTCGCAAGAAGCTTCTTCTTTTTTGCCCTCTTCTTGCTGTTGTTTCTGTCCCCTTGTATAACAGCGATTCCGCGCGGAATCATCCACTATTTTATCGCAACAATACTTTTTCGCATCCTTATCATCAATATCTTCGCAATATGCACTTTCTTGCGTTACTTCCGCCAAACATCCGGCTTTGGAAGTTTTATTGAGAATACCCTCACATCCATACATGGAATCAGACTTCACAGCGGCATTGTAGAAACACTCGTCTTTCTTTTGTTTATCTTTGACCGCTGTACAATTTCGCGAAACGGCAGTAAATAGAGCGTGTTTACACAAATCGACATCCTTCCAATTATCCGTGTTGTCATGACATGCGCTTGAGTCCTCCGTCATAATCGCCCTACACATTCCATAGAGCACAGATCCTTCTATGTTGTTTGTCGCGTCAGGATACGCTTTGTCAATTTTTTCACAATCAGATTCCGTAAATAATGTCGGAGATTTTAGCATCAGAGACATTAAGCAAGAATTCCATAGCGGCCCCTTAAATCCAGCACACTTGTTAAGCGCCGCCATAGACACAAAATCACTGAAACGATTAAGAATAACGCCAATTGCCGCATCTTGTCCTGCGACGCGCATCTTCTCCGTAGGCGCTTTGCTCATTCCGGACAATAGTGCCAGCGCCTTTCCGGGATCTGCTTCTACCGCTGCCGAAGCTGCGGCAATCTTTGCCTGAATCGCAATTTTTTCGACATTTCGCTCCATGACCTCTACGATCCATGACACTTCCGGATCTGCATTGATAATCTCGTCTGGTGGCGTGGAAAAAACAAGATTATCAACATGCGAAGCAAAGGATTTTGGTATTTTTTCGATATGCCTGTATTTCTTTGCATGATCTCCGGTATTTTCAAATACCAGCATTATTGTTCCATCGAAGCCATTTTTTGCTCTTTCATAGACCACACTTTTGTCTAAAAAGAGATGATCCTCAACTTCCTCCCGTTTAAACGTAAGAGTAAATTTATCATATACGCCATCCTCATCCGTATCCGACGGCTCAAATTTACCCACATTTACATCTTCAGCGAACATAGCGGACAATGCATCAAGGTCTTTTTGTGATAACCGTTGATGATCAGAAGAACTTTCTTTGGTACAGCCGGATAATAAACCTACAAAAAGAAGGGGTATCAATAGTGTATAAAAAAATCTCTGTCTCTGTTTCATAGTCGAGGACCTTACTTTTTCTTCATGAATTCTTTGATAGCATGTTCAACTTCGACAACCGTCAAATCGTGCATGGGAGATAAGCATGTATGCCCGAAGTGCATATTAACAGAGGACAAACTGTCCAAAGCTAAAACATCCCAATTTTTTTGAACGACGCAAAGCGCAGCGATTTTTCTATGAGTTTCGCGTTTTTGAATCGTACTTCGCTTGTCATGGGTGGTTTATCCGCGCACAAGTACACGTTCCGTTATGATGATATTTTTAATAGAATAAATATGAATTCGTATCATTGTCAAGGCTGAGCGCTGTATTCATCAGAAGCTTTCGTGGACGATGCGGATCATAATCAGCACTAGTGCCGGCGTGTTTGTATAGAGGAATCATTGCTTCACTATACCCCCGGCAAGGCCGGGGGGGGCACTGTGCTACGGGGCGACATCCGGATAGGCGCCGGGGCAGAAGAAGTTGACGATCTCCCGATAGTCGGGGTGGCAGCCCGCGATGTGCGGGATCCGCTTCCGGCGGGCCGTCGCGGCGGCGCAGTCTCCCAGGCAGATCGGGCAGGGGCCGAGGTCCGGCGGCGGGTCTGACGGCCCCATCAAGATGCTCACCTGTCGCAACTCGGGCCGCTTGCCGAATTGCTCGTGCAGCCCCGGCGTGTTGAAGATCTTCGAGAGGGCCTTGTAGAAGGGGACCGAACACATGGTGCAGACCTTGTCGTCCGAGTAGACCGTAAAAGGGTCCATGCGGATGACATGGGCGGGCGCCTTGAAGGGCGAACGCACATCCGCGATCTTCTCTCCCAGGGCCTGCACATCCTTCACAGGCTCGAGATGCTCCACCTCCTCCACATCGACCCCCATGATCTCGGTGCAGACATGGTCCACCGCCATCATGTCGGTGCCCGCAACGAGGAGATCCATCCGCTTCACTTCCCCCACCGGGGGGCCTGTAGGGCCCGTCCCCTCGACGCAGAACAGGCCGTCCACCAGGGTCAGGGCGGGCTCGACCGCCTCGCTCAAGGCATGGATGCAGGCGTGGAGGCCCTTCTTGTGGAAGAACTTCCTCGTCTTCATCGGAAGCAGGCCCTTCTGGTTCTTCACCCCAAGCGTGACCCCTGTCTGGAGATGGGTCTTCAGGGTCGGAAGATTGATGTACTCGTACTCTTCGAGCATCTTCGGCAGGGCGATCGACCCGTACTTCCAAGGCACGTCCGTTCGTTCGGCCTGCTCCAGGTTGATGAACGGAATCCCGAGGCGATCCCGGAGGTAGAGGTAGCCGGCGGCCTCGAGGAGCCTTTCAAAGGCCTCGTCCGACTCGAAAATGCCGTTCCCTTCTGCAAGAACGACTTTCCTGCCCCGGTGCCGGAAATAGCGGGCCACGGCCTCTGTCACCCTGGGATGGGTGTCGTCCCCGTTCTCCGGCGGGGCGGCCGCGACGAGGTTCGGCTTGAGAAGGATCTTCTCCTTGACGGGCCTGTATCCGATCAGGTCCAGGAGGGCTTCCACGTCCTGTTCGAGCCTGTCGATGCTCGTCCTTCGGATTCCGACGCAAGGCATCCCGGCGCCCTCTCCCCATCGCGAGGGAATCAACGCGTCAGGATGTGGATCCCGCAGGCCCCCGCTTCCAGGCCGACCGCGAAGCCGCCCAGCATGTGGGCCAGGCCGACCTTGGCGCCTTGGACCTGCCTCTTTCCCGCCTGGCCCCGCAGGTGGGTGGTCACCTCTGCGACCACGCGCACGCCGGACGCGCTCAACGGATGCCCCAGGGAAAGGAGCCCTCCGCTCGGGTTGACCGGGACCTTGCCGCCCAAGGCGGGAGCTCCCGACCGGAGGAAGGCAACGCCCTCGCCCGGCTTGCACAGGCCCAGGTCTTCGTAACGCAGGATCTCCTCCGTGGAAAAGGCGTCGTGCAGCTCCACCAGGTCGATGTCCTCCGGACCGCAGCCCGCCATCTCGTAGGCCCTCCTCGCCGTCTCAACGCCCAGCGGCGAAGAGGTGATGTCTTTTCGCTTCCAGCTGTACCCGGCGGACAGGAGCGCGGAAGCAGCGATCTTCACCGGGTTGGTCGTGTGCTTCCGGGCGATATCCATGGAACAGAGAACGACGGCCGCGGCCCCATCCGTGTTCGGGCAGCACTGAAGCAGGGTGATCGGGTCGCAGATCATCCTCGAGTTGAGGATCTCTTCGACGGTGAACTCTTTCTTGTACTGCGCGTAAGGATTCAAGCACCCATGGTGATGATTCTTGACCGACACCTGGGCGAAGTCTTCGGGCGTGGCCCCGCACTCGGCCATCTGGCGCCTTGCAAGCAGGCCGAACAGGGCCGGCATGGTCAGCCCGAGCTGCCCCTCGATATCGTCCTTCTGAGGGGGAATCAGCTTCCGGGCGATGGGGCTCGTCGTCATGGACTCCACGCCGATCGCGATTCCCAGATCGTAGTGGCCGCTGGCGATCTCCTTCCAGACCCCGCGCACGGCCGTGGAGCCGCCCGCGCACGCGTTCTCCACGTTGATCATCTCGATGCTGGTAACACCCACTTCCTTGAGCACATCCTGGCTCGTGATCACGGCATCGTACAGCCGGGAGCTGTACGCCACTTGTATGTCTCGCGGGCTGATGCCCGCATCCTTGACCGCGGCCAGCACGGCATCGCGCCCGAGTTCGGCGGCGGATATTTCGGGCATCTTGCCGAAAGTGCTCTGCCCCACGCCCAATACGGCTACTTCCCTCATGGAATCCCTCCTTTCCTCCGGAGATCTAGACCGGCTTGAACACATACCCGATGATCTCTTTTTCGTCGACTTCCCCGAGTTTTTCGATGACCAACTCCATCTCCATCCCCACATCGAAGGGCTTGTCTTCAATGATCTTCAGGGGGGCAAAGACCCGTACGCTTTCGGGGAGATCCACGTACCCCATGGCATGGGGCGGCGGGAAGAAAGACGAAGGCATATGGGCGATCGTATATGAGTAGAGGGTCCCTTTTTTACTGAGGGGAACCTCTTCCAATTCCTCATGCAGGCAGGCCAGACAAAGCTTCGCCTTCGGAAAGAAAATTTGTCCGCACGCTTTGCACTTGTTCGCCAGCAGGGCCCCTCCGTCAGGCCCTTCCCGAAATGTTCCCTCTCGGATCGGAACTCGCTCTGCCATTTCGCTCTCCTCCCTTGCTGGTACCCACCCTGGGAAATATTGCCCCCAAAGTCTGCGTTCACTCGACCAAACCTACTGGAAGGATTATAATATCTTATTTACAAATTTACAAAAAAATCGTAAGCCCCGAAGGTGTCGGGGCTTCATGAAGGGGAACATCCATGTCCGAGCCCCTGGCCCTCGTGGAAAAGACCGATGGCATCGCAGTCGTGACCCTCAACCGGCCCGAGGCGATGAACGCCCTTTCGCGGGCGCTCGTCTCCTCGATCAGCCGGGCCTTCTCGGAACTCGCAAAAGACGCGGAGACGGGGGTGGTCATCCTCACGGGAGCGGGCCGCGCCTTTTGTGCCGGCCTCGACCTGAAAGAACTGTCCGCCCAGGGCATACCCGGAGGGGAGTCTGATCCGTCGACTCCGTTGGGGTCCGACACGCTGGACATGATCGATATCATCCACGGCTTCGACCGGCCCATCATCGGTGCGATCAACGGCGTGGCCATCACCGGCGGGTTCGAGCTCGCCCTGGCGTGCGATTTTCTGATCGCGTCCGCCGAGGCCCGGTTCGCGGACACCCACGCCAGGGTCGGAGTCCTGCCGGGCTGGGGCCTGAGCCAGAAGCTCAGCCGTATGATCGGAATCGGCCGTGCCAAGGAACTCGCCTTCACGGGCAATTACCTCTCGGCGGAGCAGGCCCTGGCCTGGGGCCTGGTCAACCGGGTTGTGGCACCCGACGAACTGCTTCCCGTGTGCCGCTCCCTGGCCGCGGACATCCTCTCCTGCGTTCCCGGCATGGTTTCACATTACAAGCGCGTCATCGATCAGGGCTACGGCATGACCTTCGCCGAGGGGCTCCGCATGGAGAGGGAGGCCTCCAGGGAGCATGCCGGGAAGCTCACGGCCGAGTTCATCGCGACCCGGACGCGGGGCGTCCAGGAGCGTGGACGGAAACAGACAAAAGACTGAACCGCAGGAGACAAGGGGACAAAGAAGATGAGCGGCCATGTGTACATCCTCGGTTCGGCAATGATCAAGTTCGGCAAGTACCTGGACAGAAACATAAAGTCCCTGACCGGCGAGGCCCTGGACCTCGTCATCGAGGACTGCGGCCTCGCCCGGGACGCGATCCAGGCCGCCTGGTTTTCGAACTCGGCCTGGGGCATACACACATTCCAGCACTGCATCCGCGGCCAGGTGGCCTTATCCGCCAACGGGCTGGAAGGGATTCCGATCACGAACGTGGAGAATGCCTGCGCCAGCGGCAGCACCGCCTTTCACGGGGCCTGGACCGCCGTGAAGGCGGGCCTGTACGACTGCGTTCTGGCCGTCGGAGCGGAGAAGCTCTACAGCGAGGACCGGGCCAAGACCATGCAGGGGTTCCTCGCCGGCATGGACGTGGAAGTGGTGGCGGACCAGATGGCCCTGTTCGCGGAACAGGAACGGAAGCGGAAGGAAAAAGAAGCAAAGGAGAAGGGCATCGAACCGCCTCCCGAGAAGCCCGGCGGCCATTCCGTCTTCATGGACTGGTATGCGATCGGCGCCCGCCGCCACATGGAGGAGTACGGCACCACCCAGAGGCAGCTTGCGGCCATCGCGGCCAAGAACCACAACAACTCGACCTTGAACGACCTGGCCCAGTACACCTTCCCGCAAACCGTGGAGCAGGTCCTTGCGGACCGCGAGGTTTCCTGGCCCCTGACGAGGGCGATGTGCGCGCCGATCGGAGACGGGGCGGCCGCGGCCGTCCTGTGCAGCGAAGGCTTCCTGAAAAGGCATCCATCAGGCCGAGCCGTAAAGGTCCTGGCATCCATCCTGCAGTCCGGCAACCTTCAGGGGCCGAACGATGTGTCGTCACGCTCGGCCGGGAAGGCCTATGAAGCGGCCGCAGTGGGCCCTGAAGACATCGACGTAGCCGAGGTGCACGATGCTACGGCCTTTGGCGAACTCCACCAGGTCGAACAGATGGGCTTTTGCCCGGTAGGCGAAGGGGGCCCCTTTGCGGAAAGGGGGGAAACGGCCCTGGGCGGTAAGATCCCGGTCAACACGAGCGGGGGACTGATCTCACGCGGGCATCCCATCGGCGCATCGGGCCTGGCCATGATCTACGAGCTGGTCACCCAGTTGCGGGGCGAAGCCGGCAAGCGGCAGGTCCCGGGGGCCCGCATAGCGATGTCGGAAAACGGGGGCGGCACCATCGGCCGGGGCGAAGCCGCCATGAGCATCCACATCCTGGCACGCCCTTAGGAGGCTGCCCAAAAAGTCCCATCCGCGGCGTTCGGCTTCATCCCTTCAATTCTCTCGGGAAAACATGACCGTACCCGCCCCGTCGGTCTCGCTGAAGACCTCCCCTTTCTCCTCCAGCCACCGCAGATGGGCGATCGCCTCGCCCGTGGCGAACCATTTCTGGGCAACCGGGAACGCGTCCCAGGAGTCACAGTCCAGATCCCAAGTCATCCCCGAGGCGACCTCGTAAGCGCTCTGCGTCCCCCCGCTCAGGACCGTAAGGACCTCGTCCGCCCTCTCGTGGTGATGCCGCTTCAATTCGTCGATCCGCTCCCTGCAATTCCGGAAGAGCCGCCTGTGTCCGGGCAATACGAGCTCCACGTCCAGCTCGCGAACCTTGTCCAGGCTGGCCAGATAATCACCCAGCGGGTTCATCCCCTCCCGCCAGCACTGGATGTTCGGCGTGATGTCGATGAGGATGTGATCCCCGGATATGAGGATCTTCTTTTCGGGCTCGTACAGGCAGGTGTGCCCCTTGGTGTGGCCCGGCGTCTGCACACAGCGGAAACGGTAATCGCCCGCCTCCAGGCTGTCCCCATCGTCGAGAAAGGTGAAGTCCGGGACCTTGGTGACGCCGTGCTTGTACCCTGGATGGTTGTGCAGGGCGTCACGAAGCTCATCTTCCGGGAAACCGTTCCGTCCCGCATACTCGAGGATCGTTTCCCAAGGGCTGACCCCCTCGAAGACCTCCGCATCGGGCCGGTTGAAGTATACCTGGCTCGAGTCCCCGGCAAGCTTGGGGACCAGGGCCGAATGGTCGGCGTGCATGTGCGTAATGAAAAAATCGGTCTCATCCAGATGGATGCCCGCCTCGTCCAGGCCGGCCAGGATCGCGTCGAGGCATTCCTTGCGGTCCAGTCCCGTGTCGATGATCAGGTTCCGGGACGGGCCCTGGATCACGTACGAATTGATCGATTTGAGGGGATTGCCGGGCAGGGGCACTTCGATTCGCCACAGATGGTCTTGGATTTGCTCGATCATGGGTGCTCGTCTCCTCCTATCGCAAAGGTCCTTCGCGTCCGGACAATCTTTTTATCATGGACGAAACCGCACGGAATTGGCAAATGGAGGGTCGACCCGGTTTAGCGGGGCCCCGAACCCTTCTGAGCAAGGGGACCCCGCGATCCCGGAAACAGGGAAGGCAGCCCGGCCGGGTTTGCACGTCTCCGCCGGGGAGCGAGTCGGTTCACGCGGCACTGCGGAGGCGTCGAAAGGCCGCCCGCAGGCCCAGGAGGAAGAGTGCGCAAAGGCCAACCAACCCGACGGCGACAGCCAGGACCGCCACCCAGTGAAAGCGGATCGCTCGCCGGATCGTGTTGATGCGGAGCTGCTCATACATGTTGTAGCCTTTGGGCGTCTCCAGCACACCCATCTTCCGAGTGTAGGCCTGGTAATCGCTCATGAGCCGCGAAAACAGGTCGGGCCGTTCGTCCGCCAGGTTCCGCGTCTCGCCCGGATCCCGGGTGATGTCGTAAAGCCGCCAGACCCCGTCGCCGTAAGGCGGGGTGTTCCGTTCCAGCTTGTAGTGCCCCCTGAACAGCGCCGCCTGGCCCGAGACCTCGATGCCGACGGGATGGTCCGGCCCGTAGACCGCCTCGGTCTGTCCCCGCAGAAGGGGCAGGAGGCTCCTGCCGGTCATCGGCACCGTGCCTTCTCCATCCCCCTCGACCCCGGCCAGGTCCAGGATCGTAGGCGTCACGTCCGAGACAAATGAAAGGGCGCCCACACGCCGCGGACCGGAAAAACCGGGGCCTGAGATAATCAGGGGAACGTGCAGCCCCCCCTCGCCGACCTGCCACTTGAAAAAGGCGCCGGGCGAGGCGGCGGCTTCCGCCCATTCAGGCCCGATGAAAACAAAGCTGCCCTTCTCCCCGAGATTTTCCAGCTTCCTCGAATAGCCGGCGATCCTCATCCAGGCCTTGAAAGCCGCCGCCGCGGAGGAAAAGGGATTGCTTGGAGCGGGCCCGTTGTCGGAGGTAATGATGAAGATCGTATTGTCGAGCTTGCCCTTCTCTTCGAGATAGGCGAGGAGCCTGCCGATGTGATGGTCCATCGCATCGAGCATGCCCGCGTTCACGGCCATGCTCTTCGCATAGATACGACGATCCTGCTCCGAGAGGCCCTCCCATTTCCGCAGCATCGGCAGCATGGGGGCCAGAGGCGCGTCTTCAGGAATCAGCCCCAGTTCCCGGGCCCGCCGCCAGCGGGCCTCGCGAACCGCCTGCCATCCTTTGTCATAGACGCCTTTATACTTGGCGGTGAATTCCGGCGGGGCCTGCACCGGGATGTGCAGGGCCTGGAAGGCGAGGTAGGCGAAAAAGGGGCGCCCCTCGTCCTTCCCGGAATCGAGGTAGTCGATCATCCGGTCCACGATGAACCGGGAGGAATAGAAGTCCTTGGGCAGCTTTGCCGGCCGGCCGTCCTCGTACCAGGGGGCCTTGTCGTAATAGGGTATGTACGCCTTCTGCTCCCAGTTGTCGGCGCCCGAGGCAGCCAGGGCGAAGGAGCGGTCGAATCCGTGCGAGTCCGGGAGGTTGCCCGCTCCGTCCCCCAGGTGCCACTTGCCGGTCATGTACGTACGGTAGCCGGCGGCCTTCAGCCGGGAGGCCACGGTGACCACCCCGCGTTCCAGGTGCATCGAATACCCGGGCCGCCCGCGCAGCTCGGGCGGAAGAATCTCCGGGATCGTGGCGACCCCCGTCCTGTGGTTGTCGACCCCCGTCAGGAGCATGGCCCGCGAAGGTGCGCAGAGGGGCGATGTGTGGTAGTTGGTGAACAGGACCCCATTGCCGGCGAGGCGGTCGATGTTCGGCGTTGCCGCTTCCCCCCCGCAGACCCCGAAATCCATGAACCCGGCGTCGTCGACCATGATCAAAACGAAATTCGGCCGGGTGTCCGCCCCCCGCGCCTCCGCCCGAACCGGCGCCGTCATGGGGCCCAAGCCGGCGGCGAGGAAAGCGGCCACGCAGAGGAGCCCCACAAGCATCCCGCGCCGGCGGATCCCGTGCGAATCGCCCGTGCATCTCCGAACCAAAACCGTCACAGCCCAAATCATGGCTTCCCTCCCCTTTTTACCGGCCAACCGGCCCGGGCGCGCCGAAAATGCCGCAGGCGGTTCAAAAACCCTCAGCCTATTTCCGGAATGCGGTCTCAGGGTATGACAACCACTTTCACGGAACTCTCCGCCCGGCATTGTACGGCAAAGGCCTCTGCCGCCTCCGCGATCGGGTATTCATGGCTCACGAGCTTCATCCTGTCCACTTCCCCCGCCCGCATCAGCTCGAGGGCCCTGACCGCGTCATCCGGGACAAAGCCGTACGAACCGAGCACATGGACATGTTTGAGCACCATGGGCATCAGCTCGAGGGATACAGGCGCCTCGAAAACCCCGTGCACCACGACCTTCCCGTATTCCCGGGCAATCATCAGCGCCTGCTGGATGACCGGCGCCTCCGGACGCTCCTGGATGTACCCCACGCAATCGTAGATAACATCCACCGCCGGGGATGTCACAAGGCCCTGGAGGATCGTAACAGGCACCTCGCCGGTCAACTCCAGGGCCCGTTGATGGGGATCTTCCTTTGCGGCATTGACGACGTCCGTCGCTCCCAGATCCTTTGCCATGGCCAGACGATTGTCCGAGACATCCACCATGATCACCTTGTTCAAGTCGAAGCCCATCACCCCGATGCTTTGAACAACCCCCAGCCCGATGATACCGGCCCCGAAGATCATCACATTCTGTCCCTGAGACGGGGCGCCCAGCTGGGTTGCGTGGAGAGAGTTCGCCAGCGGCTCGGTAGTGGCGGCTTCCACCCAACCCACCTCCTCCGGGACCTTGTAGACATTGAACCCCAACAGGGCCGGCGTGATCGGAACGTATTCCGCCATCCCCCCGAATGTGAGGGCCACTACCCGGTCGCCCACCTCGATTCCCTCAACGTCCTTCCCCACATCGGCCACCTCGCCGGCAAACTCGTGGCCGGGAATCAACCCGCCTTCCGAAGAGCGGCACAGGGCCTCGGTAAACAGGCCCAGCCGGTACATGTGCAGGTCCGACCCGCATATCCCGCAGGCACGGACCCTGACCAGGATATCCGCGTCGCCGATTTTCGGTACCGGGACTTCTTCTGTTGTGATTTTCATCGGTTCATGGTAGATCGCGGCCTTCATCGTCGGCTCCCCTTTCCGAAAACCGGGATTTTCAGCGTCAAATCTTGACGAACTCCACCCTTCGGTTGTTCGCCTTTCCCTCAGGCGTTGCATTGCTGTCCACAGGCTTGCTCTCTCCATAACCCTTCGTTTTCAGGCGTGAAGATGCAATGCCTGCCTCGACCAGAACAGCCTTCACGGATTTCGCCCGCTTTTCCGACAGCTCTTGGTTAAAGCGTTTGTCTCCATCGCTGTCCGTGTGGCCTTCGATGCGCAATTTCAGATCTTCATGCGCCTTCATCATCTTGACGATCTTGTTGATGACTCCCATGGACTCGGGCCTGATGGTCGCCTTGTTCACATCGAACAATATGCCGTGGGTGGCAAACCTGCCGTCCGCCACGATTCGGTCGTAGAGCTTCTTGCTTCCCTTCGCGATCCGGATATTCTTGATCAATGCCTGATTGCCCTGGTGGCACTGACGGCTCACAATGGTCAATCCCATCGGCTCGGCGCGAAGATTCGGGATATTCATCACCCTTTGCTTGCCGAAATAGACCTTCAGGGCCCTTTTGTTGAAAGATATCGCGATATGTTCCCAGAAGGGATAATCCCTTCCTGCCAGTTCGGTGCCGCCGAAGCCTTCGACCCCGACGGAACCGGGCTCAATGAATACCTCCGGAATGTACTTGGGAGGTTTCTGATTGACCACGTCCCAGAGCTTCACTATATATCTCGTACAAAACTCGCTGAAATACGCATCAAATTCAATGGTGAATTTTTCCGGCAGGTAATCGCCTTTCTGTGTCATCAGAGGCACAATGAGGCATGGACGCACAGTGGCGAAGTTGATTACGTTTCCATCCCCGTATTCGGCAATCTCGACATTGCCCGTGCTCAAATCCCAGCGCGAGGGAAACTCGCCGCTTTCTTCATCCTTCAAATCGTCCATGAAGATGATTTCGTCGCCCGGGACGAAATCATACTTTGACCATGCCTTCAGTTGCCGGCGGTTCGTCCCGGACGAAGATCCGTCTTCCACCGCCCTTTCCCGCTCTGTTGATTTCATCGGGGCGCTCGAACCTTCTCCCGCGCTCTCACCGCCTTCACCCTTGACAGCCTTCTCCGCCTCATCCAGGCCATGATCGATCGATTGATCGACCTCATGGTCCACTCTTCTTTCGACGTTTTCCTGCACCTTTTTCAGAAGATTGAAGCCTGCGTAACCGATCGACGGGAAGGCAAACAGGAATACGGCTACCGCGATCCAGGGAATTCTTCTCATGGCTTTTCCTCCTCGTGAGGCAGGGAAAGGGAGGTTATGTCTTGCAACACCCTAGTACACCCGGAAGCCGATGGCAAGCATTTCGGACTTTTCCTCAGACGATGCCGGATTCCCTGAGTTCCTCGATCTCCTCTTCCGTGAGGTCCGCCCAGGCGGAGAGGACCTCTTCCGTGTGCTCTCCGAGTTCCGGGCTCGCCTTCTCGATGCGGCAGGGGGTCTCGGAAAACCGCATCGGCGTTCCCACGACCTTCAAGCCGCCCGCCTGCGGGTGCTCTACATCGACGAACATCCCCCTTGCATGGATATGGGGATCCCTGACGACTTGGTCGATCCTGTTGACGGGGCCGCACATCACGCGATGCGCATCGAGCAGCTCGATCCACTCCGCCGTCGTTCGTGTCCGCATCAGGGCATTCATCTCTTCGATGAATTCGTCGTAGTTTGCCAGCCGGGCCTCCAGGGAGCCGTACTTCCCGTCCGCGGCCCATTCCTCCCTTCCGGCCGCCTCGCAGAACCTTTTCCAGTCGTCGGGGAGTTGGGCGACCAGAACGACGTATCCGTCCCGTGTCGGAAAGGCCTGAAAGGGCGTGAACAGAGGGTGCCTCGAACCGAGGGGGCCGGGGACTTCCCCGGTGGCGAAGTACCGGGCGCATGCGTTCTCGCAGAGGGCCACCTGGCAGTCCAGCATCGCCACATCGATCTGCTGCCCCCGGCCGCTCTTCTCCCGTTCGTGAAGGGCGGCCAGGATGGAAACACAAGTGAACAGGGAGGCGCCGATGTCCCCCATGGAGTACCCGAGGCGGACCGGCGGCCTTCCCGGCTCCCCTGTGATGCTCATCACGCCCCCCATCCCCTGGGCGATCATGTCGAAGGCGGGCCGCTGGGCGTACGGGCCCTCCTGCCCGAAGCCGGACAGGGAGGCGTAAATGATCCCGGGATTGACCCGGCGGATCGCCTCATACCCGAAGCCGAGTCGTTCCATGACGCCGGGCCGGAAGTTCTCCAGGAGGATGTCCGCCCGTTTCGCAAGACGGAACACCACCTTCCGGGCGCGTTTGCGCTTCAGGTCGAGGGTCATGCTCTTCTTCCCCCGGTTGATGCTGAGGAAGTAGGAACTCACCTTTTCGATGAAGGGACCCGCGAAACGGGCCAGATCGCCGATCTTCGGGGCCTCGATCTTCACGACCTCCGCGCCGAGGTCGGCGAGAAGCATGGCGGCATAAGGCCCGGAGAGCATCCTTCCAAAACTCAACACCTTCGTTCCTTCAAGCGGTCCCGGCACGGCAGATCCTCCCTTTTGCGTCCGCGGGTATCGGCCATTGATCTTAGTCCCATCCGGGGGCAATGACAAAGGGAGCGCCGGATTTTCGTCCATTCCCTTGTTGACCTGCTTCCCGTACTCGACATAACCTACTGTCACCACGTTTCCGATAGATCCGAGGACACGGCATGAGGAAATCGCGGGAGGCGCCGGAGCGACTTCGGGCCTGCCGGAGACAATCGGACAGGGAGTGGCCATGGACCTCAATGCACTGGAAAGGGATCTGAAGCGGGACGGCGAAGGCGTTGTCCGGAAGCTCGAGGAATGGGCCGAAAAGAAGGCCGCGAAAACCTACTTCTATTACGGCGAGGAAGACAGGCGGATCACCTACGAGGAATTCAACCGCCTGTCCAACTGCATCGCGCACAACCTGAAGGCCATGGGCGCCGGCAAGGGAGACAGGGTTTCCCTGTTCCTGATGAATCCACTGGTCACGACGCTCGCCATGTTCGGCATCTGGAAGATCGGGGCCGTTTACTGCCCCATCAACTTCAACTACCGAGGGAAACTCCTCTCGTACCAGATCAACGATACAGGCCCGAAATTCCTGATCACCGAGCAGGCCCGCGTCCCTCTGGTGAATCAGGTAAGCCGCGACATCGCCCACATGCCTGTCATCCTTCACCGCCCCAAAAGGGGCGACCATGACTACGACGAGGAAAAGGCCGCTATCGGGCTGGACAGGGGATTTCCGTCCCATCCGTTCGAGGATCTTCTGGCCGGCAACGGGTCGAATCCAGGCATCCCACTGGAACACACGGACACGGCGAACATCATCTACACCTCCGGAACGACGGGGCCGCCGAAAGGCGTGGTGCATCCCCATCGGTGGATGCACAACTATCTCTACTATTACCTCCGCCTCATGCATCCGGACGACGTGGTGTACAATGATCTTCCTCTCTACCACGTGGGAGGGGCCTTTGCGAACGTGGCCCGGGCCGCATGGTGCGGATGCACGGTTGCCTGCTGGGACAAATTCAGCCCCTCGGCGTTCTGGAAGAGGATCCATGTCTCCGGGGCATCTTCCGCCGTTCTCCTCGATATCATGATCCCCTGGCTCCTGATTCCCGAGGAATCGCCCGACGACCGTCTGAACACCCTGAAGCAGGTTCACATGCAGCCGCTCCCCGAATACCATCATGCCTTCGCCAGGCGGTTCGGTATCGACGTCGTTACCGTGGCGTACGGACAGACCGAGGCCGGGATCGGGATCGTGGGACTCATCGATGAACTCGGGGATGAGGAGGGCACGCCGCAGGAGATGCTCAAGGGATACACGCGGGAAGAAATCTGGAAGATCGTACAACCCCTGGGCGTCCCGGTTCTTTCCGGCCGATCCAAGATCAAGAAGGGCTTCATGGGGCGGCCCTCACGGCTGATGGAGGCGGCCATCCTCGATGAAAACGACGAGGAATGCGGCCCCGGCGAGCAGGGACAGCTCGCGATCCGCAGCAAGCTGCCCCATCTGCTGTTTGCCGGCTACTTCAACCGGCCGGAGGCCACGGAGGAGGCCTTCCGGAACGGCTGGTTCCACACAGGGGACGGCGCCTACAGGGGCGAGGATGGAAATTTCTATTTCGTCGACCGGATGGGCGGATTCATCCGGACCCGGGGCGAGAATATCTCTTCCTACCAGATCGAGGACATCCTGACGGGCCACCCGAAGGTCGGGGTCTGCGCCGCCTTTCCGATCCCGGCGGAAGAGGGCGAGGAGGATGACATCGTCGTCTATATCGTGCCCCAGCCGGGCAGGGAAATCACCGAACAGGAACTGCGGCCCTGGATCGACGCCGAGATGCCGAAATTCATGCGGCCGAAGCACATCCGGTTCATCGATGCCCTGCCCCAGACGCCGACCTTCAAGGTCGAAAAGTACAAGCTGCGGGAAATGATCCTGCGCGAGCTGGGGAGGAACGGGCAGGGAAAGAGGAAATGAAACTGAAACGACTGTTCAGCGGTGTCCAGATCGGAAATCTGGAACTCAAGAACCGCATCGTCATGCTCTCCATGCAGTTGGGGTACGCGGAGGGCGGATTCGCCACGCCGCCGTTCATCCGGTTCTACGAAGAGAGGGCGAAAGGCGGAGCGGGCCTGCTCATCGTCGGCGGGGCCCACATTCACCCTCATGGTACGGGGGGGGTGAACTTCCTGGCCGTCGACGACGACAGGTACATCCCGGACTTGCGGAAGCTCACAGAGGCGATCCGGACCGCGGGGGCCAAGTCATGCCTCCAGCTGCTCCACTCGGGCCGGTACGCCTTTTCCATCCTCACCGGCGAGCAGCCTGTTTCCGCGTCCGAGGTCGCCTCTCCCCTCAGCGGGGAGGTGCCGAGGGCCTTGAGTGTCGAGGAGATCAAGGACATGGTCGGCCTCTTCACAGACGGGGCGCGCAGGGCAAGGGAGGCCGGATTCGACGCGGTGGAGATCTGCGGCAGCACCGGCTACCTGGTCAGCCAGTTCCTCTCGCCCTTCACCAACCGCAGGACCGATGCATACGGGGGCAGCCTCGAGGGCCGTACAAGGTTCGCCGTCGAGATCGTCCGAAGCATCAAGCAGGCCCTCGGCGAGGATTATCCGGTCGTCTTCCGGCTGAGCTTCGACGACTACGTGGAGGGCGGGACCGGGCTCGACGAAACGCGGTCCATCGCCGGGACGCTGGAGGAGGCCGGCGTCGATCTCCTGGACATGCAAGTAGGCTGGCACGAGGCAAAGGTCCCCACGAGCGCCATGCTCGTGCCTCGAGCCGCCTTCGCATACCTCGCGGCGGAAATCAGGAAGGAGGTCGCCGTCCCGGTGGTCGTCACAAACCGCATCAACGACCCTCTCCTTGCCGAGGAACTCCTTCAGGACGGAGTCGCGGACCTGATCGGCATGGCAAGGGCCCTGATCGCGGATCCGGAACTGCCCAACAAGGCGAGGACGGGCAGGCTCGATGAAATCGCCCCCTGTATCGCCTGCAACCAGGGGTGCATGGACGGGGTGTTCATGGGACGGCCGGTCTCCTGCCTGGTCAATCCGGCCGCGGGCCGGGAGGCGCGCTTCGAGATCCATCCCGCGAAAAAGCCCGGGAAGGTGATGGTCATCGGCGCGGGCCCGGCCGGAATGGAGGCCGCGAGAGTCCTGGCCTTGAGGGGCCATGAGGTCATCCTGGTCGAAAGGGAAGAGGAACTGGGCGGCCAGCTCACCCTGTGCGGGACCGCCCGAGACAGGGCCGAGTTCAAGTCCCTCTTGCGCTATCTGATCCATGAAGTGCGCCGCCTGGATATCCGCATCCTAACGGGAACGGAAGCCGGCGAGGAGTCGGTACTCGCGCACCGGCCGGATGTGGTCATCATCGCCACAGGCGCGAGACAGGATCTTCCCGAACTGCCCGGCACCGGGAAACCGCACGTTTATACCGCCGCGTCGGTCCTGCGGGGAGAGGCGGACCTTCGGGGCAGGGTCGCCATCATAGGCGGCGGTCACATCGGCTGCGAGGTTGCCCTCTATGCAGCACAAAGAGGCGCCATGCCGCCCGATGTGGCCCGGTTCCTGGTTCTCCACGGGGCGCTCGACCCCGAACAGGCCCTCGCCTACATGAGGCGGACAAGGCCTGTCACCATCATCGAGCAGCGCAAGAAGATAGCCGCCTATTACGGCCGTACCTCGCGGTTCGGCATCCTGCAGGGGTTGCGCAGTCGCGGTGTCACGCTGATGACCGGAACGAAGTGCGTCGAGATTTGCGACGGCGGCGTCGTTCTGGAGAAGGCGAACGGCCGGGAGACCCTAGAAGCAGACACCGTTGTCATCACATCCGGCTACGTCGAGGAAGGGGCATTGTACAAGAGGCTGGAGGGCAAGGTTGCCGAACTCCACATCATCGGGGACGCCAAGAAGCTCAAGAGCTGCCAGCAAGCCGTATGGGACGCGGCGGAGCTGGCAAGAAACATTTGACCCCTGTCTCCCGGGGATTCACTTTTCCGGTGCGCCGGGATATACTCGATCACTCGTATTACGGATGCCAGTAGATCGTAAGATCCGGGACCCGGATGGAGGCAGCCGGGCCGACGAACGAAAAAAGGGGTCGAATCCATGATGGACGGTGGCGTGGTGGAGGCAAAAGGCCTGTGGAAGGACTACGGGCCCCTCCACGCCCTGGCAGACGTGAGCTTTTCGATCGGAGAGGGCGAGGTCTTCGGCCTGCTGGGCAGGAACGGGTCGGGCAAGACAACCCTTCTCAGGATCCTCACCGGCTACCGCCTGCCCACGGCGGGCTCCGTCCGGGTGGCCGGGATCGATCTCATCAGGCGATCCCGCGCCGTTCGGCGGCGCATCGGTTACATGCCCGAACATCCCCAACTTTACGCCGACCTGACCGTCCGGGGCCTCCTTCGATTCGTCGGCAACGTCCACGGCCTGTCACGGGCCAGGCGGGAGTCACGCATCGAAGCGCTGGTCACCCACTTCGGCCTGGGAGCGGTCATCGATCGCCTTGCAGGACACTGTTCCAAGGGCTACCGCGCCCGCATCTCCCTGGCCGCCGCCGTGATCCACGAACCCGCGGTGGTCTTTCTCGACGAACCGACGGACGGCCTCGACCCGGAGCAACGGCATCAGACCCACGAACTCATCCGGCAACTCGCCGGCGGCAGCACCGTGGTCCTGAGCACCCACGACCTGGACGAAGTGGGCGTACTCTGCTCACGGGCGCTCGTGCTCGACCGGGGGCGTGTCGCCAGGACGGGCGCCGTCGATGAACTCGGCGGGGCCGCCGGCATTGCGAAAATCTTCCGCGAGACCCGGGAACGGGACAGGGAGCAAGAGACATGAGGGCAGTGCTGACCGTTCTTCGCAAGGAACTCACCGGCCTGTTCGCATCGCCGATCGCCTACCTGGCGCTGACCGCCATGGCCCTGTCCATGAGCCTGTTCTTCCTCGACAACCTGAAGGCCTTCAACACGCAGCTCATGCTCCTGCAGACCCAGACGGCCTTCGACCAGATCCGCGCTGGGACGATACCCCCGGGGCTGAATCTGTTCCAACAGGTCCTCCTGCCGACCGTCACCGATACCGCGCTCGTTCTGCTTGCCTTGATTCCCCTGATTACCATGGGCATGTTCTGTGAGGAGCGGGCACGCCGCACCGACGAGCTTCTCATGACCCTCCCGCTCAGCCACACCCAGATCGCGGCCGGCAAGTTCCTGGCCACTTTCGTCTTTCTCCTGGCGGTCGTGGCCGTCACGGCGCTGATGCCGGCCATAGCGGCGGTTCACACCGGGCTGGACACCGGTCCGATCCTGGCCTCCGTCGTTGGCCTCCTGTTTCTCTCCTTCGCCGTCGCTTCCATCGGTCTCGTGTGTTCCGCCCTGGCGTCCAACCAGCTCGTCGCCGCCCTGAGCGCCTATGCCATTTCCATGGCCATCCTGGACTTCAGTTGGATGATGGAGTTCACCGGCAATGCAGTGGACCGGGTGCTGCACTACCTTTCCCTGATGACCCACATGGCCGGCTTCCCCCGCGGCGTAATCGCCCTGTCGGACATCGTCTATTTCATGGGCCTGTGCGTGGGCGCCTTCCTGCTCACGCGGGTGAGCCTGGCGCTCGAACGGATCCACTAGGAGGCACCATGCCCGGCTTTCTCTTCTCTCTCGCTTGCGTCGCCCTGGTCTTCGGCCTGGGGGGTGTCTACCTGACCAAGCACCCGGGGGCGATCGCGATCGGGAACTTGATCACGGCAGCGGCCCTCTTCATCGGGGCGGTCATCGCCTCCACGGTCTCCGTCCGAAGGCGTCATGTCGGCCTCTCGCGCAGGGCACTGGGCATGGCGCTGCTTCACGCGGCCCTCGCCGTCATCGTCATGGGCGGAATCCTCCTGGCCTCCTCCCGCCTCACCCCCGAGTGGGACTTCACAAAGCCCCGGCTCTACACCCTGTCCGATTTCTCCAAGCAGGTCCTCAAAGGGCTGTCCGTGGACATCAACGCCGTCTACGCGGGCAATCCCGCGGTATCCGGACAGGAGCGAATCCTGATCGAGCGTTTCGCGAAGGCCTCGAAACATTTCCGCCTGAAGATCGTCACACCGGACGAACTCGGGCCCAAACTGGCCAGGCAGATCGAACGGGGCGGCTCGAAACTCATTCTCTTCTGCGGAGGCCGGGCCATAAAGGTCCCGACGATTACGGAACGCGCCATTATCCAGACGGTTCTCGACTTCAGCATGCGCGCGGATACGACACTGTGCTTCCTGACCGGTCATGGCGAACGATCCCTGCACGGCATGGGCGCCAACGGGCTCTCCTCGCTCCAGGGATTGCTCGAGCACGAAGGATTTCAGACTACGGAGCTCATGCTGGCCACCCGGCCCGCTGTTCCGGAAGAATGCGATATCGTAGTGGTCGCCGCGCCGGAGAAGAAGCTGCTGCCGGCCGAGCGGGACAGGCTGAGGTCTTTCGTGGACCACGGCGGCCGGCTTCTGGTCTTCGCAGAGCCCGGCCAACCCCTCGAACCCGCAACAACCCTCAGCGAAAAGGGGTTGTCGGCCCTGAACACATGGGTGGTCGACGAGGCCTCCTCCCTGTTCGGGAGCAAGGCAAAGGGAACCGAGCCGATCGTCAATCGATTCGACAGATATCATCCCATCGTCCAGGGACTGAGCGAAAAAACCGGGGTCATTTTTTCGGGGGCGAGGCCCCTCGTCCTGCGGGGCGCGGACCCGCAAGGCTTCGTCTACACGAACCGAACGAGCCGCTTCGAAATGCCCGGCGGCGGGGAGAAAGAGGGGCTCGGCGAGGAAGCGGCGGGCATGCCCCTTCGAATGCGAAAGGGCCTGGGACCCTTCCCCCTCGGCGCATCCGTCCAGTGGAAAACGAAAAGCGGCAAGGAAGCGCGAGTCGTGCTTTTCGGCGACGTCGACTTTGCTACGAACCGCCTGATCGGCGCCTTGTATAATGAAGACTTGGTCATGGGCGCCGTCTACTATCTCGCCCACCGGGAAGACCGGATCCGGGTCCGGCCGAAGATGGAAGACCTCTACCAGTCACCGCTCATCCCGGAAAGAACCTTCGAGGCGTTCCATTCCCTTGCCCTGCTCATCCCGGAGGCAATCCTGATCCTCGGACTCATCGCCTGGTATCGCCGCCGCCGCCTCTGAGAAGCCGCGTCGCCGGGCAGGGGCCGTCATTCCTCGACAAGGTATGCCGGGAGCCCGCTTACGACATCCGGCTTCCCTTCGGAGCCCCCGCCTTTCCGCCTCTCATCGGGCTTGCTTTCCAGGACGGCCGCAGGGGCATCCTCCACGGCCTGCGGGGGGGTGGCGGTGCGCCCCTCTTGTGCATCGTGCCTGAGCGCCTTCTGCCGCCGCCTTTCGACCTTCTCTTTGTTCTCCTGGTTGATCCTGTCCCGCATGGACTGGACGATTTGAGGCGTAATCAGGATGACAAGCTCACTCTTTTTCGTCCCTTCCTTGGTCCGCCCGAAGAGGTGCCCCAGGCCGGGCACGTCGCTGATATAGGGAATTCCTTCCTTTTCCTTGGTCCTGGCGTCCTGGATCAGCCCGCCGATAAAGACGGTCTCTCCGTTCTTTGCCAGCAGCCATGTAGACACGACCGTCGAACTGACCACCGGGATGCCCCCCTCATCGATCTGGGCGGAGTTGATCTCGGGCTTCACGTTCAGAAGCACTTCCTTGTCCCCGTTCACGTACGGGGTGATCTCCAGGATGGTTCCCGTGTCGATGAACTCGATCGTTTCCGTGGCCACCCCCAGATTCGTGGTGGTTACCTTGTATCCCTGTTTTCCGCCCACCTGGACCTTGGCCGGTTTCCCGTGAATGGCCAGGACCTTCGGCGAGGAAAGGGTGTTCACCTTCGTCTGGGTCTTCAACAGGTCGATAGCGGCCGCGAACTGGTACTTCGTCCCGGCCCCGGTGATGATGTTGGCGAAACCGCCCGAACCCACCTTCGGCACGGGCGAAACCGACCCGTCCGTCGGCAGGACGGCCCTGCTGAATCCCCCCGTTCCCAGTCGCACGTCGCCAAGCAGCTGTTCCCAGTCGACTCCGAGGGACATGCTGTCGTTCAGGGTGATCTCCAGGATCTGAGCCTCGATGAGGACCTCCTTCGGCCTTGCGTCCCATGCCTTGACGATGGCCTCCACCTTCCGGATGTTTTCCGGCGTGTCTTCCACGATGATCGTTTTGGAAGGCTCGTGGATCTTAACCGTCTTCAGGCTCGGTATGGAGTCGAGGATGCCCTCGAACTTGTCCACATCCATATACTTGAGCTTGAAGATCTTCATCTCCAGCCCTTCGGACTGGGCGCTGTTTTCCTTCTTGGGTTTATAGACGTAGTACACATCCCCCTGCTTCCGGTACCGAACCCCGCCGGCCAGACAAACGCTTTCCAGGGCCTCCTGGAAACTCACATGAAACAGGTGGATGGAGACCTTTCCGGATACTTCTTTCGCCATGGCGACATTGATCTCCCGTTCCATGGCAATGGCGGAAAAGATCTCCCGAATATCCGTCTCGAGAAAGTTGAGGCTCATCAGGCCGTCGTCCGCATGAATCCCCATTGGGACGCCTTGCCCTGTCGGCGGAACCGGGGCCGGTCCGGGGGGAGAAGGCGCCTCCCCCGGCCCGGCGGCTTCGTCTCCCGGCGGGACCGGGAGAGGCGGGGGCCTGTCCGCCCCATCGATCGATGGAGGCGGGGGGATGTCGACCGCCTGCACAACCGCCGGGGCCAGGACAATCCCGAGACCAACCAGAAGAATCACGAGCCGCTTTGTCATCCTAATTGTCCCTCTTGTCCTTCTTGTCTTCCAGGACATTCAGCTGAAAGGTTTCCGTGCCCGAGACGAGCCAGACGCCTTTTGCTCCGATACTTACCACTCGATACTGATAGAGCCGGTCCCCCGGACGGACGAACCGGTCATTGATCAGGGCGAGGGGGCGGACGCCCCCCGCCACCACGCCTCGCAACTTGAGGGAGGCGATCGACACAGATTCTTCGTCCCCCGGGCCCCCACCCGCCCGTTCCGACGAGGAGGGGCCCGGGGCGAAGATGTCCCTGAGAGGCTCACGGACGGGGGGACCGACGGGGACGAGGAGCCTGCCGGTCTTCACCGGCTCTTCAAGGCTGATTTCAGGGACCTTGAGGGAAACGGAGCGGTCGGGACGCGCCGCTTCACTCGTCGTTGCCTTTCCTTCCTTGTGTTGGAAACGAATATACACGACGAGGCCCAGAACGAGGGCCAGAACGAAGACCATCACAAGCTTGACCTGCTCGATCTTCTCGTCAGACATACACCCGATTCCTCCCGTCCTTTCGCCCCTTTATCGTGCGAAGACGCTCGCTGTGAGATCGACCCGGCATGGCTGCTCGATGCCCGGCCGGGTAATCTGCATCTTCTCCATCACCCATGCACGGCCCATCGTCTCCAGGTCATAGAGCAGCCGGTAGACATCCACAAAAGAGCCCTGCAAGATCAAATGGAGCGGAATCCTCGTGTAAAGCCTCTCAGGCACCGGATCGAGGGGCTGAAGGCTCACGAGGACAACCCGTCTCGCCTCCACGAACGTGTTCAGCCGTTTCAGGAGCCTGCCCATCTTTGCCGAATCCGGGATGGACTCCTTCAAGACCCCCAGTTCCGACCTGGTCGAGGCGAGGAGCCAGTTCAGGCGCTGGAGCCTGGTTTCCGCCAGGGCCAGGCTTTCCGTACGCTTGGCGAGCAATTCGTTTTCCTGCTCGATCAGGCGTTTCTCCTTGACCGCCCGGCTCACGGAGATATAGCCGCACACGAGGGACACCACGACAACAATGGCGAGGCATGCGCGGTCCATCGACTTTACGGAAAACTCCATGGGCCTCTATTCTCCCGACAGGCTGCAGACCAGCTGAAAGTTGATCACCTGCGCGCCGGCCTTCCCCTGATTCTTCGCTCTCGGATCCTCGACTTCGTTCGCATACTTCAAGACCACGTCCCGAAACACCAAGGTGCCCGTAAGCCGGCTCAGGAAATCGCCCAGATCCTCGTTCGTGAAGGAGTATCCGGTGAGTTCCACCTTCGTCACGGCCCCGTTCTCTCCGTCCTCTTCGATCCGGAGTTGGCCCAACCAGGTGTTCTCGTTCATGATATCGGCGAGCCTCAGGAGCACGCGGGAATAGGGTTGGTTCCTCCTGATCGACTCGAAGGCGGCCTGCCTCTCGTGAAGGCTCGCAAGCTCTTCTTGAAGTCTCTTGATCTGAACGATCCTCGCGTCCAGGTTCGCATCCACCTCGCCCATGCCGGCCAGAGAATTCCCCTTGGCGAGCACGAGATGCGTGTACAGGAGGAAGCCCCCCGCATTCACAAGAAGAGAGAGGGCCAGGCACAGCGACCACAGGGACAGGTGTCGCCGTACCTGCCGGCGGAACAGGCATTCGGAAGGAATGAGGTTGATCTCTCTCAGAGCCATGTAACCCTTCGCATCGCCAGCCCCAGGGCCGGCCCGAACGGTCCCCCCCCGGATCTGTCGGGGAGGATCCCTTCATCCGACACGTTCATCCTGGACATCGGTTCCATCACTTGCGTCTGTATGCTGAGCCGCCTTTCGAGACACTTGTCCAGGTGCCGGATCACGGCGGCCTCGCCGTACAGGTAGATCCCTTCGAAAGAAACGTTGTGCTCCTCGGAACGCACATAGCTGATGAGCTTGTGAAGCTCGTAGACAAGTTCTTCGATATGGGGGGAGACGATCTGATAGATCGCCCGCGATACGCTCTCGGCCGTTGCCTCCTTCGAAGCATCCACCTCCCGCTTCCAGGCGTCGCGGTCTTCATAAAGAAGGCCGTAGCGCCTGAGCAGGGCCTCTGCCTTGCGGGATGCGTCCTTCAAGCCGAATCCGGCCCGTACCTTGTCGAGGAGGGCCCGCATGCCCCACGAAACGTAATGCTGGGCAAGGATGCTCTTGTCTGTCACGGTGGCGAGCATGCTCTCGGTTTCACCTATGTTGCACAGGAGGATCGGGTCTTCGGGGATCCTGTCCAGGAACCTGTGCAGGCGAACGAGGGAGGCAAGGCGGAAATCAACCGCCTCCACGACCAGGCCCGCCTGCTTGAGCAGCCCCATGAACTTGGCGATCTCATCCCTGCGCGCCGCGATGATCATCGCCTTGTACAGCCCCCCTTCACCCGGCGGCGGAGAGACGAGGGAGGGGTAATCAAGGACCGCCTCCTCCAGCGGAAAAGGCAGATAGCCTTTCGATTCACGCAGGATCGCCTCTTCGACGGTCTCCCCCCCATTGAGCCGAAATCGTATGGGAAACCGGAAGATGGACTGCGGAGGCAGGTGCACGATCACCCGCCTGCCCGAAAATCTCCTGTTCTTCCTGATTTCCCTGAAAACAGAGATCCGTTCATCCTCCGTGTCCGGGCTGTCCCCGTTCCCCTGTTCCATGCGTCGACGGAACAGCTCCCGGAGGACCGGGCCCTGACGGCCCTTTGCGAGCTGGGCGGCAAAGATGCCGTCGCCCGTCATGTCGATCGCGATCGGATAGGTGCCCGGTCCCCTCAGCATGTCTCTCTCATCCAGAAAGCGCTTTTCCATTGTCAAGGGATTGACAAAAATGATAATTATTTGTCACGAAACAAGGGCCTTGCATCTTCTCTCATCCCTCCTCGCCGGTCGGGCGGCCTTCGCCAAAACCCTGCTACAATCGACCGGTAGCCTGATTCCCCGCGGAAAGCCCACATCCCCCCGCCCGGCAGCCGGTCCTTCGGCGCTTATGGGAAAGAGCAAGGCGTGTGCCACAAGAAATCGAGGCGAAGCGAAGAGCGTGATGCGCGGCTGCCACGCGGCAATCCGCCGGCTATTTCAGCCGTTCGAGGGGGCCGGCAAGGGATCCCGGCAGGTTGATGCAGATGCTTCGGGGCTTCTTCAGTTCGGCGTTCGTGGCCGGGCCGCCGTCGCCCGAATACCCGTCCGAGTCGGTGCCCGCCACGGTCGCAATGGTTCCGGTCCCGGCGTCCACCCTGCGGATGACACTGTTGTTCGTGTCCGCGATGTAGATGTTTCCCGCCGTGTCCAGATATACGTCTTCGGGCTTGTCGAGCTTCGCGCTCGTGGCCGGGCCCCCGTCCCCGGAGTAACCGCTCGATCCGGTGCCCGCCACGGTATCGATGGTTCCGGTCCCGGCGTCCACTCTGCGGATGACACTGTTGTCCGTGTCCGCGATGTAGATGTTCCCGGAGGCATCCACATACACCCCCCGCGGCTTGTCGAGCTTCGCGCTCGTGGCCGACCCCCCGTCCCCGGAGTAACCGCTCGATCCGGTGCCCGCCACGGTATCGATGAACCAATCGAAAGTAGAGTACCAGACCTTGCGGATACAGTGGTTCTCCGTGTCGGCAATGTAGATCGTTGTGGCGGTCACGAACACGTCGCCCGGCTTGTCGAGCCGGGCCCACTTCGCCCGGCCACCGTCCCCCCAGTAGCCGGCCGTACCCGTCCCGGCGAAGGTCGAGATGTCCCCTGTTCCGGCGTCCACCATTCGAATCACATTGTTGTCCGTGTCGGCAATGTAGAGATTGCCGGACGGCGCGACCGACACGCCTCGAGGCTTGCGGAGCCTTGCCGCGATGGCCGGCCCGCCATCCCCCGAGTAGCCGTCCGCGCCGTTGCCTGCGACCGTGTCGATCATGCCGGTCGTCGGATCCACCCTGCGGATCCGGCTGTTGTCCGTATCGGCGATGTAAAGATTGCAGGAGGCGTCCCGCCATACGCCGTGAGGGTTGTCGAGCGCCGCGGAGGAGGCCGGCTGGCCGTCTCCGTTATAGCCTCCCGACCCGGTTCCGGCCACGGTGTCGATGAACCCGGTCGCGGGATCCACGGCCCTCACCCGCTGGTTGTCCGTGTCCGCGATGGTCAGCGCCTCCGGGTGCCACAGGAAGGATGCCTCCAGGGGGTGGAGCCCTCCCGGGGGGGTAACCGTTACGGTAATGACCGTGGAGCAGCCGACCGTTCCGGTTTCGAGCACCTTACGGTTGTAGGTCACGCCCTCGAAGGGGTAG
>WFRX01000095.1 GCA_015486285.1 bacterium
GACGAGGAACGAGGAGAGGAGCGCGATGGACAGCACCACGGTCAATGGTCGCATGACCTTCTGCACGTACCCCCCCAGGAACATAATGGGGACGAGGACGATGATGGTTGAAAAGGTGCCGGAAAAGTCGGAGAGCAGGATTTCCCGGGTGGCGGTCGCCGTGATCTTTTTCAGATCGCCGCCTTCCTCGCGGTAGTGACGTTCGATGTTTTCCAGGACCACGATGGCGTCGTCCACGAGCATGCCGACCGCCAGGATGATAGCCGTCATGGTGACGATGTTGAACTCCAACCCGAAAAGGAGCATCACGGTAAAGGTGAGAAAATACGTGAAGGGGATCGAGATCCCGGTGATGACGGCGGAGCGGACGTCGGCGATCATCAGGAAGATAACCAGAACCGTGAAGACGATGGCATCCCGCAGCGAGTCCTTGAGGTTGGAGATGGACTGGTTGATGATCCGCTCCTGGGAATCGGCTACCTGGATGGAAACCTGGGGAAACCGTTCCTGCAAGCCGGGAAGCGCCGCCCTGACCGCCGTGATGGCGGCCACTGTATTGGCGTCCTCGTGACGGAGGATATTGACGGCTGTGGCCGGCCGGCCGTTGAAATGAAATACCGCCGTGGGGTCGGTGACCGTATTGCGGACGACGGCCACGTCCCGCAGGTGGATGACCCTTCCCTGAAACCCGATCGGCAGGGCCTCGATCTCGCCGATTTTGGAGAGCTCGCCCCGGGTCTTCATGATGATCTGGGAATGGCTGTTCAGGATGAAGCCCTCGGGAACGTCGAGATTGTTTCCCTGGACGGCGTGCAGGAGTGCCGAAAAAGGCACCCTCAGAGAGGCCAGCCGGACGGGATCCACCTGGATCGAAATCTCCCGGACATGGCCGCCGAACACCTCCACGTCGGCCACCTCCGGGATGTTCAGGAGGGCGTCCTTCAAATCATTGTCCGCGAGCTGGCGGGTCAGGGCCAGGTCGAAGGCGCTCCCGTCGGCGGGCTCGACCGCCAGGGTCATGACCGGCACGGTGAAGTCGCCGATCTTGAAGACCTGCGGCGCGAGGATGTCTTGGGGCAGTTGCGCCCGGATCCGATCCAGTGCGGTCATCACGTCCGTCACCGCTTCCTGGAGGGGCTTTCCATAATTGAATTCCACGGTGACAACGCCGATTTCGTCTTTGCTCACCGAGAAAACGCGACGCACGTCACTGGCCGTGTGGCAGACCCGCTCGACGGGGCGAACGACATAGGCCGCGATATCTCCGGCGGAGGCCCCCGGCTCGGTAATCAGTACAGCCACCGTGGGACGCTGTACAGCCGGAAACAGGTCCGTCTTGATCGCAAAACTGCCGTATATTCCCAGGACGAGGGCGAGCACGGCGAATACCGCGACCAGGTAAGGGTTGCCGAGAATCCACTCCAGCACGCCCCCGCGCTTGTCGGAACTCATGAGGCCTCCCCGGCGCGGACCACGGCGACGCCGTCCGAAAGGCGCATCAGGAGGGAATCGCTTCCCCGGACGACCGTCTGCCCGGGTTCGAGCGCTCCGGTTACGGCCGCGGCGGTTTCGGATTCCGCCAAGACCGCGACCGGTACAGTCCGGACTTTGCCGTGGTCCACCGTAAAGACCATGGCCTGTTTCACGCCGGTCAGCACCGCGTCGACCGGTACGATCAGGACCTCATCCAGGCGGGCCGCCTCTAACCGGACCGAAACGGACGCCCCGAGGGGAAGACCGAAGGGCGGTCGGTCCTCGAGGATCTCCACCGTCCCGGATCCGTTGTCCGCGGCGGACGGATAGACGCGGTTGAGCGTCCCTCGAAGACTCTGCCCTCCGTATTCGAGGATCGCCGGCGTCCCGGGCCGCAGGCCGGAGAGGTCACTCGAGGCCACAGTGACGACGATCTTGCAGGGCGAAGCGTCTTCTACGGCGAGCAGGGACAGGCCCGGTGTGACCACATCCCCCTCATGAACCCTGACGACGGACACTAGCCCATCGAAGGGCGCCCGGACCGTAAAAAACGATCTGCGCTCCCGGAGGCCCGCAAGTTCGTTGCGCAGGGTGGAGAGCTGAATCCGGGCCTCTTTCCATCGGTTTTCAGAGAGTTCCGCCGCCTGTTCGGCAACGGCCTTGTTTTCGAGGAGCATGCGGTCCCGTTCATAGATCGCCTTCAAGTTCTGCACCGTGCGGCCCATGTCGGAAACCGCCCGCTCCAGGTTCCGGATGGAGATTTCCAGGGAAGCCCTCGTGCCCGATGGGCTGCCGGGCAGGCCGTCGAGCTCCAGAAGAACTTCTCCTTTTTTCACCGGCTCTCCCTCCCACTTCAAGACGCGGGTCACCTGGCCCTCTGTCCGGGCCCGGACATCGCCCCGGCGGTTGGAGGTGAGAACCCCGAAATAGTTCCGCATACCGCTGAAACGGCCCCGATCGACCGTGCCCATCCGGACGGGTACGGCGCCGGCCTCCGCGATGCGGATGGATGCCAGTTGCTGCTTGCGATGTCTCACGAGCAGAACGGCGCCGGCGACGAGCAGAAGGGCGATCAGGGCGAGGGCAATCCGGGGCTTGTTCATCTCATAGTTCTCCCTCAATCGTTTTTCTGAGATTCTTCCGGGCCAGCAGGAGATCGTACCGGGCCTTGACCAACTCCGCCTCCGA
>WFRX01000096.1 GCA_015486285.1 bacterium
CCACATACGCCCCCTCGGGCGCCTTGCCCCCTTCGAAGCCGTACTGTTTCAACAGGCTGTCCAGGTCCTCAATGCCCTTCCAGCGTTCCTCCGGAAGCGGGATGAAGGGCTGGGCCCCTTCATAGGAGGCGCGATACAGAGACGACAGGTCCCGGCAACTTCCGAAATGGGCGTCCATCCCCACAATGGCCAGCCGGTGCGCGGCCCCCGAACCCCCATGGACCGGCCTGCCGGATGCGGTGCGGCCCGATGCCGCCTGCGGCCTCTCCCCTTCGTCCCCTGCCTCGAAAATGACGTGCGCGTTCGTCCCCCCGAACCCAAAGGCGCTCACCCCCGCGCGTTTCGGGCCCGCGCCGGCCGGCCAGGGGACCGTCTCGGACGGGATGGAGTCGGCCGTAATCACCCGGTTGGCGGACGTCTGGGGATGCCGCAGGTGAATCGTCCCCGGAATCTTTCCCCGCGCCATGCTCAAAATCGCCTTGGTCATGCTGGCCATCCCCGCCGCTGTAAGCAGATGGCCGATGTTGGACTTGACGGAGCCCACCAGAGGCCTCGCTTCGTGCCGGCCGAAGAAGGCGTCCATCGAATTCAGTTCGACCTTGTCCCCCAGGGGCGTGCCCGTGGCATGGCATTCCACGTACTGGATGCTCCGCGGATCGACACCGGCGTCCCCATAGGCCCTTTCAAAGGCCGCGACCTGTCCCTTCGAGTTGGGGCTGAGGACCGACTGCCCCCTGCCGTCGTTGGACAGTCCGGTCCCGAGGATGACGGCATGAATCCGGTCCCCGTCCCGAACCGCGTCACTGTACCGCTTCAGCACGAACATGCCGGCGCCCTCACCGGCCACCAGGCCCCCGGAACGTTCATCCAGCGGGGCGCTCTCCTGCCCTTCTTCCGGGTACGCCCGGAAGATGGAAAAGCCGACATGGATGAAGAGCGGGTCCGCCGCGCTCACGGCCCCGGCAAGCATCATGTCCGCCTTGCGGCTGAGCAGGTAGTCGCACGCGAGCTTGACCGCATACAGGGAGGAGGCACAGGCCGCATCCAGGGCGAAACGGGGCCCGGACAGGGACAGAGCCCGGGCAATCGCCGCCGCCGGATACCCGGAAATCCTGCCGTGATCGCTCGATGCGCCTCGTGCGTCGGCGAAGGGAACGAGCCGGAAGCCCGGATCATCCAGGAGATCCCGGAGGCAGCCTTCGACCGCCTGGTGGTACAGGGGCAGGAAAAGGCGATTCGATGATTTCGTAGGAAAGGAGAGGTTCCCGAGGATGACGCCGCATCGTGCGAGGGCCTCCTCGTTCCGCCAGTAACCGCTGTCCCGGAGCGCCCCGCGAGCCACGTGGAGAGACCACCGGATCACATCGTCCGCCTCCCGGACTCGTTCCGCGGGGATGTCGAAACCGGCGGGGTCCATCTCGAAGTCGTGGACGTATCCCCCCTGCATGCAATAGAACCGGTCCGCCATACCCTTGCGCGGGTCGTAGTATTCCCGCACGGGCACGCCCATCTTTTCGTCCGGCGCAGGGGATTTCGCGTCCTTCGCCTCGATCAGGTTCCGCCAGAACGCATCGGGCGTTCCGGCCCCAGGAAACAGGCACGAGAGGCCGATAACCGCTATCTTTTCCATCCGCACATCCTTATGAACGTATTCCCGAGTGCCGCGACATCCGGGTCGGTCAGCACAAACGAGACAGGTCCACCTGCACCCGGTGGCTCACCAGCTGGGCCAGCACCCGCACAAGGGAGGCCTGGTCCTTCGTGCCTTTGACATTGACCGCCATGGCCAGATGGCCCTTTCCCTGCAGGATCCTGTCGATCAAGTTGCAGCAAAACTTCCTGGATCCAAGCTCGATGAAGAGCCTGGCCCCGTCCTCGTAGGCCTGATGGACGAGGCGGGGAAAATCCACGACCTCGGAATAGGCCTTCGCGATGCTGTGGGCCACCGCCTTGGAGCGAAGAGGAATCGGCTTGTAACAGGAAGAGGAATAGAACTTGATCCCCGGCGTCCTGCGTACGGGGAGCGTGTAGAGGTCTACGATCCGATCATACTCCAGTCGCGTGGGCCCGCAGTGAATCGCCAGGTCCAGGCCCAGCGCGTAATGTTTGCACCCCATCTTCTTGATGACCCGTCTGCAGTCTTCGGGGGCGCCGGCGATGACCACCTCTTCGGGCGTATTGATGATGGTCAGGTAGACCCGCTCCTCCCCTTCGATCGCTTCTCGAACCCGCGCCGGCGTCGCCTGGAGGGTGAAAGAATCCCACAATTTCGGGTAGGGAGGCCCCTCTCCGTTTTGCGGCAGATTCCAGTACGCGCGAACCGCCTTCAGGGGGCCGCTCAGCTGTTCTCGAAACGTGGGGGAACCGCAAAACCGGTCCGCCAGCCGGCCGGGCGATTCCCACACCCCGAGAGAAGCGATCATGCCCGGCTCGCCGAGGCTGTAGCCGAGGGCGCAGTGGGGCGTTACCTTGAAGACGTCCCGCAGGATCATCGTGAACAGGAGGAAGAACCCTGTTCCGCACTCGCCGATGGTCAGGATATCTTTCCGCAGCGCGAGTTCCCGTTTCCAAACCTCCTCGTCGGTGAGGCGCTTGCGACTCCTGGGGTATAACTCCTCCTCCTTGAGCACCTCGCCCATGCGGGGCGTCACACGGGAGAAACGGTCGTACAGCTCCGGAAACAGGTGAAAGA
>WFRX01000097.1 GCA_015486285.1 bacterium
CGGCTGGAGGAAATCGTAGATCGGTGCGCAAAGGCAGGGCTTCTCCCGGAGGATGAGCCGGCGGATAGGGCTGTCGCCCCGGCAGGCCCCGGCGAGGGACTCCGTCCGGGGGGCGACAGGGCGAAGGAGCCCCCTGCTCAGGCTTCTCCTGTCGACGAGACGCCGGGAGAAACGGATTCCCCGTCGAGAGACGCCGAAAACGAAGAAGACTTCGAGATCGTGGAAGAGGATTCCCCTGCCGACGATCAGGGGGACACGATTGTTCACTGCCCCCCGAACCTGTCCGCCGGCAGACCCCCGGCGCAAGGGGATGCGGCGCAGGCAACGGGCCAACGGGGCCCGAAGGCGGCCTCCAGCGAGTTCGTCACCGGCTATCTCGTCGCGCTGGAGGGCAGCCGCAAGGGAGAACGTTTTCCCATGATCAGCTCGAACATCACCCTGGGCAACTCTCCGGGGATCGACATTCGCTTAAGCGATTCCGGCATCGCAAGCTTCCACGCACGGATCCTGTACAAAGAGCGGAAGCACTTCCTGGAAAACCTGGACAACATGGGGAGAAGCTTCGTCAACGGCGTACAGGCTTCGGAGGTTGTGGAGCTCAAAGACGGGGATGTCATTCGGCTCGGCGACATCAAGATGCAGGTGGAGTATGCCTCCGCATAGACAACGCGCGCCCATTTGGCTGCATAACCCTGGATGACCGATACGATGCTCCTTCCCTGCCCACACTGCAAAAAGCGATTCAGGCTCTCACCCGACCGACTCCGGGCGGCAGGAACGGCAAAGCTCAAGTGTCCCGCATGCCAGGGGCAGTTTATGGTCGACACCGCGCCTCTCCGGCAGGTTCCGGACCCGCCCCCAAGCCCGCTCGCGCACCCGCCCAAATCCGACAACATGCCCGAGGCGTCGCCCCAACCGATCCCCACGGGCAGCGACGAACCACGTGCGGAGCCGCTAAGAAACAGACGGTCGGTGCACCTCTGGTTTTTGCTCCCCGTGTCGGCTATTCTCGTGGCCCTCCTGGGGGTTCTCATGCCGGCTGTCTGGAACAGACCGGTCGCGCCTGGCGAACGACCCCCCCGGGAAGCCCCGGCCGCATCCTGCGCTCTGCCCTCTTCCCGCCCTGACCTTGCAAGCACGGAGATGCCCGAAGCGAACGCCGCCCGGCAGGCCGTCCAGGAAGCGAATCAACCGGTTCAGCCGAGAAGACCCTTCACCTATCGAGCTCTGTGGCCCTTTTCGCCGATGGGGAAGCGCAACGACTGCGAGGTGCTGGCACAACTCGGAACCGAGGGAGGCCTGAAAAGCACCAAAACCCGCACTACTTTCTATCCCCCGTGGATCGCCTATCTCAGCCTCGAAGCCTCATCCACCCCCGGGTGTGACCTGGACACACCCTTCGGCATGGCCACCGATGCCATCGAACAGGGGAAACTCAGCGGTCGCGGGTACGCATTCCTTTCCATCTATTACTCGTTCAAGAGAGTCCCCGACCGATCCCGATCGTTCCTCGAGGAAGCGCTTCATGCGTCTCCGACAGATCCCTGGGTCAAACTCGTGGAAGCCGTGGTCACCATGCGAGATTGTCGCGACAGCGGAAAGGCCGCCAAGATCCTGCAGGATCTGATCCGGGAGAACCCTTCCTTTGCCATCGCTCAGTATCATCTCGCCAGGATCTACATCGGGGAGGAGGAATACGGAAAGGCGAAAGGCCTCTTCGCGAGCCTCGAAAAGGCCTTCCCCCGGCAGCACGGATTCCGGAGCCTTCAGCAAGCCCTAGCCGGTGTCGAACATCTCCCCTATTACAGCGCTGAAAAGGCCAGAGGACTTCTGGAAATCAGCAGGGTCCTGTCCGACCTGAAGGACTACACCCTGGCCGGGCGCCTCTGTCGCACGGTTCTCGAGGACATGCCGAACACCCTTCCCAAGACGGAAAAGAAGTCCGCCTTCTATGATCTGGGTCGAATCTGCGAACTCAGGGGAGACATGGAGACCGCTTTCACCTGCTACCAGAACGCCCTGCGGATCGACCCCGCCTACCGGGACACCCTCAAACGAATGGGGGACATTTTGAAGGACGCAGCCCAAACCTCCTGACCCTCGTCGAAAAGGGAAGAAACATGTTCAACAAGAGCGCTGACGTGGGGCCGGTCCTCATGCTGGAGGGCATCGAGCGCAGGACCCTTACCTACGGGGACAACATGCTGCTGGTTGAATTCACGATACAGGCCGGATCCGTGTTTCCGGAGCACGCCCATCCTTATGAACAGATCGGGTACCTCTGCCGTGGATCGGGGAGGCTCTGGATCGGAGAAGAATGCCGGGAAATCGGACCCGGTTCGAGCTGGTGCATTCCGGAAGGCATGCTCCACAAGGCGGAATTCTCGGAAAACTCGATCGCCCTGGATATCTTCCACCCTGTCCGGGAAGACTACCTGCCGGGCTGAAGAAGACACGCCCTTTCAGGAATAAGAGAAGAGCTTTTTCCAGAAGCCTCTTCTTTTCTTCTTGAGAGGCTGGTCGGCCACGGGCTCCGGGACCTCCACGTGGGCCCCCTCCAGGATCCTGGCAGGTCTTTGGAGAAAAATCCGCTCGGCTTCCTCACTACCCACTTCTTCCTGTACGACCCGCACGGCATCCGAAAGCCTGGGGGCCCGCCGGCCTGTATTGTGCGCGTCCGTGGAGACGAGATGGGCCGTTCTGGACCTGAGGAGACGGAGAGAACAATCGCGGACCCGGGTCCCAAAGACGCCGGTCACGCTGCCTGCGGTAATCTGCGTCAAGCTGCCGGCACTGACCAGATCATCCAGGATGGCCGGGCTTTGCTGGATTGCGATGTTCCTCTCCGGGTGGGTAATGATCGGGGTGATGCCTTTCAACTGGACCTGAAAGAGCACCTCCCGTGCCCCTTCCGGCACGATATCCTGCGGGAACTCCAGCAACAAGTGGCGTCCGAGATCGGCCACGGTCACCAGGTCGCCCCGGTCCAGCCGGCCGAGCAGCGACCGGTCCAGGTGCACGTCGGCCCCCGGGAGGATCTCCAAAGGAACCGATGCCTCGCCCAGGGCACTGGAAATACGCTGAACGCCCCCCAACACGTCCTCGCGCTCGACCGAAAACATCCCGTTCAACATGTGGGGAGTAGCCACGACGATCCGGATTCCATCCTCCACCGCGATCCGGCACATCTCCAGCGCTTCCTCCATGGAAGCAGGCCCGTCATCCAGGCCGGGCAGAATATGGCAGTGAAGGTCGATCACGGCACGCCGATGGAGGTCAAACGGGTAAGTCGGGGGGGTCGTGAGAAGTCGATTCTTCAATGGGGGATTCGGCCGTCTTCTTTCCCCACGGCCTCCAGGCCTTCCTGGCGGGCTTGGCGGTCGAGGACTTTCCGTCTCCGCCCTTTGCCCGGTTCGACCGCCTCTTACCCCGCTTCGTCAGGTCCTGCTCGCTGTCTCCATAATAGTAGTACTGGCTCGAATAGTAGTAGTAGCCGTCGTATCCGTAAGCCCCTTTCGGGGTATCCGCATTGTTGAGAATCACGCCCAGCATTCGACCCTGGGTCCCCTGGAGGAGTTCCGAAGCCCTCTGGGCCAGTTCCCGCTGCGTGGTAAAGCCTCTGACGACAAGCAGCCCGCCCCCCACGAAGTGCATCAGGATCGTGGCATCCGTAACGTTGACCACCGGCGGGGAATCGAAAATCACCCGGTCGAACATCTCCTCCATCTCATTAAGGAGTCCCCCCATGCGTTCCGTGGCGAGGAGTTCAGCAGGGTTGGGAGGACGAGGACCGGAAGGCAGGACGTACAGGTTGTCTATCTCGGTCTCCAGCACCACATCCCCGAGCCTCTTTGCGTCTTCCGATGTCAGCAGGTTGCTCAACCCCATCGTCGGCGACAGCCCGAAGGTCTTGTGGATCCGCGGCTTCCGAAGATCACTGTCCACCAGAAGCACCCTCTTGCCTGCCTGAGCAAAGGTAAGCGCCAGATTGATGCTCACGAGGGATTTGCCTTCCAGGGGCGAGGGGCTGGTCACCAGAATGCTTCGCACTCCCTGGGTATCCATCGAGAAACTCAGCCCTGTTCGCAGCGAACGAAAGGCCTCCGCCAAGGCCGACCGGGGTCGTTCGACGGCCAGCATGTCATAGCTCGACCGCTCCGTAGCTGCCGTATCGCCGTTCAGTTCGTCTCGGAGCGCCGGCACATACCCGAGAACGGGAAGGCCCGTGGCCTGTTCGACATCGTCCCGTGTCTTCACCGTTGTATCCAGGTACTGGAGAAAAAAGGCCAGCCCGATACCGAGCATCGGACCGAGGATGAAGGCCAGAGCGATGGCCTGCAAGCGCTTCGGTTTTGCCTTCTTCACCGGCGTCTTTGCAGGAGCGATGACAAAGATATTGTCCTCTTCGGTTCCCGCCGCGGAGGAGATCTCGATCTCGTCGATCCGCTGGATGATGGACCGGTACGTCTTGTGCAGAGTATCGTGAGCATCCAGGAGAACCTGGTACTGGGCCCGCAGTTTATCCAGGTCCATGACCTTTTCCTGCTGTTGCTTCAGGGCATCCAGGATTTCCTGCTCCTGGTTCTTGGCACGTTGGTATTCAAGGTGGGTAGAACTCAGGATGCTCCGGACATCCATTTCGATCTTGTCCCGGATGGCCTGCAGCTTCGCACGGGCGGAAACCAACTGCGGATGGTTCGGTCCGAACCGCTTGCTCAGGTCGCTGATCTCCTGCTCCGTCCGGATCCACTCCATCTTCAGGTCCCGCATCGTAGGGCTGTCCACCACCTCGGGAAGGTCCTCCAGGGCCGTCCTGCTCTCGAGGGCCTGGCCGATGGACTGAATGCGGCTTTGCAGCTCGATTCGCTTGTTCTGCACCTGGGTCAGTTCCCGGTTCAGATCTTTCAAGCGCTCCACGATGATGTTCTGGGACTGCTCCAGCGAAACCGTGCCGTGCGCAATCCGGAACGCCTGCAACGCCTCGGCCCGCTCGGCGACCTTGGGACGGAGTTCCTCCGCCTTTTTCTTCAATGCCGCCAGGCCACCGCCGGTCACGCCCAACCGTCTCTCGCGATACCCCTGGATGTAAGCGTCTACCAGGTAATTGACGACCTCGGCGGCCAGCTTCGGGTCTTTCCATTCGAAAGAAACCTCTACCAGCCGCGTCCGCCGCACCGGGCTGACATGGAACTTCTTCGTGAAGGATGGAATCGGGTCCTGAACATCCCGGTATTCTTCTGTCTCCCCGAAATGGAAGCGCGCGAACACCTGTTCCATCAGAGGCCGGCATGTGAGGAGGTTGAACTGGGTCTCCATGAACTCCCGGCGGGCCAGCTCGCTGCCCGCGAACTGGGACAAGGTCGGATCGTACACATCCTGAAAATCAGTGATATTGATCTTCGTGGGTTCGATCAGCAGGAGGGAGGTGGCCCGGTAAACAGGGGTCATGATAAAAACGGTCAGCGCGGTAGCGAAAATCACCAGGAGAGAAACGCCGACCACGACCCACCTCCGCATGAACAGCACACGGAAGTAGTCCTTCAGATGGGGTTCCTCAACGCCACCGGCCAGCCGCCCCTTGACCCGGAGGTCGGGCCCGGTCTCCTCTCGTACCGATCCGGGATCTAGATCCATTCCAGTCGATTTGCCTTTCAAGAGGCCGCGAAGCCTCCGGCCAACATCATCAATCGCCGCCGCTCACGGGCTCATGGACATCCGAGTCATGGTCCGCGATCTGCCAGGCGGCAAAGCCCACCAGCAGAACACCACCTGCGATCGCCACGATCAGCGGAGCGCTCAAGCCGCCTGCCGCCCCTGCGGTGTACGGCTCCATCGATGTGGGCACCATCGCATTGACAACCGTGTTATTGCTGGAGGATTTGACCACGAGTGCAATCTTCTGCATGCCGGCGATGACCATGGTATAGGTCCCTGCGGCAAGATTGTCTATCGAGTAGGTCCCGTCTTCGCTCGTGGTAGCGGTGTATTCGGCCTTACCCACGGCGTCCAGGACCTTCACGGACTGCCCCGCCATGGGCTGCTCGTCCATGTTCATGATCTTGCCGGTAAGGACTCCCGGTTTCACCTCAACCACGGCAGCCTTGGAAGCAGCATAGCTCGCACTCAGTGCAAAGACGGAGTACGTAGCAAAGGCCACCGCAGTCAGCAGAGAAATCGATGCTCGTCCTCTCATGGTTTTTCCCTCCCTTTCCTGTTTACTCGGAATGCTGTCGCACCTCATCATCGCTGCGTTGAGGGCATTGGGCCTGTCCATCCCCCTGACCCCGTTAAACCACAGAAACCCTGGATCGGCATTTTCCCGCCAAAAGATGAGCCCTGACTCCTCCCCCTTGACACCGCCGCTCTCAAAAATCGGGCAGAATGTCCACCGTCCGTTTTTTGCGCTGCACGTGCTGCGCCTCTCTCCTGCGGGCCCTCTCCCTGGCCTCCTCTTCTTCCTTCTGGAAATTTTGCTCCCGTCCCCGCATCGCCTCTTTTGCGCGAAGGCGCTCGTCGTCCCGCCTCTCCAGGCGAATCTTCCTCTCTTCATACCCGATCTTCTGGTCGTTCATCCGTCTGTCGAAGATGCGTTCCTCACGGCCTTTCATGCGGGATTCCACACGCATCGTGTCGCGCTCACCCTTGCGCAAACCTTCGATCGAAGCCGCATCTTGGGCCAGGCCGACGGTCGCACACAAGATGTTGAGAAAACATACGGAAAAGAACGTGGCAAAAACGCTCCGTTTTCCGAAACACCTGCATGAGCCCATCGTCACCGGGATCGTGTTCATTGCTGCCCGTGTTTTCCCCCGGTTTTCATTCCCTTACGATCCCGCATGCTCCAAGAAATGGTCCGGGCAAGTACGTTATTGAAACTCAAACTCGGTCTCTAGACATTTAAAGGGGAAATTTAAGAATGTCAAGCTAAAAAGCAGATTTTTCACAAAAAACTTCTTAAAAACACACCCCCTAAACGCAATAACAGGCCCCTCGGCGCCTCGAATTTATGCACAATGCAGACCATTGCATCCCTGACAGATCTGCACAAACGCGGTTATTTTGTCCTCGATCATTCGTTCCGCCGTCCGAAGCTCTTCCGCCGACGAGAATGCAGAACCGAGGCTCACGAGAATCCTGTCGTAACGTGACTTGCTACAGCCGATCTCCTCGTAGGGAATGCGGGCCTCCCGGTACTCATCCTCGGCAAAACAATATTTCCCGAAGCGGTCCCCATCCTCTGTCCGGTACGGCCAGGAAACCTTCAGTGAAAAAAAGTCTCCCAGAGACGCCCGGACAGCCGGACGGGAGAGCACCGACACGGCGGGTTCGGCCCCGAGTCGTCCGGCCGCGTGGGCGAAAAAGTCCTTGCAGAGGTCGATATCCGTAATGCAGATTCCATAGAGGTACCAGTCATCCAGGCTCAGGATCACGGCCCATTTCTCGCTCCGGGTCAGTTTCTGGTAACTCAAGCAAAGATGGCCGTCACAAAGCTCTGCCCCATAAAAAGAACAATCTCGCAGGTCTTCCCCCCTGTGCAGGCAGGGATGCAGCAGGCAGCCGACCCTGCGCATCTGCCCATCCAGAAACCCGAGAAACTCGCAGTTGTGAATGGTTTCCAGCAGCTTCCCCTGAGGTTCCGTGTGGCGGACCCAATCGGAGAATCCCTTGAGGGCCTCGGGCGTATACCGCCCGATCTTCCGAAAGGCTTCCGTCCTGCGCTTCAGCCGGGCCTCGAGACCGGACCGGCTCGATTCCCGGTAATTGTAGAGGCCGCAGCATGCACCGCACGATTTGTCCGCATCGGGCTGGCAGAGATGAGGCGATTCCATAGGCGGCATGAGGGGGCGGGCAAGGAGCGTTGGTTCTCGTTCCGAGTTGGGTTGTTTCGAGGGGACGCGCCGGAAAAGGCCGTAAGCGCCCCGCCATGGATGGTCTTGAAGACCGCCTTCACAATAATTCGTTCAGGATACTCTCCTGGAGAAGGCGATCCGCAACCGACTTACTGTCAAACTCGAGGTTTCCCGCCTGCAGTGCCTTCTTGATCTCGTCGACTCGATCCCTGCGAACGTCCGGGGCCTTCTTGATCCGTTCGAGGGCCTTTTTTGCCGAGTCTTTCAGCGCGGCATCCTGCAACCGGTCCTTCGGGGAGGACCTGTTCTGCCGGCTCTCCGCCTCCCGGTCGGCCTCCTCAATGCGCTCTTGCTTCTGTCGGAAGGCCTCCCGCAGGAGATCCATTTCCAGCATATTGCTTCTCCCGATCCTCTATCATCACAGGCGCTCCCCTGAAGGGCGACTCGCCTACATGTACAACTACAACGTTCTCGTCGAAAATTCAAGCCGGATTTACCGGCCCCGGATGAGGGCCGCTCTCTCAGGCCGCCCAAAACACTCAAAGGACACGGTTTCTCGCATTTTTCGTGGGGTTTCCCTACTATGTGAATCGACCCGTTCCCAAAAAAACCTAAGAATTGTATTGACAAATCACTACCGAAATGATTAGAAAGGGTCTAATTTTCCTACCTTAAGGTTCGCGGTGTGTTCCAAGAGGGCGGGAATCGCTTATCCATTGTGATCGAGATCAGAACCGAAAATAATGAGAGAAAAGGAGAGTGGAAGATGAGTAAAAAGCTGTTCAGCATGTCATTGATCATTGCCTTTCTGATGTGCATGCCTCTAAGTGCCTCAGCCGAGGAAATCTCGTTGCGGGAAGGCGGCTTTTATATCACACCCATGGCGGGGGGGATTTTCTACCTCAAGGACAGCGATGTCGACCTGGATCATTGGGGGCTCTTCGGAGGACGAATCGGCTATATGCTCACAAGGAAATGGAGCGTGGAGGGTTCCTTCGATTACGGTTTCAGCGAATTCAACGGGCCCTCTCGGTCGGAGGCAGGGTGGGACGAACCGTACGACGGCCTCAATGCGAACAATTACTTCATGACGGCGAACGCCCTCTATCATTTCGAGCCGATTCTTTCCGAGCGCTTAAGGCCGTTCGCGCTCGCCGGCATCGGGGTGGGAACCCTGCAATCGAACATGGACAATACAGGATTCCTGGGGCAAATCGGCGGCGGCGTCCATTACGGCCTCACTGAGAACATCCTCTTGCGGGGAGAAGTTCGCGCTCTCTTCGATACGAACCCCTCGATGGTCAACCTGATCGTACAGGTCGGGCCGGCATTCCACTTCGGAGGGGCGGCCCCGGCTCCCCCGCCTCCACCGCCTCCCGTCTGGAAGGATTTTGACGAGGACGGCGTCCCCGACCATCTCGATAAATGTCCGACCACGCCCAAGGGCTGTGTCGTCGACAAGGAGGGCTGCCCGCTTGACGCCGATGTAGACGGCGTGTGCGACGGCCTGGATGAGTGCCCCGACACACCGCTCGGCACGGCGGTCGATGAAAAGGGCTGTCCGGTCCGGGTTAAGAAGGTATCGCTGAGTTGGGCACAGGGTCTCACCTTCGCGCTCGGCAGCGCCAAGCTGACGAAGCAGGCGGAGAAGGTCCTCATGGACCTGGTGGTACTCGCCAACAAGAATCCGAAGGCGGTGGTCGAGATCGGCGGCTACACGGATTCGACGGGGTCCGCAGTGTTCAACCAGAGGCTTTCCGAGAAGCGCGCCAAAGCGGTACGGAATTTCATGATACTGAACGGCATTACACCGGACCGGCTCATCGCTGTCGGATACGGCGAGACGAATTTCGTGGCCACGAACGACACCCCCGAGGGCAGGCAGCAAAACCGCAGGGTGGAGTTCAAGTTCCTCGGTCAGGATGCACTCGGACTGCCGCTGCTCCACTTCAAGGTCGGGAAGAGCGAGCTGACCGAGAAGTCCAAGAGCGATCTCAACGACATCGCCGAAAAACTGAAGGCGCACCCGAATGTAAGGATAAAAATCACCGCCTACACCGACTCCTCCGGGTCGCCGGAACTGAACAAACGCCTCTCCTTGAAGAGGGCCATGATGGTCAAGAAGATGCTCGTCGCCAAGGGTGTCGCTCCGGAGAACCTCAAGGCGGTCGGCCGAGGCGCGAACGACTTCCTGACCACGAACGCGACCAAGGAAGGCAGGCAGATGAACCGGCGCGTTGAGCTCACGATCTTCTGGGCCAGCGGCTGGTAAGACGGTAAAGGGACCTTTCCCAACAGGGGAGGCTCGAACGGTCGAAAAACCAAAACCCGATGACGACCTTGCTTGTCGTCATCGGGTTTTTTTGTGCCCTCCCTGCAAAGGGCTATGTTCCAGCCAGCGTCGGCCGGGCGGGCGATGGGGCCCCTCCCCATTCGGTGCCGTCCGAGGCGAAGAGCCTCTTCCAGAAGAACTGCAACGAGCCGACGGGATAGTCCTCCGGGATCGCATCGAGCAACCGGGAGGCGAGCTGACTGAAGGACCGGCTGGAAGCCGCATCCGGGTAGAGTTCCACGACGGGCTTCTGGGAGCGGACCGCCTCCCGTATCCGCCTGTCGTACGGAATGTTTCCGAAATGTCTCACCGAAACACCCAGGAACCTCCGGCATGCCTCTGTAATCCGATCCAGGACTCGGGCCGCTTCGCCCTCCTCCTTCACGGAATTCATCAAGACCTTGAACGTCTTGCGTTGATACCGCATGGCCAGAATCTTCATCAGCACATAGGCGTCCGACATGGAGGCGGGTTCAGGGCAGACAACCATGATATTCTCGTGGGAGACGATGTTGAAAAAGAGCACATTCGGGGAGATGCCCGCCCCGGTATCGATCAGCACCACATCGAAATCCTGTTCGAGCTCTTCGGTCTCGCATAGAAGCCGCAGCTTCTGCTCCTCTGTCAGGGCGGCAAGTTCCTGCACGCCAAAGCCCGCCGGGAGGACCGTAACCCCTTCCGGCCCCGGGAAAAGCACCTCTTTCATTCGCATCTCCCCGAAGAGCACATGGGAGATGTTGTACTGCGGAACCAGCCCCAGGAGGATCGGGACGTTGGAAAGGCCGAGGTCCGCATCGAAAACCAGGACGCGCAGGCCCCTGCGCTGGATCTCGACGGCCAGGTTGATCACCACATTGGTCTTTCCAACTCCGCCCTTTCCGCTGGATATGGCCAGCACATAGGGGCTGGTCCGGGCAAGGGGCTCGGAAGGGGATGAGAAGGGCCGCACGGTGTTTCCTTGGGATACGGTTTGCACGTTCTCTCCTTCGTGAGATGCAGTTCGTCTCGCGTCCGCCATGCAGGATTTTGCAAGACCTATGCCGCGGAGAGGCGGCTTGCGAGCCATGTGGAAGAGTTCGAAAAACCGTTTGTATTTTCGTTTGTTAGGCGTCTTGTCGACAGAAGGCGGGCAAAAAAGGTTCGCTCAGGAAGGGACCCGAAACCCAGGAAGGCGGCAAAGATCTATTCTTCCCGTCAATGCTTTGACTATCTCACAGGGCATCGGAAAAGGGCCGGCAGCCCCACAACGTACGTACCGGAAACATCAGCGGCCTTCGGATTCGAGGCGTCTTCTCTTGATCTTCTCCACGAGGGTGGTTCGATTCAGACGCAGAAGATCCGCCGCCTTATTCTTGTTGCCGTGTGTGCGCTGGAGGGCCTGCGTGATCAACTCATTCTCGAATCGAGATACCGCCGTCCGGAAACAAATCCCTTCCGAAGGCAGGGCCACCGTCGGCGGGGAGACATCCGGCCCCTGATCCATATACCGGTCCCGGATGTCATCGATTTCAATCATGCCCTCCCCCTTCAGGATCACGAGTCGCTCGATCAGGTTCTCGAGTTCCCGCACGTTCCCGGGCCACGAATAGCCTTTCAGGTAGTTCATTGCATCTTCCGAAAACCCGAGGATGTCCCCACGCAGCCGCTGATTGAAGCTCTTGAGGAAATGGTCGCAGAGCAGGGGGATGTCTTCGACACGCTCCCGCAAGGGAGGCAAGTGGATCTGGATGACGTTCAGGCGATAGTACAGGTCCATCCGGAATTTCTTCTCTTCGATCAGCTTGCGCAGATCCTGATGGGTGGCCGCGATCACCCGCACATCCACCTGGAGGGTCTTGGTGCTTCCCACCGGCTCGAAGGCCTGCTCCTGGATGACACGCAGCAGCTTGGTCTGCAGATGAGGGCTCATGTCCCCGATTTCGTCAAGGAAGATCGTCCCCTTGTCGGCCAGGGAAAAGCGTCCGGGCCGGGAATAGAGGGCCCCTGTAAATGCCCCTTTCACGTGGCCGAACAATTCGCTCTCGAGCAGATTCTCCGGAATCGACCCGCAGTTGACGGGAACGAGCGGTTTCGCCGCTCGGGGGCTGCCGTCATAAATGGCCCGGGCGACCAGCTCCTTGCCCGTGCCGCTCTCTCCGGTAATCAGCACCGTGGAGTCCGTCGGGGCCACTCGCTCGATCAGGGAATAGACCGTCTGCATCGCGGGAGAATCCCCAACGAGGGCTGAACGCTTTCGCTTTTGTCCGGAACGGCTCAGGTACGAAGTCCGGGACTGTGTCACGGCGGAAGTGGCCAGCTCCAGAACCTCTTCATTGTCAAAGGGCTTGGTCATGAAATGGAAGGCCCCCTGCTTCATGGCCTCCACAGCCGTTGTAATCTCCCCGTATGCAGTGATCATGACGATGCTCATGCCGGGTTTTTTACCGCGCAATCTCCGAATCAGCTCCATTCCATCCATTCCCGGCATCTTCAAGTCGACAAAGGCCACGGAGAAGTCCTGCTCTTTGCAGGCCCGCAACGCCTCGATCCCGGATCCGCAGGTGGTCACAAGGAAGCCCCTTGTTTCCAGCAGGCGACGTAAGGCCTTCTGCACCACCAGGTCATCATCAACGACCAGAATTCTCCCGCCTTCCCTGTTCATGCCTCTCCTCTCCTTGCGGTCTATATCATAAGGAAGCGCCACACAAATGATACCAGAAAGAGCCTCCTCTTTTCCAAGGGCATCCCCCGGTGCGACTCGTTCCTGCATGGGGACGTCGGCCGACAGCCTCCGAGAGGCACTTGTTCAACACCTAGCTCAAAGGAAATTTCAGCAGAAAAGTCGTCCCCTTGGCCGTACTGGATGACACCTCGATCGACCCGCCGAGGGATTCCATCAACTTGCGGCAGATGCTCAAACCGAGACCCGTCCCCTCTCCCGCCCCCTTGGTCGTAAAAAAGGGTTCGAAGATCCGTTCCCGGTCCCGCTGAGGGATGCCGGGGCCCGTGTCCCGCACGGACAGGAAGATATACCGTTGCCCCCTCTCACTGGCCTGACGGGCCTTCAGACTCAAGAGGCCTCCGGCATCCATCGCATCCCGGGCATTGGAAACCAGGTTGACCAGGACCTGATGAAGCAGATCCGGATGGATCGGAATCTTCGGGAGGGAAGCCGGCAGATCCAACTCCACCCGGGTCTCCTTGGCTTCCAACTTCGGACGGAGGAGCGAGAGAGCCTGGTCGGCAACCTCATGCAGGCTGACCGGCTCTGCGGGCGCTGCCTCCGGTTTCCGTGCAAAAGCAAGCAGATCTTCCACGATCTTCTTGCACCGGAGGGCCGCATGTTCGATGTTTTTCAAGTCTTCCACGTAAGGCAGTCCCGGATCCATCTCCTTCAAGAGAATCTGACTGAAGGAGATGACCCCGCTCAAGGGGTTGTTCAATTCGTGGGCCACCGCAGCGGCCAACTGGCCGAGCACCCCCATCTTCTCCGCATGTACGAGTTGCTGCTGCATCCGCCTGTATTCCGTGATGTCCTTTTCATACACCGCTACCGACTCGAGGTTCCCGGACGGATCCAGGATCGGATAACTCCAGGCGTGAAAGACGGCTTCCCGCTCCTGAAACCAGACTTCCGCCGCGGCTTCCTGCCCCGTCTCCATGGTAACAACGGCAGGACAAGAGGGGCAGACATCACCCTGGGAGGCCAGGAGGGCATAACATTTTTTCCCCTGCAGCTGCTCTACGGTCACATCGCCCAATTCCGCCAGCCGCCGGTTCCCCCTGCGGACGACAAACTCCCGATCGATGATCATCACCACATCACGGATGGCATCGGCGGTCCTCTCCCATTCCTTCTTGGCGTGCAACACCTTCTCGAACAAACTCGCCCTGTCCAGGCTTGCGGAAAGCATGTCGGTGCATACGGCGACCACGTTCAGGTCGTCTTCGTCACAGGCCTTCTCCCGCCCTGCCCCGGCGAAGACGACCCAGCCTTCAGAGCCTGCGCCGCCGGACAATGGGATGGCAACCTGAATATTCAGCGAGACGGCGCCCGATGTTCCGCCGACCGCCTGCGCGCGGACCGCCTTGCTTCCCCTTCGCCTGCCCTTCTGAAGCACCCCTTCGAGCAGATCCCTTTCTTCCTGCAACAAGGCCTGCCACCCGACGATGGTCAAACCCCGGGACTTCCGCTCGCAAAGGAAGACCCGTTTCGGTCGATCCTCCCCTTTCTCGTGAAAAAGGAAGTACACCTTCTCAAGCCATGGACAAATCGTCCTGAGAACCCCGCAATAAGCGTTGATCTGCTCCTGGGGATGGGCCAGGGTATTCAGTTGCCTGCCCAGCGCAACCACAACGGCAAGGTAGTCCTTCCCCGGTGTTTCCCGGTAACGTTTTGCACCCATCGCTACGAACCTCTCAGGCCTGCACGTGTCGTCTGTATGCGAGCAGGTCGCTCACCGCCTGCAGGAACCCATCCGGACCAATCCCCGGCAGGAACCGGATCTTCCCGTCTCTCGGGATGTCCGGGTCGTGGCTGCCGTCGGCCCTGTTTACCAGGTAGGCCCGGTCCACCGCGCGGAGCATCGGCAAGTCGTTGGCGGCATCCCCGACAGCGGCCGTATGTACGCTTCCCGATGTCTCTTCATAGCGCTGCGAGACGTATCGCACCGCCTTTCCCTTGTCCGATGCGCCGTGGACGTGAAGGCATCTCCCGCCGCGCGTCAGCCTCATGCCCTGTTTTTCAACCGCCTCCCGAAATACGGCCAGCCTTTCCGGGTCTGCGTGCCCCTCGATCCAAAAGGTCTCATCGAAATCCCTTCGCCCCGCCAACCTCGCCTCCTCGAGAGGAAGGCGGGTCCTCCGGGCGATCTCTTCCGGCGTGGACCCGGCGAAGGTGCGAATGTGCAGGCCCGCGATTTCCGCCGCTTCCGTAAGGACACCCAGGACGTCTTCGCGGCGGGCCCCGAGAGTGACCTTCCAGAAGTCTCCGGACATCTCTCCTCCCGGAGGCCTTGCCCACTCCCCCGCAGGGAAGAAAACGCCTCCCCCGTTTTCCGCGATGAAGGGGACCCCCGGATGGGAAGCAAACCGCTCATGATAGAGCCGGATCTCCGCTCCTGTCTTGCTCGAACAGAAGATGACCGGAATATCCGCCTCCCGGCATCCTTTCAGCGCCTCCAGAGAGGGCCCCGGCTCGTAGGTCTCCCTGTCCAGCAGGGTCCCGTCCAGATCCGTGAAGAGGATCCAGCGATGCCCGCCCTTCGATTTTCCGATATGGCAACTCCCCTGTGACCTCATGAATCATTTAGAAATCGCGAAGGTTGCAATGAAAGACCCTCATATCATATTTTAGGGGGGATAGGAAAGAATAGAGAACATGACGTAAAAGGCCGTTTTTCGACAGGCCCCTGAGGAGGAGAGAAATGAAATCGGTCGCTGTCCTGCTGGCCCCCGGGTTCGAGGAAATCGAGGCGATCACGGTCATCGACGTGCTTCGCCGTGCCGATATCCAGGTCACCGTGGCGGGCCTCCAGGGGGGAGAGATTACGGGCTCCCATGAGATCACGGTCCGTTGCGACAAGCCCCTCGAGGCGGTAAGCCCGGAACACTTTGACATGGTCGTCCTGCCGGGCGGGATCCCCGGCACGAATCATCTGCGCGAGGATCCAGGGGTCCTGGCCTTTGTGCAGGCAATGGCGACGTCCGGGAAACACACGTGCGCCATCTGTGCGGCACCCACCGTGCTCAAGGCGGCGGATGTAGTCCGGGGAAAGGCGGTAACGAGCCATCCGAGCGTGCGGGAGGACCTCCAGGGGTTGGACTATCGGGAGGACCGGGTCGTGGTCGACGGGTCCGTCGTAACCAGCCGCGGCGCCGGTACGGCCATGGAGTTCGCACTCGAACTGGTGCGCATCCTGGCGGGGCAAGAAAAAGCGGACCTCCTGGCGGGGATGATGCTCGTATAGTGCAATTTCCCTGTCCCGACTCGATCGACTTGGTCCTCTTCTACCCTGTGCCCTTTTCCCTCCACCTGGCATAGCGGTACAGCGCTCCGAGGGCGCCGGCGGCCGCCTGGGGCGTGGGAAGGATGGGAGCGCCCGGGAAAAGGGACCGGCTGCACGCCTCCCGCCATTCCGGATGACCGGGCACGGAAAGGATCACCGGCTTTTCGCGCATCGCCTTCTCCAACAGGGTACCGTCTACGAACATCTCCCCGGCGGCGGCGGGGTCCCCATGTAAAACGGGGGCTATCACCGTCCACGGTATGACCGGAAAAGCGATCACGGCATCCACCCCCGGGTCTTGAAACGCCACATCCATGGCCGCCCGAAAGAGCCCGGAAGGGCCCACATCCAAGGGATTTGCCAGGTTCATCCACGCAGGGGCCTTCTCCCGAAGGGCAGACAGCCCCGAAGGAGAAAGTTCCGCAAAGCCAAGGCCCTCTTCCACGATGCGATCGGCGGCCATCACGCCCAAAGAGCCCGATGCGGTCACCGTGAGCACCCGCTTTCCCCTGGGCAGCGGGCACAGCGAGAAAACCTTGGCGGTCTCGAACAGCTCCACCGGGTCGGCTGCGATCCAGACCCCGGCCTGTCGCAGGACATCCTTGTCCAGCCTTCCGAAGCCGGCCATGGACCCGGTGTGGCTGCTCGTGGCCATGCGTCCCGCCTCGGTCTGCCCGCCCAGGTAGGCCAGCACCGGTTTTTTCCGGGACACCTCCCGTGCGGTTTCCAGGAAGTCGCGGCCCCGTCGGATGCTCTCCATGTACAGGACAATGACGCCCGTGTCCGGATCGTCTCCGTAGTAGGCCAGAAAATCCGTCTCGTCCAGGTCCGCACGGTTTCCGATGGTGGCCACCTTGGCAATCCGCACCTCCTGCGCCGGCGCCCCGTCCAGCAGGATATTGCCGAAGACCCCGCTTTGAGCGACCATCGAAATGTTCCCCGGCTGGATATCCTTGAGAAGGATTTCGGTCGTACCGAACCCGTTGGGCACATCCACGATCCCGATACAGTTCGGCCCGACCATCCGTATTCCCGCCTCCCGCACAAGCCGGGTGAGCGAGTCCTGCATCTTCTTTCCTTCCGGCCCGACCTCGGCGAACCCGGCGGTCATGACAATAACGGCCTTCACGCCCTTTGCAATGCATTCCTTCAGGACCCCTTCCACAAAACGGGCAGGGACCATGATACAGGCAAGGTCGATATCCACCGGCACGTCGCGAATCGAGGGATAGGCCCGTATGCCTTCGATTTCATCCACCTTGGGGTTCACCGGATAGATCCGGTCCCCCCATCCCAGATCGATCAAGAACCGCGGCAGTCCGTGGCCGAATCCGGCGCTCCGGCTCACCCCGACCAAAGCAACCGTGCGGGGGTGATAGAACAGGTCGATCGCCTTTCTCTTCTCTGCATCCATGCCCATCTTCCTCCAGGGACCGCCGTTCAGGAACAGCCGTTTCCCGTGTTGGGGCTCGGCACCACCAAACACGGGACGACCTCAGGCCCGAAATTGATATCGTTCCCGATTCGCGTCTCACATCTCACGATTCCCTCGGCGGGTATTGTTTTCCGCTCCCGTGTTCTTGTCCAAGCGAGGCCGGGGGATTGCCACGTCGCTTCGCTCTTCGCAATATCCCACTTTCCTCCGATCTTGGACACATCATCGTATTGATGTGCCGGAGCGCTAGGCCTTCTGCTGCTGCTCCAGGGGGCCGGGAGGCCCCGAGGTCGATTCGGCGGGATCCTTCTTCCGTGTCAGGGCCCCGACCGGACAAGAGTCGACGCAGCGCATACAGTCGTCGCACTCGGAGTCACCCAGCGGCTCCAGGCGAAAGGGCGCAACACGCGTCCGCAGGCCCCGGAAAACAAAGTCGAGAACCCCGGACCTGCCGGCCTGGTTGCACACCCAGACACACTTGCCGCACAGGATGCACCGGTTCGGGTTCAACACAATGGCCGCGTGGCTGTCGTCAACGGGCGCCTCGGTCGGCAGCTTGCGGAACCGCTTCGGCCGAAGCGAAACCTTCAACGTCCCGGCCAGCTTCTGGAGAGCGCAGGAACGGTTCCGTGCGCAGTTCTTGCAGTCGAGATCGTGGTGGCTCATCAGGAGTTCGAAGGCGGTCCTTCGCAGCCGGTCGACCCTTTCCGATCGGGTATGCACACGCATCCCGGCGGCCACAGGCTCGCTGCAGGAGAGCACGGGGAGATCCCTTCCCTCTACTTCCACGAAGCAAAGCCTGCAGGCCCCGAAGGGCTCTTCCCGTTCCCGCTCTGCACACAGATGAGGAATTTCGATTCCATTGTCCAGCGCGGCCCAGAGGATCTTCTCTCCGGCCCGGGCCTGCACCGGCTTGTCATCAATGAAGAAGTTTACTTCTGCGCTCATCGTGTATTCCTCTGAAACCCGGAGTACCGCCGGCCAATTGGATGTCCGTCCCCTGATCCCTGTCATCCCTCATCATCGCCTTTTTCCTGCTTGGGCTGCTCTCCCCGATCCGGGAGGTCTGCAAGGGGAGAAATCCGCACAACCGCCTGGTACTGAGGCGGGCAGGCGTCCACGCAGGCACCGCATTGAATACACAAGGCCTGGTCGATCACCTTGATCCTCTTCGCGTTCACCCAGATCGCCTCGGTCGGACAGCTGCCCACACACGCATCGCAGCTCCGTTCGCACTTGTCCGGGAGAATGTAGTGGGCGGTCAGTGCGGTGCACACCTTGGCGGGACACCTCTTCTCCAGAACGTGGGCCTCATACTCGTCCCGGAAGTGCCGTATCGTGGTCAGGATCGGGTTCGGAGCGGTCTTCCCCAGATTGCACAGGGACCCCAGGCGGATATCCTCTGCAAGCGATTCGAGGAGATCCAACTGCTCCATCGAGCCCTCGCCCCGACAGATGTCTTCGAGAATCACGAGCATCTGTTGCGTCCCGATCCGGCAGAAGGTGCACTTGCCGCAGGATTCCTTCTGGGTGAAGTCCAGGAAGAATCGCGCGGTCTCGACCATGCAGTTGCCTTCATCCAGGACCACCATACCCCCTGAACCCATCATCGCGCCCGCTTCCCTGAGGGACTTGAACCCGATGGGCGTATCCAGGAGGGACTCCGGAAGACATCCGCCGGAAGGACCTCCGATCTGAACCGCCTTGAAGCGCTTTCCGTCCGGGATCCCGCCCCCCATCTCGAAGACAAGCTGTCGAAGCGAAGTGCCCATGGGCACCTCGACCAGGCCCGTGTTCATCACCTTCCCTGCCAGTGCGAAAACCGTCGTTCCCCTCGTCGATCCCACCCCAAGCCGCTCAAAGGCCTCCCACCCTTCCTCCAGGATCCGCTGAACACTGGCAAAGGTCTTTACGTTGTTGATGACCGTGGGCCGCCCGTAAAGGCCCCGGTCCGCCGGATACGGGGGCCTCAGGCGCGGCATGCCCCGCCGGCCTTCAATGGAGGCTATCAGGGCGGTCTCTTCGCCGCAGACAAAGGCGCCCGCCGCCTCGAAAACCTCGAGGCGAAGGCCAAGCCCGCTTCCCAGGATATTTTCGCCGAGAAGGCCCGCCTCCTCTGCCTGCCCGATCGCCTTGCGCACCCTTTCAACGGCCAGCGGATACTCGGCCCGGACATAGATCTTCCCGATCGATGCTCCCACCGCCCACGCGCAGATCGCCATGCCTTCCAGGATGCTGTGGGGGTCCCCTTCCAGGAGCGACCGATCCATGAACGCGCCCGGATCCCCTTCGTCCGCGTTGCAGATGACGATCTTCTCCGGCCCCGGAGACTGCCTACATGCCTGCCATTTCCTCCAGGTTTCGAAGCCCGCGCCCCCGAGCCCCTTGAGCTTCGAGCGCTTGATCTCTTCGATCACCTCCTCGGGATCCATCCGGAGGGCCCTGGCCAGGCCGCCGTACACACCCGCGCGAACAGCACCATCGAAATCCTCCGGATCGATGACCCCGCAGTGCTTGAGCAGGGACCGGTGTTCGTGGGCGCTTCGCGGAAAGTCCTTGAGGGCCGGAACGATCTCATGGGGCTCCAGGCCCCCCAGGAGGTACTCGAAACACGGGTCGTCCTCACCGAGGAACCGCTGGATGAGGACCTTGGCGATCCCGGGGTTTACGGTTCCGTACAGAATCGGGGGCCAGCCTTCCTTGTGGATCGTCACCAAAGGCTCGGCATAGCAATGCCCGTTGCAGCCCACCTCCACCACCCGGCCGGCCATATCCCGCGCATCCAATTCCTCCCGGATCGCCGCCAGGGTCTCGAGCGCCCCTGCCGCGCGGCCGCACGTGGCGGTCCCGACCTGAATGATCGGGAGTTGATCCTTGGCTTCCGCCTCGCAACGGTCCACGGCGCCTTGCCTCAACAGGGCATAGGCCTCCCGTACCCTCCCGCCTCTATCGGATTCCTTTGCGTCCATAAACAGTCCATTCCTTCGTTACGAGCCGTCTCCCGGCCCAATGTGTCACGGGATCCCCACCTGCGCGGTATGACGATGCGTCCGAGGCTCGGGTCGACCCTCTTCCATCGGACTCCGCGCCTGCGCGGCATGACAGCATTTGCGGCACGTTGCGCGATGGCGGACATTGCGAGCGCAGCGAAGCAATCTCCCGGCGTATTGCGCCTTTCCCCATGGAGCCGGGGGATTGCCGCGTCGCCTCCGGCTCCTCGCAATATCCGGAGGGTGCCGATAGACTCCCGGGAACCCATTGCCCGGCTGTTCCGGTCCCTTTGCCCGGCTCAACCATCTCGCCCTAATCCCCGGATTCTTGTTTCTCTTGCTCGCGCTCCCTCTTTTCCGCAAGCTCGACGGCGAGCATAATCCCGTCCACGGTCGTGGGCGTCATGTTTCCGTACACTTCCTCCCCCACAACCGCCACAGGGGCCATGGCGCAGCAACCCACACAGGCGACCCGGTCCAGGCTGTACAACCGGTCCTCGGTCACCTCCCCTTCGCTGATGCCCAGCTTCGTCTCCCATACATTGAGAATCGCGTTTCCGCCCTTGATGTGGCAGGCGGTTCCCATACACATCTTCACAGGATGTTTCCCCGGCGGGATCATGCGGAACTGATTGTAAAAAGAGGCGACACCAAAAACGGCGGCCGGGGAAATCTCTTTTGCCCGCGCCACTTCGATCATGGCCTCCCGGGGAAGGTATCCAAAGTGTCTCTGGACCTTCTGCAAAAGGGTAACCAGGCTGGTATTCCTCAAATCCGTAGATTCGAGAATCCCCCTCATCTCCTGCAGGACGTCCAACTCGTCTTCCACTGCTTGCGCCATAGCTTCCCCACTGATCTGCGAATCAACGAAACGGATTGAATTGTTCAGTATAGCATTTTTCGCCACTGCTTTTCATCTCCCCCGTGACACTTTTCCCCTTGGTCCTTCTTCCCTTCACCCTTTCAGGAGGACCGGTGCTGGTTCCCGATTACCCCTGGCGCGGACACGGCAAGCGGGGCGAAGCAATCTCCCGGAACCGTGTAACACCGCAATCCCCGAAGGGGTCATTCCCCCAATCTTGAGACACGCAATGATGGGGAGGCAGGGCACGCCTCGGGGTTGGGAGATTGCTTCGATCGCCTCCGGCTCCTCGCAATGTCCGCCAACGGACAGCGGAACGCCCGCAAGCGACCATAGGAAGCGATCCATTTCATAGGGACAGGGGAACATCCACAAACGGCCATACGCAGCGCCCCAGCACGTACGGACATTGCCAGCGAAGCAATGTCCGCCAACGGACAGGGGAACGTCCCAAGCGGCCATACACAGCGCTCCATTATGTACGGACATTGCGAGCGAAGCGAAGCAATCTCCCGGTCCATTGCGCCTTTCCCTTGACATAACCGGCGATTCTCCCTAGCTTATTAGGCTGTCCAGCGACCCCCTGAAAACGGGCTTCTCACACGCCTCCCGGCTAATTCACAGGATCGCACATGCGCATTGCGATAGCGGGCACGGGCGCCATGGGCCTCCTGTTCGCCCATCTGCTCTCCCGGGACGAAGGTTCGGAAATCTGGCTGATCGACATCCACCCGGACCGGGCGGCGAAGATCCGGGAGGAAGGCCTCTTTGTGGAGGGCGTCAGCGGAGAACATCACCTGCACCCCCGGATTACCGTGCGTCCCGGGGAGATCGGGAGGGTGGATCTCGTCATCCTCTACGTAAAGGCCCCGGACACCTTCGAGGCCGCCCGGAACGTAAGCCCCCTGCTGGGTCCTGACACGGGTGTCCTGACCCTGCAGAACGGCCTCGGCAACATCGAAGCGATCGAACAGGCGGTGGGTGCGGGCCGGGCGTTCGGGGGCACGACTTCCATGGGCGCAACGGTACTCGCTCCGAACCGTATCCGACACGCCGGATGGGGCGAAACGATCATCGGGGAACCGACCGGAGACAGGACGGATCGCGCAGAGGCGGTTCTCGATGTCTTCGGGCGCGCGGGCCTCGAGGCCGACTTCACCGACAATCTCCCCGGTCTTCTCTGGAGCAAGCTCATCATCAACGTAGGCATCAATGCGCTCACCGCGCTCACCCGCATCCACAACGGCCGACTGATCGAACACGAAGGGACGAAGACCGTAATGAGGGCGGCCGTCGAGGAGGCCGCGCAGGTCGCCCGCGCTCTGGGAATCCGTTTGCTCTACGACCGCCCTGTCGAAAAGGTGGAAGGGGTCTGCAAGTCGACCGCGGGCAATATCGCCTCCATGCTGCAGGATGTCTTGAGAGAGAGAAGGACCGAGATCGCGCAGATCAACGGGGCCGTGGTGCGCGAGGCGGTCCGGGTCGGAGTCCCCACGCCGGTGAACGAAACGTTGCTCGGGCTGGTCAGGACATTGGAAGAGACGTACGCGAACCGTATCCATTGAAGGAACGAAATCTCATGGGCACACGGATCGAAGCCGCCATCCGACCGGACCTCCCGGACCCCCGGGGCAACCGGTTTCGCAAGCGTATCCGGGATGATTACGGCATCCGCGTCGACGCCATCCGGATCCTCGACGTTTACCACGTGGACAAAGACCTGGACGAGGAAAACCTGGAACGATGCCGCCGCGAGCTGTTCACCGACCCGGTCACCCAGCATTCCTCCCTGGGACCTCTTCCCGGCAAGGCCTTCGACTGGATCATCGAAATCGGCTTTCTTCCGGGCGTCACGGACAATGTGGGGCACACTTCCCGGGAGGCGGTCGAGGACCTGCTGGGCATCTCCTTTCAGCCGGGCGAGTCGGTCTATTCGGCGGAGCAGATTCTGCTCGTGGGCGCCCTGACCGAGGACCAGGTGCGGAAGATCGCCTCAATCCGGCACAACCCCCTGATCCAGCGGGCGTGGATCCAGTGCCGCGCGGACTGGGAGCGGGACCCGATCGACGGCCGGTTCTACGCGCCCAAGGTCCGCCTCGCGCCGAGCAGGCGGATCGACACGGTCGACCTGAACGTGGACGACAAGGAACTCGCCCGTCTGGGCAGGGAGGGCATCCTCGATCCCGGGGAAGACGGCCGGGGGGCCGCCCGGGGACCGCTGGCCCTGGATGTGCCGACATTGAAGGTCATCCGGGACCACTTCAACCGTCTCGGGAGAGACCCGACGGACATTGAGCTGGAGTCGATCGCTCAGACCTGGTCCGAACACTGCAAGCACAATATCTTCGCCGCCCGCATCGACGAAGTCGACAGCCTGTACAAGACTTACATCCAGGGCGCAACCCGGAAGATCCGGGAACGGCTGGGCAACGACGACTGGTGCCTGTCCGTCTTCCGGGACAACTCCGGCGTCATCCGCCTGAACCGGGACTGGAGCGTCTGCTACAAGGTGGAAACCCACAACAGCCCTTCCGCGCTGGATCCGTACGGCGGGGCGATCACCGGGATCGTCGGCGTGAACCGGGATCCCCTCGGCACCGGCATGGGAGCCCGGCTCATCGTAAACACCTACGGGTTCTGTTTCGGGGACCCCTATTACGTGGGAAGCCCTTACTACCGTCTGCCGGGGCGCAGGGATCCCGTGCTCCACCCGAAGGTGATCTTCGAGGGGGTCCGCGAAGGCGTGGAGCACGGGGGGAACAAGAGCGGGATCCCGACGGCCTGGGGCTTCCTCACCTTTGATCCCCGCTACATGGGCAAGCCCCTCGTGTTCGTCGGCACGGTGGGGCTCCTGCCGGCCACCCTTCATGGAAGGCCTTCCCACGAGAAGGGCGCGCAACCCGGGGACCGGATCATCATGGCCGGGGGCCGGGTGGGCAAGGACGGCATCCACGGGGCGACCTTTTCCTCCGAGGCGATGCATGCCGGCAGCCCGGCGACAGCGGTCCAGATCGGCGACCCGATCACCCAGAAAAAGCTGGCGGACGCCCAGATCGAGATCCGGGACCTGGGGCTCTACCACTCCGTGACCGACAACGGGGCGGGCGGGCTCTCCTGCTCGGTGGCGGAAATGGCCCGGGAGTGCGGCGGATGCACGGTTGTGCTCGACCGGGTGCCGATCAAGTACGAGGGGCTGCTTCCTTACGAAACCTGGATCAGCGAGTCCCAGGAACGGATGACCTACGCGGTTCCTCCGCAGAACGTAGACGGCTTCTGCGACCTGATGCGGCGAAGGGGGGTAGAGGCCACCGTGATCGGGGAATTCACGGACGACGGCCGTTGCGTCGTCGAGTTCGAGGGGCGCCGCATCATGGACCTGGACATGGAGTTCCTCCACGACGGGGTCCCGCAAAAGGTTCTAAAGACCACCTATACCGCACCGGACCACCCGGAGCCGGAGTTTCCGGAACCCGAAGACCCCGCCGGGACCCTGGGGCGGATGCTCGGCCGGCTGAACCTCTGCAGCAAGGAGTATGTGGTCCGCCAGTTCGACCACGAAGTTCAGGCCGGCTCGGTCATCAAGCCCCTTGTGGGAAGATATCAGGACGTGGCGAGCGATGCGGCGGTCGTCCGTCCCCTGCTCGACCGGACGGACGGCATCGGTCTCTCCCACAGCCTGTATCCCGCCTACGGGGATATCGACCCGTACTGGATGGCCGCCTGCGCAATCGACACGGCGATTCGAAACCTGGTGGCCGTGGGCGCTGTGCCGGAACGAATCGCTCTGCTGGATAACTTCTGCTGGTGCAGCTCGGACGATCCGGAGCGACTCGGCCAGCTCAAGCGCGCCGCCCGGGCCTGCTACGATTTCGCTGTTGCCTACGGCACGCCCTTCATCTCGGGCAAAGACAGCATGTACAACGATTTCAAAGGGTTCGACGAAGACGACCGGCCCGTGAAAATCTCCGTGCCCCCTACCCTGCTGATCAGCTCTCTGGGCATCCTGGAAGATGTGACCCGGAGCGTCACCCTGGACGCCAAGATGCCGGAAGACAGGCTCTACCTCCTGGGCACGACCCGGGACGAGCTGGGAGCCTCGGAGTATTACGCCCTGGCGGGCGAGGCCCTGGAAGGGGAACGGTTCATCGGCAAGCGCGTCCCCACCGTGGACGCCGACTCGAACGCGGCCGTCTACCGGGCCCTTCACCGGGCGATCCGCCAGGGGCTCGTCTCCGCTGCGGCGAGCCTGGGGCAGGGCGGCCTGGCCGTGGCCGCCTCCAAGATGGCCCTGGCAGGGGACCTCGGGATGGAGATCGACCTGTCCGCCGTGGCCGTCGAGCCGGGGGGCCTGCGCGCCGACCGGATCCTGTATTCCGAATCCCAGGGCAGGATCCTGGTTGCGGTAGCCCCGGAAAACGAGGACCCATTCCTTGCCGGCTTCGAGGGGCTCGCCTGCCGGCTTGTAGGCCGCATCCATGAGGAGGCCTTCCTGCGGATCCGGGGCGCGGACGGGGCCCCCTATCTCGAGCAAAGTCTCGAGAATTTGCGGGAGGCGTACAAGAAGACTCTCTGGTGGTAAGCACATAGGAAAGAAGCGAAAATGGCCGTTCCAAGAGCGCTTGTCTTGACAGGATACGGGATCAACTGCGACCGGGAAACCGCCTTTGCCTTTGAACAGGCCGGCGCGGAGGCCCGGCGGGTGCATGTGAACGACCTGATCGACGGGCACGACCGCCTGGACCGCTACCAGATCCTCTCGTTTCCGGGCGGGTTCTCGTACGGAGACGACATTGCTTCGGGCAAGGTCCTGGCCAACCGGGTGAAGACCCATCTGGACGACGCGATCCAGCGGTTCATCGAGGGAGGAGGGCTCGTGCTGGGGATCTGCAACGGCTTCCAGGTGATGGTCAAATACGGCCTCCTCGGATCCCCGCAGGGGGTGGTGGAGGCGCAGCGGTCCACCCTGACGTACAACGACTCGAGCCGCTATGAAGACCGATGGGTTCATCTCCTCCCTGAAAAGGGGCGTTGCGTGTTCACTCGTGGGATCGAGAAACTCTACCTGCCCGTTGCCCACGGGGAGGGGAAGTTCTTCACCGACCCCGGCACGCTGGCAGGGCTCGAGGCGGCCGGCTGTGTCGTCCTTCGTTACGCGGACGAGGAAGGGCGGGCCGCGGGAGGCCGCTTCCCGTGGAACCCGAACGGGTCGTTGAACGACATTGCCGGCGTCTGCGACCCGTCGGGCCGGGTCTTCGGGCTGATGCCCCACCCGGAGAGACATCTGCACTTCACCCAGCACCCCCTCTGGACGCAGCTCGCAGAGGAATGCAGGCGGGCGGGAAGGCGCCTGCCCGAGGAGGGACACGGCATGGCCATCTTCCGCAACGCGGTCACGTATTTCACGGACTAGCGGTTTGACTTGCGAATACCACTATGATTCAGGAGTATCTCACTGTTCGGTGCTGTTCCCGATTCCCTCTCCGATTTGCTTGGGCTCCGTCTCCCCCTCTCCCGACAAAGTCGCCCGGCACAAATCTCCGAGGGAATCGGGAACAGCACCGAAAAACGCCGCCTCTGTCCGGAAACCACAGCGACGCTTGATTGTCACCCCGCTGGGAACCCTCTCGGCAAAGGAAAGAAATCAAAGGAGCACGGCCATAGCACGTTTCGGCAATCGCTACCATTACGTAACGGGTCTCATCGGTCTTGCGCTTGTCCTGTTCGCGATGACAGGCTGCACGAACAACCCGTACCGTCCTTCCGAAAAGGGGAAGAACTACCTGTACAGCAGCTTCAGCGAGCCCCCCAAGCACCTCGACCCGGCGGTTTCCTATTCCTCCGATGAGTACGACTTCATCCTCCAGATCTACGAGCCTCCCTTGCAGTACCATTACTTGAAACGCCCCTACGAACTGGTCCCCCTGACCGCCCGCGAGGTGCCCGCGCCGAAGTACTACGACCGGGACGGGAAACGGCTCGAAGGGGACCCCCCTTCCGAAAAGGTCGCCAGGGCGGTCTATACCATCCGCATCCGGAAGGGAATCCTCTACCAGGAGCATCCCTGCTTCGCCAGGGATGCGGACGGCGCACGGGTCTATGACGACCTGACGGAAGCACAGCTCAAGGGGATCCGGGACATCAACGACTTCCCGAAAAAAGGAACCCGCGAACTGACCGCCGCGGACTATGTGTACCAGATCAAGCGTCTTGCCCATCCGAAACTCGACTGCCCCTTGTTCAGCACCATGGCGCACTACATCCTGGGCCTCGACGAACTGGCACAGGACCTCCAGGGAGAACTGAACCGCATCCGCGCCGAGAGGAGAAAGGGGCAAGGGGCCCTGTACAACCAGGAGAGAGACGAGCGGGAACACCCGATCCGGCTCGACCTCGACGCGTTTCCCCTGAAAGGGGCCCGCGTGGTGGGCCGGTACACGTACGAAATCACGCTGAAGCGCAAATACCCCCAGTTCGTCTACTGGCTGGCCATGCCTTTCTTCGCACCCATGCCGCGCGAGGCAGACCGGTTTTTCGAGCAGGCCCCCCTCATCGCCCGAAACCTGAAGCTCGACAATCGTCCGGTGGGCACGGGCCCCTACAGGATGGAAACCTTTCGCCCGAACCGGGAGATCGTCCTGGCTCGAAACAAGAACTTCCACGGCGAAACCTACCCGGAAGAAGGGGAACCCGGAGACCGCGCGCTGGGGCTCCTCGACGATGCGGGCAAACCGCTTCCCTTCATCGACAAGGCGATCTACAAGCAGGAGAAGGAGGCGATCCCACGCTGGAACAAGTTCCTGCAGGGATACTACGATACCTCCGGCATCATCAACGAGGTCTTCGACCAGGCCGTACAGATGAACACCGAAGGGGACATCGAGCTTTCCGACACCATGAAAAAGAGGGGAATCCGGCTCCTGAAGGCCGTCACCACGGTGACGTACTACTTCGCCTTCAACATGCTGGACGATGTGGTGGGCGGCTACACGCCGGAGAAGCGGAAGCTGCGCACGGCGATCTCGATCGCCGTGGATATGGAGGAATGGATCCAGATCTTCGACAACGGCCGCGGCGTGCCCGCCCAGAGCATCCTGCCGCCGGGCATCTTCGGTTACCGGCCCGGACGGAAGGGGCTCAATCAATACGTATACACGTGGAACGAGGAAGCAGGGGGGCCGCAGAGGCGATCCATCGAAGAGGCGAAGCGGCTCCTGGCGGAGGCGGGATATCCGGGGGGAAAGGACCGGGAGGGGAACCCCTTGGTGATCCGCTTCGACACGGCCTGGACCGGGGCCTCCGCAAAGCCCCGCATCGATTGGCTCAGGAAACAGTTCAAGAAACTCGACATCGACCTCCAGATTCGCCAGACCGATTACAACCGCTTCCAGGACAAGGTCAAGAAGGGGGATTTCCAGATCCTCTTCTGGGGCTGGCACGCGGACTACCCGGATCCGGAAAACTTCCTGTTCCTCCTGTACGGCCCCAACGGCAAGGCGAGGCATGGGGGCGAGAATGCCGCGAATTATGCCAATGCCGCCTTCGACTCCCTCTTCCGGCGGATGGAGTCCATGCAGAACAACCGGGAGCGGATGGCGATCATCGGCGAGATGCTCGAGATCGCGGGACGGGACGCGCCGATGATGTGGGGATACCACCCCGTGGCCTTCGGCCTGTACCATGAATGGTACCGGAATGCCAAGCCCATGACGATCGGCGGAAACACGCTGAAGTACAAGCGTATCGACCCCCTGCTCCGGGAGCGGGAGCGGGAGGCCTGGAACCGGCCGATCCTGTGGCCCGTGGCCGCCTTCTTCGCTCTCCTTCTCCTGGCCGGGCTGCCCGCGGTCTACAAGGCCTGGCTGCGCCAGCGAAAGGGCGGTATGCCATGACCGCCTACGTGATTCGCAGGGCCCTGTATGCAATTCCGATCGTGATCGGCGTCAACTTGATCACCTTTATCCTGTTTTTCTTCGTCAATACCCCGGACGACATGGCCCGCGCGCACCTGGGGGCGAAACGCGTGACCGAAGAACAGATCTCCCGCTGGAAGCGCGAGCGCGGCTACCTGTACCCTTATTTCTACAACGACGGCTGGTCCGAGACCGCGGTCCGCCAGGTGAACGGAGCCGACGTATCGCTCCGTCTGAAAGCGCTGCCGGCGGGGGCGTACCGGCTGCGGATCGAGGCCCCGGAAGCGGACAAGGGACGCCTGGCCGTCGAAATGTCGACGGATGAAACCGCCCGCCTGGTCCTGCCGGATCGATCCGATCGAGGCCGGCTCCAAATCGACCTGGCGGACCGGACCCGGCGGACCTTCCCCTTCCGGCTCGAGTCGACGGACGGGACACTCCACCCGATCCGCCTGTCATTCCGGCCCTCGAAGGGCGCCCCGATGGCCGTCGTGCGCCTGGACTTCAAGGAAGACCTTTCCCCGGCGGAGCGCTTTACGGAGACGATCTTCTGGAAGAAATCCGTGCAGCTTCTCTTGTTCCGGTTCGGCACTTCGGATGACGGCCGCAACATCGGCCGGGAAATCCGCAGCCGGATCACACCGAGCCTCGCCGTGACGCTGCCGATCTTCCTCATCGGCCTGTTCGTGAACATCACCGTGGCGGGCATCCTGGCCTTCTACCGGGGGACCTATCTCGACTTCTGGGGGGTCGTCACATGCGTCGTGATGATGTCCGTGTCGATCCTGTTCTACGTCATCGGGGGCCAGTGGCTCCTCGGCAAGACCCTCCGGCTCGTGCCCGTCTCGGGCTACGATACCGGCATCCACGCCATCAAGTTCGTTCTTCTCCCCGTGCTGATCGGCGTCGTCAGCGGGATCGGCAACGGCGTGCGGTGGTATCGCACGATCTACCTGGAAGAGATGGGCAAGGACTATATCCGAACGGCCCGGGCCAAGGGGCTCCCCGAGTCGCTCGTTCTGTACAAGCACGCGCTGAAGAACGCGATGATCCCCATCCTGACGGGCGTCGTGGTGACGATCCCGTTCCTGTTCATCGGCAGCCTGGTACTCGAATCCTTTTTCGCCATCCCGGGCATGGGCAGCTTCACCCTGGAGGCGATCCAGCGCCAGGACTTCGCGATCGTCCAGGCCATGGTCTTTCTCGGCTCGGTCCTCTATATCGTGGGCCTGATCATGACCGACATCTCCTACACCCTCGTGGATCCGAGGATCCGTCTGGAGTAAGGAGCCGAACGTATGATCCGATTGTCCTTCGACGCCTTCCGCCTCGTTCTCCTGCCCACGGATCTCCTCCTCTTCCTGCTTCTCTTCGCAACGGCCGGCTTCCTGCTGCATGCCCGCCGGAAGGAATACTACCGGGCAGCATGGCGCCAGGTTCGGACAAAATCCCTTGCCATGATCTGCATGGGCATCTGCCTCTTGTACGCGTCGGTCGCCCTCATCGACTCGGTACGGTTTCAGAAGCGGGCTTCCGAGGTCGACGGCACGGAACAGAAGACCGAAACGGGATCCCCGGTTTACAGGACCGAGGTCCTCACGCTGCTCGACGCCCTCTGCTCCCGTCTGCTGGAACATACCGAGAAGACATTCTCCGCCCCCTTTGCGGTGCATCAGTTCACGAAAGAGACCATCGAGCTTCCCGGGGGCAGGACGATCCGAGCCTATCCGAGGTTGCGGTACGGGGGTGCATCCCTCACCGACCCCCGACAGAAGTGGCCGCAGATCGGCCGGCTCGCCCTCGAGGGCCTGCTTGCCGGAGCCGGTGCGGGCGGGCTCCTGATCGCCCTGGCAGTCGGCCTTTTCGCGGCACGACGACGATTTTCGCAGGGAACCGATTCGACCGGGCCGGTTCGTTCCGGGCTCAGGGTGGGGGCCTTCCTGGCGGCCGTGGCCATCCTCGTCGGGATCCTGGCGAGCCTTTCCACGGAATACCACGTCTTCGGTACGGACCAGGTCGGCCGCGACGTGCTCTACCGTGCGCTCAAAGGCTGCCGGGTCGGTTTGATTGTGGGGACCTTGACCACCCTCATCGCAACGCCTCTGGCCATCCTTTTCGGGATCATGGCCGGCTACTTCGGCGGCCGGATCGACGACATCATTCAATACCTCTACACGACCCTGGACTCGATCCCGAGCATCCTGCTCATCGCCGCCGCGATGCTGATCGTCACGACCCGCGTCGACGTACAGCAGGCCGCCCTGGCCTCGGACAGCCGGCTCCTCTGGCTCTGCGTGGTCCTGGGAATCGGAAGCTGGACCGGGCTGTGCCGCCTTCTTCGGGGCGAGACGCTGAAGGTTCGGGAGAACGAATACGTGGAAGCGGCCGAGGCCTTCGGGGTGAGCCGAATCGAGATCATGTTCCGCCATCTTCTGCCGAACGTTATGCACATCGTTCTGATCTCGACCATCCTGCGGTTCAGCGGGCTCGTCCTCGCAGAGGCGGTGCTCGCCTATGTGGGCATCGGCGTGGACCCCGCTATGGAAAGCTGGGGCAACATGATCAATGCAGCGCGCCTGGACATCTCGCGCGACCCGATCGTCTGGTGGAACCTGCTGGCCGCCTTCGTATTCATGTTCGGACTGGTCCTGCCCGCCAACATCTTCGGAGACGCGGTTCGGGACGCGCTCGATCCGAGATTGAAGACAGAGTAGAAAAGCGATCATGGAATCAGCGGCTGAAAAAACACGAGAGCGGAACGAGGAGCCTATCCTCGAGGTACGGGGCTTGAAGACCTACTTCAGGACATCGGAAGGGATCGCCCGCGCCGTGGACGGCATATCCTTCCGGATCCGGGCGGGCGAGTCCTATGCGCTGGTCGGGGAATCGGGGTGCGGCAAGAGCGTGACCGCCCTTTCCATCATCCAGCTCGTCCAGGGGCCCTCGGGGTACATAGCGGGAGGAGGCATCGCGTACCGGGGGAGGGACATCGTTCACATCCCGGAGATCGAAAAGCGCGCGCTCCGCGGCAACGAGATCTCCATGATCTTCCAGGAGCCGATGACCAGCCTCAACCCGGTCTTCACGGTGGAACAACAACTCACAGAGGTGATACGGCGACACCGGAGAGTGGACCGGCAGGAGGCGCGGCACGAAGCGCTCCGCATGCTGGAACGGGTCAAGCTCCCGGAACCCCGCCTGCGGTTGAAGGAGTACCCCCACCAGCTCTCCGGCGGGATGAAGCAGCGCGTGATGATCGCCATGGCCCTGGCGTGCCGGCCGGGTCTCCTGATCGCCGACGAACCGACCACCGCACTCGACGTGACGATCCAGGAACAGATCCTCGCCCTGATGCGGGAACTTCGCAGGGAGTTCGGCACCGCCGTGCTGCTCATTACGCACGACCTGGGCGTAGTCGCCGAGAATGCGGACCGCGTGGCCGTCATGTATGCGGGCAGAATCGTGGAAGAAGGCAGCCTGGAACAGATCCTCAGGGCCCCGGCGCACCCGTACACGGTGAAGCTGCTCGCTTCGCTCCCGTCCGCCGGGAAACGCCATGAAGCGCTCCAGACCATCGAGGGACGGGTCCCGCCGCCCACCCGCTTCCCCGAGGGCTGCCGTTTTGCACCCCGTTGTCACAAGGCGATGGAGATCTGCAGGGAGGTCGATCCGGAACTCGTGTACGTCGGAAACGGACACCGGACCGCCTGCGTCCTCTATGATGAAGGGAGACTCGGGCGCAAGGCGTCTCCCGAAGAGGTTCGGGCCCCGTCCCCGCCGAGACACCGGGACCACGGCTTCGCCGGCGCCGTTCCCCTGGTCAGGGTGCGGGGGCTGAAACTCTGGTTCCCGATCCGGCGCGGCCTCTTCAAGAAGGTCGTCGGCCAGGTGCGTGCCGTGGACGGCGTGGACCTGGAAATGCGGAGGGGCAGGACGTCGGCGCTCGTGGGCGAATCCGGCTGCGGCAAGACGACCCTCGGCAAGGCGGTCCTGCAGCTCCTTCAACCGAGCGGGGGAAGCGTCGAATTCGATGGAACCGAACTCACGGGGCGCTCCAGGTCCGCCTTGAAGCCCTTCCGCCGCAAGCTCCAGATCATCTTCCAGGATCCTTTCAGCTCCCTCGATCCGCGCATGATGATCGGCGACATCCTGACGGAAGGCATGGCGGCGCACCGGATGGGGAGATCAAGGCCGGAGAGGCTGGCTCGAGCGAAGGAACTGCTGGACAAGGTGGGACTGGACCCGCAGATGGTATACCGTTACCCCCACGAGTTCTCCGGCGGGCAGCGTCAGCGAATCGCCATCGCGCGGTGCCTGGCGGTCGAACCGGAGTTCATCGTTTGCGACGAGGCCACCAGTGCACTGGACGTCTCCGTTCAGGCCCAGGTCATCAACCTCCTGAAAAGGCTTCAGGAGGAGATGAATCTCACGTACCTGTTCATCACCCACGATCTGTCGGTGGTCGAATACCTGGCAGACGAGGTCTGTGTGATGTATCTGGGACGGATCGTCGAAAGGGGCCTGAGCGAAGAGATCTTTTCGAGCCCGAGGCATCCCTACACGCGGGCACTCCTCTCCGCGGTGCCCCGGATCGATCCGGATGCCGGCGTAAAGAAGATTCGTCTCGCGGGCGATACGCCTTCACCGGCCCATCCCCCGGCGGGCTGCCACTTTCATCCCCGCTGCCCGGAGGCGATGGAAAGATGCTCGGGCGAGTATCCACGCCGATTCGAGTTCTCGGGGACCCATTCCGCCTGTTGCTGGCTGTATGCAGGACAAGGGTCAGGGATCGGGGATCAGGGATCATCAGGTCCAAGGTAAAAGGGCGAGGCCGATATGCATCGTGTGCTGATCACCGGGGCCAGCGGGTTCGTGGGCGAGAACCTTGCCCACCGTTTCGCGCGGGACACCGAGCCGGCCCTGGCCTACGGAAGGCACCGACCGCGGGCGTTGTCGGACAGGGCCTTCTCCGTCGACCTTTCCGTGCGGGGGGACTTTTCGAGGGCCCTCGAAGATCTGCATCCGGACACGGTCATCCACACGGCGGCCATGACCAGCCCGGACCTCTGCGAGAAGAACCCGCGGATAGCGCGCGCCGTCAACGTGGAAGGCACCCGCGAGGTCGCGCGGTGGGCGGAGGCGAAGGGCGCCAGGATGATCTACTTCTCCACGGACCTCATTTTCGACGGCAAGCAGGGCTGGTACCGGGAAGAGGACACGCCCGGGCCCTTGAACCTCTACGGGAGGACAAAACTCGAGGGAGAAGAGCAGGTCCTTCGAATCTGCACCCGGTGGGTGATCGTTCGGATGGCCTTGAGCTACGGGGAGACCCGGGGGGCCGGAGGAGACTGGACCCTGTCGATGCGCAAGGCCCTCAGCGCGGGCGGGACGCTCCGCCTGTACACGGACCAGTTCCGGACCCCGGCATACATAGGCGACACGGCGGAGGCCGTCTTCCGGCTCGCCCGGCACGACAAGAACGGGATCTACCACATGGGCGGCGCGGACAGGATCAGTCGCTACGGTTTCGGGCGGGTGTTCTGCCGCCTCTTCGGCCTGGAGGCAGAACGATTCGTGCCGGTCCGGATGGAGGAGGTACGGATGGACGCGCCCCGGGCAAAGGACTGCTCCCTCGACACGGAAAAGATCCGACGGGAAATCGGCCTGGCCCCGTGCGGCGTGGAACAGGGCCTGCGCCGCCAGAAGCAGGCGGAAGCCGCCCTCGACAAGGGGAACGAATCCCCGCAGCGGCGGAGCGGCCCGGCCTGACCCCTGCCCCGCCCCCCGACCCTGCACCGTGACCGCCTGTTCACAAAAGGCAGCGCCGGAAAACGGCCCAAAACGACAATCCTCTCTGCACGGTTCGCGCGAAGGGCACCGCAATCACCCGGTCGAAGCCATGCCGCCGTGCTGCCGGCCTGCTTCGGAAGACGCAGGGACCCTTTCGGAACGATTCTTGCCTCTCCCGCCCCTGTAACCTGCCCGACTCCTCTTTGCGTATACAGTACAGCCCGGAGGAAGGGACATGAAGGTCTCGTGCAGGATCGCCGGCAGCTTCACAGGCAGCGGACCCGGCACGGGCGCAAAGGCGTCCGGCCCCGTCCCCACCCTCGCGAAGAAGATGCAACAGAGCCGGTTCCTCATCACGGGATGCTACCTCCTGCTCGGCGGCCTTGCGTACGGCATCGGTGCCGTGGAAGACAACATGGCAAGGGTCCTCTTTGCGATCGCCGTCATGCCGCTTTCGAGCCTCTTCTCGCTCTGGTTGATGCACAGGCTGCCGGGAGTTCAGTCAACCATCACCGCGGTCAACCTCGTGCTGGACACCCTGCTGACCTCCTGGGTCATCTTCTGGACCGGCGGCACCCTGAGCCCCTGCCTCCCCTTCTATCTCACCACCGTAATGGCCGCCTCCTTCCGGTTCGGCCCCCGCGGCAGCCTGCTTTCCACCCTGCTCGCCGTCGCCTGCTATTGCGTGGTGGGCGCCCTGGGCCCGGATCCGCCGGCCACCCTTCACGCCGCAGCCGGCATGACCCTGCGGATCGCCTTCCTGTTCGCGGCGGCGGGCTTCGGAATTCGCGCCCTCCACCAGAACCTCGAACGCTACCGGAAGGAGAAGGCCCTGAACCGCAGCCTGGAAGAGACCAACCAGGCCCTCGCCGCCGCCTACCAGGACCTCCGGACGACGCAGGACCAGCTCCTCCACGCAGAAAAGCTCGCCTCCCTCGGACAACTCGTCGCCGGAGTGGCCCATGAAATCAACAACCCCATCAGCTTTGTGTACGGAAATCTCGTTCATCTCAAGACATACGTACAGCGACTGGAATCGCTGCTCTCCCTTGACGACAACCTGCCCCTGTCCGGCCCGGTTCTCGAACGGCGGGAGGCGATCAAGAAGGCCATCGATTACGATTACCTGATGGAAGACCTCCACGGCGCTCTCGGGTCGTGCTTCAAGGGGGCGAAGCGGATCCAGGGGATTGTCGGCTCGCTGCTCGACTTCTGCCGTATGCGAAAGCCCGCGTTCCACCCCGTGGACCTCCGGGAGACCATCGAAAACGCCCTGTGCATACTGGGAAGCAAGATCCCGGCAGACGTTCAGGTCCGACGCGAATACACGGCGGGGGACTGTACGATCCGGGGCGATGCGAACCAGCTCAGCCAGCTCTTCTTGAATCTCCTCGCAAACGCCCTGGACGCACTCGAGGGCCGGGGCACCATACGGGTAAGGGCCTTCAGCCGGCGGGACGGGGACAACCGGGAGAGGGTATTCGTAGAGGTGGAAGACAACGGGCCGGGCATCCCCCCTGAGGATCGAGCCCGGATCTTCGAGCCCTTCTTCACGACCAAGGACGTGGGAAGGGGCACCGGCCTGGGCCTGTCGATCGCTTACAGCATCGCCAAACGGCACAAAGGCGAACTGGCCGTGCAGACCGGCTCCCCCCGGGGCGCTCTCTTTCGCGTCTCGCTGCCCGCGGCCTGAGAAAAAAAAGGAAAAGAAAAGAAAAAAGGGGACAGACCTATTTTTCTCCCTTTCGCGTCTCGCTGCCCGCGGCCTGGAAAAAAGCAAAAGGGAAAAAAGGAGAAAAAAGGGAGAAAAAAGAAAAATAGGTCCGTCCCCTTTTTTCCTGTTGGGTACGATCCCAGCCCTTTCCGAAGGCAGCCGATGGCCGTATAATGGAGATCTTTCACCTTTTCAACCATCCGGGGAAACGCAGCGTGAACATCGATCTGCACATCCACACCACCGCCTCGGACGGGTCGATGACGCCCGCACAGGTCGTGGAGGAGGCGATACAGGCAGGCCTGAGCGTCATCTCGATCGCAGACCACGACACGACAGGCGGCGTCGCAGCAGCGCTTGAGACGCGGCACGCCCAGGAGATCGTCGTCGTGCCCGGCGTGGAAATCAGCGCTTCGCACCCTTCCGGAGAGGTCCACATCCTGGGCTACTGGATGGATTACGGGAACCCGGCCTTCCAGGCCTTTCTGGAAAGGCCCCGCTCCACGCGCGTCCCCAGGATGATCGAGATGTGCAGGCGCCTGCGCGGTGTCGGTCTCCAAGTCCGGCCCGAAGAGGTCTTCGAAGAGGCCGGAGGCACCGACGCCGTGGGCAGACCGCACCTTGCCAGGGTATTGCTCGCCAAGGGCTATGTGAAGGATATGGAAGAGGCCTTCCGGAACTATCTCACGAAAGGGACCCCCGGCTACGTCAAAAGGGTCAAGAACCGGACGGCCGAGGCCATCGCCATGATCCACCGCTTCGGAGGCATCTCGGTGATCGCCCACCCGGGGCTGCTCGAAGACCCGGGGCTCGTCGATCACCTCATCCGCGAAGGGGTCATGGGCATCGAGGTACTCTGCCACGAACACGACCGCGAGGCCGTGGAGAAATACTCGGAGATAGCGGACCGAAACGGGCTGCTCAAGACCGGCGGGTCGGACTACCACGGCGACATGCTGGGGAAATCTTTCCGCCTCGGGGACCTCAAGGTGCCGTACGAGTACTATCTCGCCCTGAAGGAGGCGAAAGAAAAAAGGACAGGGGTCAGGGATCAGGCCGCGCGCTGTCAGAAAGCGGGACGCCATTGAGGCGGCCGGCATCTGGTGCTGCCTCCTATCGCGCTTCGGTTTGTGCAGGGCGACTTTGTAGGGAGAGGGGGAGACGGAGCCCAAACAAACCGGGGCGCGACAGGGCAGCACATTCAACCGCCCGCAAGGGCGCGGTAGGCCTTTTCGATCCTGTCCCAGTTGTGCTCCCGGTCGAGCGCCCAGTATCGGCCCATGACCGTAACCACCTCCCCCAACCCGAGCTCCCGGGCCTTCTGCTCCACCTTTTCCACATAGATCGCCCCGCTCGCAGGCTGCTCCCCCCTTCTGCCCAGCAGGCTGTGGATGCAGACCCTGCGCACCCCTTCCCGCTTCGCCATCTCCATCAGGGCGAAGAGATGATCCAGCGAACCGTGGGAGCTGTAGAACGAGACGATCCCGAGCAGGTGGAGCGTCTTTCCTCCTTGCCGGCAGGGCGCCATGGCCCAGCGGAAGGCCTCGTTTTCGTAGAAAGCGCCCGTGCGGATCGCCTCATCGATGCGCACCCGGTCTGAAGGGACCACCCGCCCCGCCCCGAGGTGCAGATGCCCGGCCTCTGAATTCCCCACGCTCCCGGCGGGCATCCCGACGGCCCTGCCCGCGGCCTCCAGCAAGGTCCACGGGCAGGCCGCCATGAGCCGGTCCATGACAGGCGTCGGCGTACGGGCGATCAGATTCCCCTCCTCATCCGCCCGGTGGCCCCAGCCGTCGAGAATCAGCAAGAGCACCCGGGGCGGTCCGGCAAACAGGGCCCCCGCATCGATTCCCTTGCCCGCCCCCTTCAGCAGGCTGCTGCCCGTCATCTCCTCCGGCACGGGAATGCCGAAGATCTCCAGGACCGTCGGGGCCACATCCACGAGCGAGCCCCCCGACCGGAGCGCGAGCGGCCTCGCCGACCCGCCGTCCGGCGGGATGACGAGGAAGGGCACCGGGCTGTCGCTGTGCCCCGTGTCGATGGTCCCATCCGGGTACAGTCTCTTTTCCACGGTCCCGTGATCCGCCGTAATCAAGGTCACGTAGCCCTGCCTCTTCGCCTCTTCGACCACGATTCCCGTCTGGGCATCCACCACGCGGATCGCCGTTTCCACGGCCGCCTCGTTCTCCATGTGTCCCACCACGTCCACGTTGGCAAAATTGCCCAGGACGAAGGGGCAGGTCCCTTCTCGCAGCCTCGCCGTGATGGCATCGGCCACCTCGGAAGCGCTCATCTCCGGAAGCTCATCGAAGTTTTGAACCTCCCGGCTGGATGGAATGAACACCCTTTCCTCCAGGGGAAAGGGGTCCGCAGCCTTTCCGTTGAGGAAGTAGGAAACGTGAATCGCCTTTTCCGACTCCACGACCCGTACCTGGCGTATTCCCTGCCTGCTCAACACTTCCCCAAGGGTGTTCTTGATCTTCCCGATCGGGGGAAACCCCACCCGAACGGGCAGGCCCGCCTCGTATTCGATCATGGTGGCCATGCGGGCCGGACGGCCGGAAGCCCTTTCAAAGTGGCTGAAATCAGGCTCCACGAGCGCCTTCGTCAGTTGCACTTCCCTTTCACCGCGGATATTGTAGAAGATTACGCACTCCCCTTCCCCGATCGCGCCGAGGAGTCCTCCCCGGTCATCGACGCTGACGATCGGCTCGAAAAGCTCGTCTTCCTGGCCTTCTGCGTACGCCTGTCGCACAGCCTCGGCCATGCTCGCCACGTCCCTGCCCATTCGGACTTTTCTCATGATTCAGAATTCCCTTTCAGTCGTTTTGTAATCCGTTGCATGGTGCGCTGAAACCGAGCCTGGGCATGTATCGGGAAGGTCCGGGATTGCAGTGCTGTCCCTGGTTCCCTCTCCGATTTGCTTGGGCTCCGTCTCCCCCTCCCTCGAAGTCGCCCTGCACAAATCTCCGAGGAAACCAGGGACAGCACTGCACGATTCGAACTCTGCCATGGAAGCATAGCGACGGCTTCGCCTCCTCGCAATGTCCCCCACTGCACCGAAAGATTCCCCCCTGCCCTTTCACCTTCCCCCTTCGACCCGATCCGTGTGCTACTGGGTCTTCTGCCTGGCCGTTTCGTTCCAGGGGTTGTGCTTCAGGGCTTTGCTGTAAGCTTCCCTTGCCTTGTCCGGGGAGCCGAGGGACTCCCAGTACCGGCCTTCCTGCGTGTACGCCTCGCCGAGCCAGTACGGATGGCCCTGAAAGAGCACCTCGGCCTGATGCAGGAGGATGATCGCCTGCCGCGTCTTTCCTTCCCGCTGGCGGATTTCGGCCAGATAGAGATAGCAGAACGGGTTCCGGGGATCCACGGACAAGGCCTTCTCCAGCCGGTCTTCCGCCTCTCCGGGCAGCCCGTTTTGAAGCGCCCGGTAGCCTTCCGCCGCCAGGCGAAAGGAAGCGGCCCGATGGGCGGGGGCGTCTGCCGGAACCTTTTCGACCGTAAACGACTCGTCTTCCAGTACAGCCCTTCGCAGCTCCGCCTCCGGGCCGACTCCCCGGCCGAGGACGGCGCACCCGGAAACCACCAGGGCGACGAGCAGAAGATGCCCGCAAGCCAACCGCCTTCCGACCCGTGAACGGCACGAGTGCTCTATGGTCCGTCCCCGCCTGCGGCGGGACAAGCTCCAGCGGAGATCCATGGGCACAATGTGCTCAGGGATCCCTGCCTTCGCAGGGATGACAGATGGTGTGGCCACTGGACTCTCCCTGAAAAAAAAGGGAGGTCGGCAGAACCTCCCGCTTCCTGTCCCAGCACGGTCCGTCTTTTCCGATTAGCCGGGCCGCATCAGCGTGACTTTTTCGCTGTCCTGAGCGTCTTCTTCACCGGCAGCTTCTTGAGCGTCTTTTTCTTGACCGAACTCTTCTTCGCCGGTTTCTTCCCGGCCGAACTTTTCTTCACCGTCTTCTTTTTGACGGTTTTCCGGGTTGCGGCCTTTTTCTTCGCGGCTTTCTTCACACCGGCCTTCCCTTTTACCGCCCCCTTTTTCGATGGACCGGCCGCCGACGGCTTCGCAAGGGCCGCATGGACCGCTTCGGCGATGTCGTCTACCAGGACGAATGCCATCTCCTTGCGCACCGGTTCAGGAAGTTCCTCGAGATCCTTGGCGTTCAATTTCGGGAGCAGGATCGTCCGGATGCCCGCCCTGTGCGCGGCCAGCACCTTCTCCTTGATCCCGCCCACAGGCAAGACCTTGCCGCGAAGGGTAATCTCACCTGTCATGGCCACGTCCGATTTCACCTTGCGGCCGGTCAAGAGGCTGCACAGGGCCACGACCATCGTAACCCCGGCGGAAGGGCCGTCTTTCGGGATCGCACCGGCCGGAACGTGGAGATGGATGTCCGCCGTATCGAAGAATTTCCGCTCCACGCCCAGTTCGGCGGCATTGGCCCGGATGTAGCTCAAGGCGGCCTGGGCGCTCTCCTTCATCACGTCGCCCAGCTGCCCCGTAAGGATCAGCTGCTTCCTCCCCGCCATCCGGGTCGCTTCCACAAACAGGATGTCCCCCCCGGTCGGGGTCCAGGCCAGCCCGGTGGCGATCCCCGGGGCCGTCAGCCGCTCCGCCGTTTCCGAGAAGAATTTGATCGGGCCCAGGTACCCGCTCACGTCCGCCGCATCGACACGGGCGGTCTCGACCTCTCCCTCCACCACCTGCCGGGCCACAGCGCGGCAAATCGAGGCGAGTTCACGCTCCAGGTTACGAACGCCCGCCTCGCGGGTGTAGTCCTGGATCACCCGCCGGATGGCCTCGTCCGTGATCTCGAGCTGTCCTTCCCGCAGCCCGTGCTCCTTGAGCTGCTTCGGAAACAGGTACTTCCTGGCGATCCACAGCTTCTCCTCCTGCGTATAGCCGGGCAGTTCCAGAACCTCCATCCGGTCGCGAAGCGGAGCAGGGATGGACCCGAGGACGTTGGCGGTGGTAATGAAAAAGACCTTCGAAAGGTCGAAGGGCACCTCCAGGTAGTGATCCGCAAAACTGAAGTTCTGCTCCGGATCGAGCACCTCGAGCAGGGCCGAGGAAGGGTCCCCGCGGAAATCCGAACCCACTTTGTCGACTTCATCCAGCATGAAGACGGGATTGTTCGATCCCGCTTTCTTCAGCTCCTGGATCACCCTGCCCGGAAGGGCCCCCACATAGGTTCTTCTGTGGCCCCGGATCTCCGCTTCGTCCCGAACGCCCCCCAGGGACATGCGAATGAACTTCCTGCCCAGGGCCCTGGCGATCGACCGACCCAGGGAGGTCTTCCCCACGCCCGGCGGCCCGGCAAAGCAGAGGATCGGGCCCTTCATGTCCTCCTTGAGCTTGCGGACGGCCAGGTATTCCAGGATCCGCTTCTTGACCTTTTCCAGGTCATAATGATCTTCGTTGAGGATCCCTTCCGCCTTCTTCACGTCCAGATCGTCCTCCGTGGACTTGGACCACGGAACCTCGATCAACCAGTCCAGATAGGTCCGGGAAACGGAATACTCAGGGGCGGCGGGGTTCATCATGGCCAGCCGATCCACCTCCTTCTGGGCGACCTTCTCCGCCTCGGGCGGCAGGTGCGCCTCTGCCAGCCTGGCGCGCAGCGTCTCGATCTCGACGGTCTTCTCGTCCTTTACCCCCAGCTCCTCCTGGATCTTCTTCAACTGCTCCCGGAGGATGTGCTTGCGTTGCTCTTCACCCATCTCCCCCGCGATTTCTTCCTGAATCTTCTTGCTCAGTTCCAGTTTCTGGATCTCCCGGTTCACCAGGACCATGACCTTCCGGATCCTTTCCCGGTGGCTGAGCTCTTTCAGGATGTCCTGCTGATCCTCCGGCGACAGCGGAATGTTGGCCGCCACGAAGTCGGCGAGCCTCCCCGGGTCCTTGATGTTCATCGCGGTCATCAGGGCAGGACCGGGGTAATTGGGGATCAACTCGGCCAGGCGCTGAAAAACCTGGCGCAGCCCGGAGACGAGCGCCTCCATGTCGCTGTCCTGGGAGGGCTGTTCCGCGAGCTTCCTGACGCGCGCGACGAAATACGGCTCCCGCTGCGTGTACTCTTCGATCCGAATCCTCGCCATGCCCTGCACGAGAAAGCTCACCCCTCCCGTGGGCAACTGCATCATCTTCAGGACCTTGGCGGCCGTTCCCACCTTGGAGAGGGTCGCGATGTCCGGATCCTTGTCCGCCTCGGGCTGCTCGTTCGCCGTGACACCGATGAGTTGGTCCTTGACCACGGCATCATCGACGAGCTGAATATAGTGTTTCTGCCCCACCATCAGCGGGGCGGCGATGCCCGGAAACAGAACAACACCGGACAGGGGCAGAATGGGGAGCTCCTCCGGAATGGGGATCTCTTCGGCATCCGTCTCCCCGGGATTTGTCGCTATCGGGTCACTCTGCGGGTCCATGCTCCCTCCCCGGTTCAATAGGATTCCTCGGTTTCAATCACGATTTCGATGGGCTCCTTCGCCTTTTTTCGAAGCACGACCCTCAGCAGTCCGTTCTTGTGCTCCGCCTCTATGCCCTCCAAGTCGAGGTCGCGAGGGACGCGGAAGAGTTTCTGAAAAAACCCGTAGTCGATCTCCATCCGATGGTACCGCTTCATTCCGGGCACGCGCGGCCTCCTCCTCACCCCGGAGATCTTCAGCAGATCCCCGTCGTGGACAATCTTGATGTCCCTCTTGTCCAGGCCGGAAAGATCCATGAGGATCACGACGGCGTCTTCCGTCTCCACGATATCCGTCTTCGGCGTCCACCCCTGCCGGCCGAGGAATCGATCGGCACCGAAGGGGTCGAGGCAACACTCCCGGCCTTCCTCCTCATTTCGGAAACGGACGGTAAAGAACTTTGTCGATCGATCCATGGCGCCTCCTCCGGGGGACCGCACAGGCAAGCCGGTCTCGCAATCCGTTCATGTTGGTCCTAACATTTTATATAACGCATCACCATCGAAGAGTCGAGTTCCGGAACGAGTCCTGTCACCGAAACCAGTCCAAGACCTTCCTGAACAGGCCTTTCCGGGCCCCTTCCCGCCTCCCCTGCCCTGTCGAGCCGGCCGCCGGATGGAGGGGGCAGGGCTCTTGGGGCTCCGTGCCTTCGATAAAGACCTCGCGGATCGTGTCCGTGCACGACGCGGTCGCCAACAGCCCGCTCAGCCGATCGATCTTCCGAAAAACAACGCCGGGGGGCGGCACAAAATCTTCTGTGACGAGCCAGGCGGAGGCGCGCCGGATGAAATCGGCCCAAATCGGCAGGGCCGCCTGCGAACCCGTCCGCCCGATACTCCGGGGCTCGTCGAACCCTACCCAGACCAGCGCAGCCAGCCGGGGGGTATACCCGGCAAACCAGGCGTCCCGGTAGTCGTTGGTCGTCCCCGTCTTTCCAGCGGCAGGGACGCCGAGCTTGCCTGCGACCGACCGGGCCGTCCCTCGCTCGATCACCCCTTTCAAAAGGGACGTGATCACATAGGCGACCTGCGGCGAAACAGCCTGTTCGAGTTCCATGGGCCTCCTTTCCAGGAGGGCGCCCTCCTTGTCCAGCACCTTCTTGACGGCCCGGGGGCGGGCGAGAACGCCATGATTCGCAAAGGCACCGAAGGCGGAGGCCATCTCCAGGGGCTCCGTCTCGAAGGCGCCGAGTGCCAGGGAAGGCGCCGGTTCCATGGGAGAGGTGATGCCGAGTCTCCGGGCGGTCTCGATGATCCGGTCCAGGCCGACACGCTGACTCAGCCAGACGGTCGCAGAGTTCAGCGAATTCTCGAGAGCGGTACGAACCGTCACCCGGCCGTAGAACTGATTGTTGAAATTGCGCGGGCTCCAGGTCTTGCCCCCGTACCGGATGTGTATCGGCTCGTCCCGAAGGATGGACGCGGCCGTGAAGGAAGGGCCGCGGCCGTTCCTCTCCAGGGCCGTTGCATACACGACCGGCTTGAACAGGCTCCCCGGCTGACGGCGGGCCTGGACGACCCGGTTGAACTGGCTCGTCTTGTAGTCCCTGCCCCCGACCATGGCGCGAATGAAGCCCGTCTGCGGTTCGATCGCCACCAGGCATGCCTGGAGGACCTGTTTCGGCCCCTTCGGGCCCGTCCGCTTGAGGGACGGCGTACTCGCCTCCAGCCTTTTCAGCCCCTTCCGGACGCTCCTCCTGGCTTCGTTTTGCATCTCCACATCGAGGGTCGTAAAGATCCGAAGGCCTTCCGATGTCAAAATGTCCAACGAGTAATCCTTCTCCAGCTCCTTGACCAGATAGTCCACAAAATACGGGGCGTCGTTGCGCTGCGGCCGAAATGCCCGGACCACCACGGGCGCCTTCACCGCCTTGTCGTACTGATCCTCGGAGATCATGCCCAATTCCCACATCCTCTTCAGAACGCGGTCCCTCCTCTTCCGGATCTTTGCCACGTCCTTGTGGGGCGCATAGATGTTCGGGGACCGTATCAGGCCGGCCAGGAAAGCGCTTTCCGGCAAGGTCAACTTCCGGACGGACTTTCCGAAATAGAACTCCGCGGCCTCTCCGATCCCATAGACGCCCTGCGCCCCTTTCTGGCCGAAGTAGATCTCGTTCAGATATGCCTCGAGGATCTGCTGCTTCGTGTAGTGGAGTTCCAGGAGCAGGGCCATCAAGGCTTCCTTGATCTTTCGCGAGAGGATCCTCTGGGGGGTCAGGTAGAAATTCTTGACCAGTTGCTGGGTCAGCGTGCTGGCCCCCTGGACGATTGCCCCGGCCCGTATATCGGCAAGCAAGGCCCTGGCAATGGAGGGAAAGTCGAGGCCGAAATGTTCGTAGAACCGGCAGTCCTCGATGGCGATCACCGCGTTCTTCGTGTATTCGGGCACCTCGGAAAGGCTCACCAGCTTCCTCTCTTCCCAGACCTGTTCGAACAAGCCGGCGATCAACTCCGGCTCCAGGTCCACCGAATCGATCTCCTTGCCCGGCGGCTCTCCTCGAAGATCCAGGAGCCGTGTAACCGCACCCTTCGCGGTCTCGATCCGGACGGGAAAGCCTTCGAATTCCCCGTCCGGGTAACGGAAGTCGTGCAGGTGAATCTCCATGAACCCCTTCCCCACCCGGTACTCCCCCTTGCGCGGAGGCCTTTGCTTCGACGACTGGTACCCGAGGCGGCGCAACCGGTTCCTGATGTGGGCCGCCGGGAAGGGGGCCCCGGGATACAGGGAAAAGGTGTCGGAATAGATCTTCGAAGGCAGTCGCCAGCGTTTCCCCTCGAAACGGCCGACCACCTCCCGGTCCAGGATGAGCAGGTAGCCGCCCCCAACGATCGCGAGCACCAGGGCCAGGACCATCACAGCGGTCCAGGACTTCCAGGCTCGGGATCTCGCGGCCGGCGTACGGGACTTCGGCTTTGATTTCTTCGGCTTCTTTCCGGGGGGCTTCCGGGACCGGGTGCGGGTACCGGGCCGACGCACAGGCGGTCTTCTTGTGGTGCGGGTTTTCGCGCTCATATCCGGGTCAGACTCGATCGTGATGATTCAGCAGGCCCGCAGGAACCGTTCCCCCGCCTTGGGGAACATGCGATCGAGGAGCCGTCGAAGGCTCTCCCCGAGAGGCACGGCGCGGAGACCGAAATACAAGCGTGACGAATGCGCAACAGATCGGCGGCTGTCTCCGATCCCGGCAAGAAACCCAATGATGAACCCGCTCTTGCTCGAATCTCTAGCCGCCCTTGGCCTTTTTCGACTTGGCCATGGCGGACTTGAGCTGCTCCAGCTTCCGGGCCGCCAGCTTCGCCTGAGGGGCCTTGGGGTAGGCCTTCAAGAGTTTTTCCATGGCCGCCGCCGCGGCCTGTAGCTCCTTCATTTTCTCGAGGGCGTATCCCATCTTGAGCAACGCATCGGGTCCCTTGGACCCTTTCGGATACTTCTTGACCACCTGCTGGTACTTGAGGATGGCATTCGCGTAATCTTCGGTACGGTAATACGTCTCTCCCGTCCAGAACAGGGCATTGTCGACGAGGGGCGAATCGGGAAAACGCCGGACGAATTGATCGAAGGCCTTGCGGGCCGCCTCGTTCTCGTTGGCCTTGAAAAGATGATAGGCCATCTCATAGGCATCCTCCGCGCTCAGCGCCTTCTGCGGAGGGGGCGACGAGACGGCCGCGGTCTTTTGCCCGCCGCCCGGCGCCGCCGTAACCGACGCCGGTTTCGACGCCCGGCGCCCGGCCGCCGGGGTACTCGCGAGCGGCTTGAGCCCGAAGTATTCTTCGATCCGGGCAAGGCGTGCCTCGGTCATCTGCATCCGCTGCTGGAGGTTGCTGAGTTGGAGGACGACCGATTCCTCCATCGACCGGCGGTCCCGTCCCTCCACATCCCGTTCGTGTGTACCGGACGACCACTCACCGCGCAGCGTCTGAATTTCGGTTCGCACATCGATCAGATCCGCTTTGATATCGGCCTGATCCCCTCGAACCGCCTCGAGGGATTGATTGACCTTGTCCTCGACGTCCGCCAGGCGCTTGTCGATTTGGTCCGTCGCCACCAGGAGCCTCCGGACATCCTTCTGATACGGCTGGAATTCCGTCTTTGTCACACAGCCCGATACGAGGCACGCCGCGATCGCCAGGATCGTGTACTTCATCCGGGAAACCCCCTATTTTTTCAGCAGCACAAAATGGCAACGGCGGTTCTTGGCCCAGGCCTCCTCATTGTGTGCCGGATCCAGGGGCCTCTCCTCGCCGTAGCTGACCGTGCTTACCCGGCCGGCATCCATCCCGAGGCTGACCAGATAGTCCCGGGCCGCGTTGGCCCGCCTCTGGCCCAGGGCCAGGTTGTATTCCACGGTTCCGCGTTCGTCGCAAAACCCCTCGATGAGGACTTCGGCATTGGGAACGCCCCGCAACACTTCATAGTTCTTTTTCAAAATCAATCGGGCGGCCGGCTGGATGTTGTATTTGTCGAAATCGAAATGGATATCCTCGAGCTGGGCTTGAATCTCCTGATGGGTCCCGGCCTGCAGCGTCTCCTCCGAGAGCCCCTGCTCCTCCTCCCCCGCCGTCCCCGGGGCTTCGCCGCCGACCGGCGTCTCGGCCCCGCCGGGCTCGATCTCCTCAGGCCCCGGGGCCACCTGGCCCTTCTTGGCGCATCCGAAAAATCCGAAAAGGGCCATCACGATTACCACACCCATAACGAACTTCCGACGTGGATTTTCGCTGTTCATCCTGGTTCCCTTCCATTTTTTCGATGGACAGTCACCTCTTGTTCGACTCGAATCTATAACATAAGGTGCCCTTGTCTGTCACCTCCAGGTTTGCTTGGGCTCCGTCTCTCCCTCCCCCTACAAAGTCGCCCGGCACAAACCTGGAGGTGACAGACAAGGGCACCAGAGGCCCCTCTCCCTTCCACCCCCCCCGTTGAGTTCGAGGGATCATGCAATTTGCTTGGGCTCCGTCGCCCTCGCCCACGCGTTCAGCGGCGGGCAGGCGACCAGGCCGGATCCGTCTCGTCACCGGGCCCCCAGGTCAGCCGCCTCACGCCCGTCCCATCCGCCCGCATCAGATAGAGGTCGGAAGACCCCTCTCGATTGGAGCTAAAAACAATCAGCCGGCCGTCAGGAGACCAGCTCGGCTTGAGGTGGTCCCCGGCCCCCTCGGTCAATTGCCTCCTGTCCGTTCCGTCCGAACGAATTCGGAAGATCTGAAAGGCTCCACCCACCCGTGACACATAGGCGATCGCGTCCCCCCTGGGAGACCAGGCCGGGCCGGCATTGTAGGACCCCTCGAAGGTCAGGCGCATGATCTTCCCATTGTCGGGCTGCAGGATGTACAGATCGGGCCGGCCGGCCCTGTCCGAGACGAACACCATGTGCTTACCGTCGGGCGACCAGGACGGAGAAACGTCGATCGCCCAGTTCTTCGTCAGTCTCTGCGGCCTCGTTCCGTCGCCGGCAGGAACACGAAACAGCTCCGTATTCCCATCCAGGGAGGCGGAAAAGGCCAGCCATTTCCCGTCCGCCGACCAGGCACCGCCCGAGCACAGGGGAGAAAACCCGGGAAACATCTGTTTCAACGCCGAAGCGCCCCTCAGATCCAGCAGGTACAGGGCCGGATTTCTCTTCCAGAAGGAGGTGAACACGATCTTCCGGCCGTCCGGAGACCAGGCCGGAGACAGACAAATGGAATGCAATGCGGTCAGCTTCCTCGGTCCGTTGCCGTCATAATCCATCACATAGAGTTCTTTGGAACCCGTGGCGTTCGAGATATACGCAATACGCGTATCAAAGGCTCCCGGCACGCCGGTCAGTTCTTTTGTCACCTCGTTGGCGAACCGGTGCGCTACACGCCGGGCCCCGGCGCTCTCGCTCTTGTACCGTTTCCAAGTCAACAGCTTGCCCGTGAGGACATCCAGCAGCTGGGCTTCCGTCTCGATCTGTCCCCCCTTACAGGTGGTTCGCAGGAGGATAAGGGCCTCGGCGCCGATCAGGGACCACGCGCGGTAGTCGATCTTCGCCGGGTAGAACTTGACCTGGTCCCTTTCCACGAGAAAGACATCGGGAGCAAGGGTTCGAAAATAGCCGGACACGTCCAGGTCATTGAGAAGGACTTTCTCGATCACCTCTTCCACCTGTCGATCCGGACACGGGGAGCCCCCGGGGGCCGCCTTCAGGGTCAGAACGGCCAGCGGCAACCGCCGGGAGCCGGGCGAATCGATATCGATGTACACCTTCGCGAACGCAGAGAGCGGCAACAAGCAGAGGATCGATAGAGTCAGGGCCGTCCACCGGGGAAAGGCCTTCAGCAGCGAAAAACGTCTTCGCCTCGTTCCTCCGACCTTTGAACTTTTTCCTTTTTCCCGCAGCCGGGCGTACGACGGATCCATGTTTTTCATCGGCTCGATACGCATCCTTTCTACGGCGCCTGAGGGGTGGAATGAAAGCGGAGCCCGAGCTCGAAGTATCGCTTCTTCAACCCGATGGGCGGCGGAGGGAAGGGCGTGGACTTGAGGATCGCCCGCATGACGGACTGATCGAACTGCGGGTTTCCGGAAGACTCTTCGATATAGGACTTCAAAACCCTTCCGTCCGGAAGCAGGGTGAGGGAAACAACGGTCATAGCCGGCGCTTCCTCGAAATTCATGTCCTGGGGCGGAATCCAGTTCTCCCGCACGGCGCGCTCCACCTGGTCGTAGTAAGCCTTGTATTCGATCTCTTTCTGCTTTTTTTCCCATGCGGAGGAAGCCTCTCCAGGCGCGCCTGCCGCCTCCTTTTTCCGGGATCCCGCTTTTTTCTTGATCCGTGCCAGCGCCTCCGCCAGGACCTCGTCCGGGGCAGGCTCCGGCGGCTTCTTCACGGGAGGAGGCGCCGGTTTCGGCTTCTTTGCCGCCTTCTTCTTTACCGCCTTCTTCGGATGCGTCTTCTTCGGAAGAGGCTTCTCCGTCTTCTTCTTCTTCGGTGCCGTCTTCTTCTTGGGTAGGACCACCTTTTTCGGCTTTGGTTTCGGCTTCGGCCTTCGGACGGCCGGGCGGGGAGACCGCCTGGCGACCTTTTTCTTCCGGGCCTTCGCCGGAGCCGCAATCTCCTGCGGCCGGACGAGACGCACATGGTACTGGGGCTTGTAAACGACCCGCGCCCGCCCCGTGCCCGACAGGAGCAGGAGTGCCAGAAAAAGCGCTGCATGGAGACAGGCCGACAGGATGATCGACCCTCTCAGACTCAACATGGACCCTTGTTCCCGTCTTGGCTGTAATGATTCCCTCCCCGGAGAGCGGGGAAGCCGGCGCTGTTGAGCCGTCCCCGGACGGCCGGGGATCCGCGCCGGGCGCGAAAATCGACGATCAAGGATTGAGATGGGTAGAATAGCATACCTGCTCGAGGGGGACACGGCATCCAGGCAAACCGGAGCGAGAACCCGGGCCGCCATTGAGTGGCAAGACTCTCGTGAGACATCGCGATGTTTTCAAGTCACTCCGCTAATCCGGTGACTCTGTGATCAGGCCCATCTGGTCGATTCCCGCGGCCCGGATGACGGCCATGGTCTTCACCACAAACCCGTAAGGCACGCTCTTGTCCGCCTGGAGGAAGATCTCCTTTCTCTGCTTTCCCTTGTAGACCGCCTCGAGCTTCTTTCCCAGCTCCGACAGGGAGACCTTGTACCGGTCCACATAGATGGTACGATCCTTGCCGATACTCAGGACAACCTGCTCTTTCGGGACTTCAAGGGTTTGCCGGCTCGACTCCGGGAGATCCACCTTCACCCCGTACTGGAGCAGGGGCGCCGTAACCATGAAAATGATCAGGAGGACCAGCATCACGTCCACGAAAGGCGTAACGTTGATCTCGCTCAGCAGCGTGTTATCCTCGTCTTCGGTTTTCATCCCCTCATCCACGTCGCACCGCCGGCGCCGGCCCCGTCAGGCCGTCTTTCGAAGATGCCTCTCGATCGCGTTGATCAAGTCCGTTGAGAAATTTTCCATTTCCTTCGTAACGACACGAACCCGATGGATGAAGAAGTTGTAGGCCACCACCGCTGGAATGGCGGCAAACAGGCCCATCGCGGTCGCGATCAATGCCTCGGCGATCCCGGGCGCTACGGTGGCAAGGTTTGCGCTGCCCGAGGCTCCGATACTCCGGAAGGCGGTCATGATGCCCCAGACGGTTCCGAAAAGCCCGATAAAGGGGGCCGTCGAACCGGTTGTGGCCAGAAATGTCAGGTATTTTTCCAGATGGGTGTTCGCCTTGCTCTTCGCCTTCTGCATCGCCCGGGCGACGTTGTCCACACCCCCCATCTTCAAGGGAGCCACGGACGTATCGCCGCCGTCCTGGGAAGAGGGCGATCCGGTGGCGGACAGCAACCTGGAAAGCTCCCGGTAGCCGGCCTCGAACACCTCGAGCAGCGGGCTGGGCGCGAGATTTTTGGATGCGTGGTAGACCTCCATCAGGCTCGAGGCCTTGGAGAAGAACTCGGAGAATTCTCCGCCGTTCTGCTGGGCCCTGCGCAGGATGAGATACTTGTAAAAGATGATTCCCCAGCAGACCACGGAAAGCACCACCAGGAGCAAGAGCACAAGCTTCACCACGGGCCCCGCCTGGAGAAAGGTATCGGCCAGCAGGCTTCCGCCCGCGGCGGTCGAGACTCCCTGCCGCAGGGCCTGATGAATCGGCGCTTCGTGCTGCACGGCGGTCTGGGCTGTCACTTGCAGGAAGGTCATACGGTTTGCTCGTCCCCTTGGCAAGAATCGGGGATTTGTGGTAGAATAAGAAGTTTGCTTGACCCTGGAAATGAGCTATAATATCGATTCAAAGGCGGGAAGCACCCGCCGAAACCCACAAAACGGGCCGGACCTCGGGTTACGAGCCCGCAGAACAAGCGCATGTTTGACAACCTCACCGACAAGCTTTCCCTCGTCTTCAAGAAGGTCCGTGGGCACGGGAAGCTCAATGAAAAGAACCTCCAAGAGGCTCTCCGGGACGTCAGGATGGCTCTTTTGGAGGCGGATGTCAACTATAAGGTGGTCAAGGAATTCACCGGCGCCGTCAAGGCGCGGGCCACCGGCAGCGAGGTGATGGAAAGCCTCACGCCGGGCCAGCAATTCGTCAAGATCGTACACGAAGAGCTGATTCAGACGATGGGCTCCAAACAGGCGGAGCTGGACCTGAAGGGACAGAATCCGGCGAGCCTCGTCCTGATCGGGCTCCAGGGTTCGGGCAAGACGACCACCGCGGCCAAGCTCGCGGTCTGGCTTCGGAATACGAAGCGGAATCCCTACCTGGTGCCGGCGGACGTATATCGTCCCGCGGCCATTGAGCAGCTGACCCGGCTCGGGGAACAGATCCAGGTGCCCGTCCACCCGTCCCGCGTCGATCAGGACCCGGTGGACATCTGCCGGGAGGCCCGGGAGGAGGCCCGCGCGCAGGGCCGGGACACGCTGATCATCGACACGGCGGGCAGGCTGCACATCGATGAAGAGCTGATGGACGAACTCCGCAGGATCCGCGAAGCGATCCAGCCGTCGGAGATCCTGATGATCGCGGACGCCATGACGGGCCAGGACGCCGTCAACGTCGCTTCGCGGTTCAACGAATTGCTGGATATCGACGGGGTGATCCTCACCAAGCTCGACGGGGACGCCAGGGGCGGCGCGGCCCTCTCGATACGCGCCGTGACCGGGAAACCGATCAAGTTCGTCGGCGTGGGAGAAAAAACGAACGCCCTGGAGCCCTTCCATCCGGACCGAATGGCCAACCGGATCCTCGGCATGGGGGACATCCTCTCCCTGATCGAAAAGGCGGAGGCCTCCATTGACGAGAAGAAGGCCAGGGAGCTGGAGGAGAAACTCCGCAAGAACAGCTTCACCCTCGAGGATTTTCAGGATCAGTTGCGCCAGGTTCGCCAGATGGGCCCCCTGGACGAGCTGGTTTCGATGATTCCGGGGTTCAACAAGATGAAGAAGATGCCGGGCGCTCAGCCCGATGAGCGGGAGCTGGTCAAGATCGAAGCCATCATCAACTCCATGACCCTCAAGGAGCGGCGGGACCACACGATCCTGAACGGGAGCCGGCGAAAGCGGATCGCCCGGGGAAGCGGCACCTCCGTCCAGGACGTGAACCGGCTTCTCAAGCAGTATGTGCAGGCCAAGCAGATGATGAGGAAAATCCAGAAAATGGGACCGCGCGGACTGGGAAAATTGTTCATGCAATAGATGCAATAGGAATGGAAAGGAGGACCCGAGTATGGCCGTAAGGATTCGCTTGCAGAGAAGGGGAACCCACAAGAGACCCTTCTATCACATCGTGGTCGCAGACCGCAGGGCCCCCCGGGACGGGAAGTTCATCGAGAAGGTGGGAACCTACAATCCACTGACCGACCCGGCGGCGATCACCCTCGAGACGGAACGGTATGACCAGTGGGTTGAAAAGGGGGCGCTGCCCTCCGAGGCCGTGGCCGACATCGTACGCCGGTTCCGGAAATCGACCCAGGTCGAAGACCAGCCTTGAACGGCGGGCAAGGGACCGGATCGCAATGGAAGACTCGTCGGACAGCCTCGTGAGAACCCTGCTTAAGCGAGAGAGAGGAGTGACGAACCTATGACGGCTCCGGAATCGACAGACAACGTGAAAGATCTGATCGAGTACATCGCGAAGGCACTGGTGGACCAGCCGGAACAGGTCAAGGTCAGCGAGGTGGAGGGAGAGAAGACCTCGGTCATCGAACTCACCGTCGCAAAGGAAGACCTGGGCAAGGTCATCGGAAAGCAGGGCCGAACGGCCCGCGCGATTCGGACCATCCTGAGCGCCGCGTCCACGAAGATTCGGAAACGGTCCGTCCTGGAGATCATCGAGTAGCGCCTTCCCGCCTTCTCGCATGCAGCCCTCGAGGCCCGCGTCCCGCCGCAACGCGGACACGGCCCGGGGGGGGATCACTCTCATTTTCATTGGAATCGGCAAGTCAATTCCGAGTCCATCCGTATCCCGGATCCCGGGCCGGGCGGGACCATGCACAGCCGAATGAACGAAAAGGAGGAAATCTCACCGGATAGGCACCTGGCGATCGGCGAGGTGGCGAAGCCCTGGGGCCTGAAGGGCATGGTGAAGGTGACGAGCTACGCGGAGTCGATCGAAAGCTTCCGGCGCGTCTCCTCGCTCCGCGTCCAGGGTCGGGACGGCCCCGTCGTGCTTGCCCTCGAAGAAGCCCGGCAGCACAAAAAGGGGGTCCTGCTCAAATTCAAGGGGCGCGACCGTATCGAGGACGTCACGGACCTGGTCGGGCTTACCCTGTACATGGACAAGAAGGACCTGCCCACGCTCGAAGAAGGCGAGTACTACTGGCACGAGCTGATCGGCATGGAAGTCCGGACAGAGGCCGGAACGGAGGTCGGAACCCTGGAGCGGATTCTGGATACGGGAAGCCACGACGTGTATGTCGTCCGGAAGGGGAAACGGGAAACCCTGATCCCCGCCATTCGGGACGTCATCCGGGAGGTGGACGTGCCCGGCAGGGGGATGGTGATCCACGTGGTCGAGGGGCTCTTGAACGAAGATGATCTTTGAAATCCTGACCCTTTTCCCGGAGATGTTCGATTCGTACCTGGACACGAGCATCCTGGGACGGGCGATCACTGCGGGCCGTATCCAGGTGCGGCGCCACAACATCCGGGATTACGCCGCGGACAAGCACCGCACGACGGACGACACGCCTTACGGCGGCGGCAGCGGGATGGTCATGAAGCCCGAGCCCCTTGTGCGATGCGTCGAGGCGGTTCAGCGGAAGGAGGCGTCCAGGGCGCGGGTCGTGTTGTTGAGCCCTCAGGGGCGGCTGTTCGACCAGCGGACGGCCGGGGAATTCAGCCGCCTTCCCCGCCTGATCCTGGTCTGCGGCAAGTATGAAGGGGTGGACGACCGCGTCCGAAGCCTGGGCGTGGACGAAGAGCTTTCCATCGGCGACTACATCCTCACCGGCGGGGAACTCGCGGCCATGGTCGTCCTGGAGGCGACGGCGCGGCTCCTGCCGGGGGTGCTGGGCAGCGAAGAATCGACGAGGGAGGAGTCTTTTTCCCGGGGCCTTCTCGAGTATCCCCATTACACGAGGCCCAGGGAATTCATGGGATACGAGGTTCCGGAGGTTCTGCTGTCCGGCAATCACAGCGAAATCGCCGCCTGGAGACGAAAGCAGGCGATCGAACGGACCCTGGCAAGAAGGCCCGACCTGCTCCGGAGCGCGAACCTGACGGAAGAGGACCGAAAATGTCTCGAGGAACTCGAGCGGGAAACAGGGCGAAGGGCCTGATTCGCCATGATGCGGCAACCATCGAGCCCTGTGTATGTTGCGCTCATTCATCACCCGGTGTACAACAAGAACGGCCGGATCGTGCGCACCTGTCTGACCCCCCTGGACCTGCACGACATCTCCAGGGCCTGCCGGACGTACGGGGTTCGCGCCTTCTATTTTGTGAACCCGATGCGGACCCAGAGAGAACTCGGCCGCATGATCTTCGACCACTGGAACACCGGATGGGGAGCCCGGTACAACCCGAACCGAAAAGAGGCGTTTTCCCTGTTACGGATCATGCCCGACCTGGAGGCGACCCGAAGGGAAATCGAACAGGAGTGGGGAAAGGCCCCGAAGACCGTAGCAACCAGCGCCCGGATGGCGGACGCGGACCTCGGCTACCCGGAAATGAGGGCCGCTCTCCAAGAGGGAGAGGATGCCTTTCTGCTCCTCTTCGGCACCGGGTGGGGCCTTCTCGAGGAAGACATCGAAGCAGCCGACTATCGGCTGTCCCCGATCCGGGGTACAGGAGAATTCAACCACCTGTCGGTACGATCGGCCGTCTCGATCATACTCGACCGGATTTCGGTTGATCGGTGATTTTTTTCACGTTTTGTGCGAACATGGGGACCCCCGGAAGGGCCGGCGGACCGCGTGGAGAGCAAAAGGAGCTGGAAAAATGAACAACATCGAACAGATCGAAAAGGAACAGATGCGCACGGACCTTCCCGAAGTCAGGACGGGCGACACGGTGCGCGTTTACAGCAAGTTTCGCGAGGGCGCCAAGGAACGGGTCCAGCCTTACGAGGGCGTGGTCATCCGCGTGAAGAGGGGGCTCGCCAGGGGGACCTTCACGGTCCGGAAGGTCTCTTACGGGATCGGCGTGGAAAGGATCTTCCCGATCCATTCGCCGAACCTGGTCAAGATCGAGGTCCTCAAGCGGGCCCGCGTCCGGCGATCGAGAATCTACTTCCTCCGCGAGCGCTCCGGCAAGGCCGCACGGTTGAAAGAAATCCGGGAGTATCAAACCAAGAAGAAATCGTGAGCCGCACGTCCACGCAACAAGACCTGTGGGAAGCGCCTCCGGACATGCTCCACTTCGAGACCGCCCGGCTGGCGAAGGGCTACCGCCACATCGCAGGCCTGGATGAAGCCGGCAGGGGCCCCCTTGCCGGTCCGGTGGTGGCCGCCGCCGTGATCCTGCCCCCGGGCGAGCGTTACCCCGGCATCAAGGATTCCAAACAGCTCCGGCCCGCGCAAAGGGAGAAGGCGTTCGACCTGATCCGAGAAAAGGCCCTCGCCTTCTCGATCGCCGAGGTCAGCCACGAGGAAATCGACGCCTTGAACATCCTCGTGGCCAGCCGAAAGGCGATGGAAAGGGCCGTCAGGGGGCTCGCCCCTGTGCCCGGCTTCCTGCTCATCGACGGCATCGTTCCCCTGGAGACCGAAATCCCCCAGCAATGCATCAAGAAGGGCGACCAGAGGAGCCAGTCGGTTGCCGCGGCCTCCATCCTGGCCAAGGTGACGCGGGATCGGCTCATGGAGGCCTTTCACCGGCGGTATCCTCAATACAACTTCAAGCAGAACAAGGGATACGGGACGCGCGAACACATGGAAGCGCTGCGGACACACGGCGCCTGCCCGATCCATCGCAGGACCTTCCGGGGCGTCAAGGAAGTCCTGACAGCGGAGACGCGCTCCCCTGTCCCCGATCTCCGCCCGCTCGACAGAACCCCTTAAAGCGGCTCGCGCCGCAAGGCGAAAGGCGACCCGAAAGGCTGCTTGAGCATGGCGTTGAAAAAGGCCTCCACTCGCGAAAAGGGGCAGGAGGGGGAACGGCTCGCCGCCCGGTTCCTGGAAGATCAGGGATTCCGCATCCTGGACCGCAATTACCGGAACCGCCTGGGAGAGATCGACATCGTGGCCGAAGACAAGGGGGTCATCGTGTTCGTGGAGGTGCGCACCCTGAAGGCATCCGCCGGCCACTCCCCGGAGGAGACGATCCAGTGGAAGAAGCAGCAGCGCATCTCGCGGACCGCCCAGGCCTACATCCAGTACAAGCGCCTGGAGGACCGGCCGGCGCGCTTCGACGTGATCGCCGTCACCTTCGACGGCACCCGCTCCGCCCTGCGGCACATCCCGGACGCCTTCGAGATGTGGGAGGCGTGAGAAGATGACGGAGGGCAAGAAGCCGGGCACGCTCCACCTGGTCGCCACCCCCATCGGAAACCTCGAAGACTTGAGCTTCCGGGCCTTGAGGATCCTCAAAGAATGCGAACTCATCGCGGCCGAGGATACCCGTCGGACCCGGAAACTGCTGACCCACTACGGGGTCTCCCGGCCCCTGGTGAGCTATTACGAACACAACGAGGAGCGGCGCATCCCGGCGATCCTGGACGCCCTGCGGGGAGGCAAGGACGTGGCCCTCGTCTCCGACGCGGGCAGCCCGGGCGTGAGCGACCCCGGATACCGTCTGGTCCGGGAGGCGGTCGACCAGGGCGTGCCCGTGACCGCCGTGCCCGGCCCCTCGGCCGTCATCCTGGCCCTGACCGTGTCCGGCCTGCCCACGGACCGCTTCTCCTTTTACGGGTTCCCGCCCCGCACGGGCCGGGAGCGCAAGAGGCTTCTCGAGGAAGCGGCGCAGGTGCCGCACACGCTGATCTTCTTCGAGTCCCCTCACCGGGTCCTCAAGTTCCTGCAAGATATGCTCGATCTCCTGGGTGACAGGCGGGCCGCGGTCTGCCGGGAGCTGACCAAGCGGTTCGAGCAGGTCGAACGGGGCCCGCTCTCCGAGCTGATCGCCAGGGGCGGGGCCCGGGCCCCGAGAGGGGAATACTGCATCGTCGTGGAAGGGGCGGGGCGGAAGCATATCGGACCCGAGGACCGGGAGGAGAGGCTCGAGAGGGCCGCCCGGGACCTGAAACGCCTTACGGATCAACCGCTGCGGGAGGCCGCCCGCCGGGTGGCCCGGGAACACGGCCTTCCCCGGCGCGACGTCTACCGGCTGGGGCTGCAACAGAAGCGCGAAGAGGAGAATTGAATGCCGAGTACGTATCTCGTAACAGGCGCAGCAGGATTCATCGGCTCTCACATCACGGAGGCATTGGTCGCACAGGGCGACCGCGTCAAGGTCCTGGACAATTTCGCGACCGGGAAGCGGGAAAACCTCGCCCCCTTTCTCGACAAGATCGAACTGATCGAAGGGGATCTTCGTAATCCGGAGGACGTGAGGAAGGCGGTCGAGGGTGTGGAGATCATCTTCCACGAAGGGGCCCTCCCCTCGGTGCCCAAATCGGTGGAAGATCCGATCGGCTCGAACGAAAGCAACATAACCGGCACCCTGAACCTGCTCGTCGCCGCCCGCGATGCGGACGTCAGGCGCGTCGTCTATGCGGCCAGCTCATCGGCCTACGGCGACAGCCCCGCCCTGCCCAAAGAAGAGACCATGACGCCCGCGCCCCTGTCCCCCTACGCGACGCAGAAATACGTGGGGGAGCTCTACTGCAGGAATTTCTACGACCTCTTCGGGCTGGAGACGGTGGCCCTGCGCTACTTCAACGTATTCGGCCCGAGACAGGACCCCGCCTCCCAGTACGCGGCGGTGATCCCCAAGTTCATCACGGCCCTGGCCGCGGGCAAGCCGCCCACGATCTACGGCGATGGGGAGCAGTCCCGGGACTTCACGTACATCGAGAACGTGGTGCGGGCCAACCTGCTCGCCGCCCGGGCCGAAGGCGTGGCCGGCGAGATGATGAACTTTGCCTGCGGGGAGCGCTACACGTTGAACCAGATCCTGGAGATGCTCCAGAAGATCATGAAGACCGACATCCAGCCCGTCTTCGCCGACCCGAGGCCCGGCGACGTAAAGCACTCCCTGGCCGACACCCGGAAGAGCCGGGAACTGCTCGGGTACACGCCCCACGTTTCCCTGGAGGAGGGGCTCAAGCGCACCGTGGCCTTCTTCTGCCCCTGAAGTGCCGGGATAGGAGATCTGAAGGGGAAAGGTCCACGCCCATCCTCCCATGAAGCCGGCGAGGAAAGCCAACCTCGCGGAACAGGGGACGCATCCCTTTTTCTCGCCCCGGCGCTGTTCCGGACATTGCCAGGAGCCGCAGGCGACGCGGCAATCGCCCGGCACCCTTGATTCCCTCTCCCTCAGGGAGAGGGCCAGGGTGAGGGTGACGTACCTCCGCGGTCATTCACTCCCCGGAAACCCTTTGGCTCCCGCTCGGTGCTGGGAGATTGCCACGCCTTCGGCTCGCAATTTTCTCGATTGTGCAGAGGGTCGAACGGGATTGAGCAACCCCGCAGCTAAGCATCTTCACAACAAACGCTTGAATACTCACCCGAAAGGACTTATCATTATAGTACTACGCAACAACGAGTCTCCCATCCACAAAAATGAAAGGGGGCGAAACGGATTCGACGGGGATCGTCGGGGTTACGGCTGCATACCGAGGTCCCACCTTGCTCGTAAAACAGGTGGAAACAACATAATCGCCAATGATTATGACTTTGCCATGGCCGCTTAATTGACGGTCATCGTCCTCCCGGCTCATTCTTGCGGGGCCGGATAGGGCGTCGATTAGCAAGATAGTCTCCACCTCTTCGCCTGCGGGAGGCTGGAGGCGAAATCTTTCGTAGGCTGGCTCCCCGGACGCCCTGCCTGTCGGGCAGCCGGAGAGCGAGATCAATCGACAGGCTAAGTATGTAGACGCCGTAGGTCTGGGTTTCCGGACGTGGGTTCGACTCCCACCGCCTCCACCACTTTGAAAAAACACAACCCGTCTCTCCGGGGTCATTCTCCGGGACGACGGGCTTTCTGTTTCCCCTTGTTTTCAAAGGGCTTGCGTCCGTTTCACATCTTTCCAGACCCGTTCTCCACCTACCTGATTTTTACCAGTCTCCAGCCTTTCATTCTCTGTTTGCCCCCAGATTCTCTGTTTTCTCCGGACGAAGTCCGAAGCTCGTCCGGTGGGGCAATCCTTTTTATATCAAGAAATGAAACATGGTCTGAGAGACTGGTTGTCATCTCGAACGTTCGTCTGTGGGAATGAGCGGGAACTGGCGTTTATCCGGTTTTCCCAGCCTATGTTTTAGAAAATTACATAATCCTAAAACAAGATAGGCTGTTATTTTAGGCTACGTTGCTTGACTCCCGGTGTATCTTTTGTTGTTTTAATATACGTTATTAAGCTAAAATAACGACATAGCTTATTTTAGGATACGGGAAAACGATGAAGCGCAAACTTCAGGGACATTATGTAACCATATCAACGGTGGGTGAGGAGGCCCACGCCTTTGTTCCCGCCCCGTTGCCCCCGAAACCGCCCATCGAGTGGACGCCGGAGTTGCGCGGCAAATTCGACCAGGCGCTGCTGGCTCTCGGGCGGTTGGACAGCATTTCCACCTTCCTGACCGATATCTCTCTGTTCCTCTATATGTA
>WFRX01000098.1 GCA_015486285.1 bacterium
CCTGTGTGACGAATCTCCCCGCAAGCAGGCTACAGTACGTCCTTCACGATCAGGATCGCTGCCACGCCGAGGAGAACGAACCCGAAGATCAGCTTCACGGATTTCCCTTTCAGTTTCGTGGCCATGAGGTGGGACCCGGCCTGGCTTCCCAGGAATACAGCCGCGACACAGAGCATCCAGATGATCCAATTCGGCCTGGCGGCGAGAACGATGTGAGAGATGAAGCTGGAAACCCCTGAGAAGGTGACCACCATGGCCGATGTCGCCGCCGCAACCTTGGCTTCGAGCCCTACGATGTAGAGCAAGGGCACGACAAAGCTGCCGCCGCCCCGGCCCAGCAGGCCTGCGAAGAAGCCCAGGATCCCCCCTCCGAGGATGCCCACCATCCATTTCTTTCTCTGGCTCAGTGGGCCGCCCTTGGGCCTCCATCCGCTGAGCATGAGCAATCCCGCGGTTGCGGTAAACAGGGCGAATATGAGAATGACAGGCCTTGTGGGAAGAGACACATTCGCCAGGGTTCCCAAGGGAGGAAAGACCACCATGCAGACGGCGAAGGGGATCGCCGTCTTCCAGTCGATGAGTTTCTCCCTCGCGTAGGTCGTGGCCGCGGTTGCGGAGTTGACCACGTTCAGCAACATCCCCAGGGGGATCGCTTCGGTCTTGAAATCCATCCCGAGCCAGAAGAGAACCGGTATGTAGATCTGCGACCCGCCCATTCCCAGCATGGAGAAGATCAGGGCGATAACGAAGAACAGCGGTGGCGCAAAGTAGAGCAGGTTCACCTTTCAGGCCTCCTGTACGTTGAATGACGAGGGATGAAGCCGAACGCCGCAGATGGGACTGTTTCAACCGCCTCCTAATCCTCATAGCCGGAGCAGGGGATACACACCGATCGGCCGTCCTCTGTTACGCGGAGCTTGTTGACAAAGGTCAGTTCCCCGCAGGAGGCGCAAGCCTTTGCGGTGAAGATGCCTTTGCCCTTCTTGACGGGCACCTCATGTACGTCGCCCATGTCCAGGAAGGCCTCCTCGTCTATGGAAAGAATGCGCTCAACGAGGGGGTCGGCGATCTCCGGCGCGATGTCCTGCGGCGGTACGCCTTCTTTGCGCTTCTGCACAAAGGGGGAGGCCAGGGCCTTTGCGAAGAAGTCCGGCTTGAGCGATACGCGCACCGCGCGGCCGGTCTTCTGGTCGATCAGGGTGAAGGCCATCTTGTTGAAATACCGCTTCTCGATGTTCGATTTTCCGTACGTACACCCCGTGGCGGTCATGATCCCGTCGAGAAAGCATCCCGCGGCATGTCCCTTTCCGGTTTCCGCCACCACGAACAGCTCTTTGTCGGGGGCGCGTTGCACGTTGAGCGCTTTCATGGCCGCCAGCCCGGCCCTGAGTCCCATGGGCATGGCCGGGCACTTGTGGCCGTGGAACTTCATGCCGACTTCGTAAACTTCCTTGAGGTCTTCCATGATGCTTTCTCCCTTCTTGACACTTCCTTCGTTGAGTATATGACCAATTCGTTATATAATAGCCGTTCAATCGTTCAAGTCAAGCCCTCTTGGGGAAAAGAACGGAAAAGAGTTCTCCCAAGGATGGGTGCGTGGGACCGTTCGGCCCTGCACCCATTGGGGAATGCTTCCTCGATATGATTGGAGAGGGCATTGTAACCTTTAGCGGACCGGGTGTCTCTTAATACGTTATATTTCATTATTTTCCGATATTGGAATACAGTTTTTTCCTCAGCAAACAGGAGCGTAGATGATGACCCGAAAAAGGCTCTCCCTCTTGCTCGTAGCCTTGGTGGTGATTGGGGCGGTGGTTCTGGTGGTACACAAGAAGGCGGTCATGAAGAAGGCCCCGCGCTACACGACGCGGCCCTTGCCGGTCCGGGTTGCAGAGGCGTCGGTTCGGGACCTGGCGGTCGGTCAGGACTACCTGGCCGTGGTGGAGGCGAACGAGACCGCCGAGCTGTCCGCCCGGCTCCTGGCCGAGGTCGTCGAGGTGGCCAAGGACGAAGGGGACCCGGTCAAGAAGGACGAGGTCCTCCTTCGGCTGGACGACCGGGAGATCGTGCAGGCCCTGAACGCGGTCGAGGCCCGGATCGAGGCGGCGAAGGCGGAGCTGGAGGCGAACGAGGCCCTGGTCGCGTCCCTCAAGGAAAGCGCGGCCTACTGGAAGAAAGAGCGTGCCCGGGACGAGGCCCTCGCCCGGGAAGGGGCCGTCTCCGCCTCCGTTGCGGACCGGACCCGTGACCAGTGGAACAAGACAGAGGGTCAACTCGAGTCCGCAGTGCGCAAAAGCGGGGCCCTGCGCCACGAGATAGAGGCGCTTCGCAATCAGCGCAAGGAGACCCAGGTCCGGGAAGGATACACCCGGATCCGGAGCCCCTTTGACGGGGTCGTTGCCGTTCGGTACGTCGACCCCGGGGACCTGGCCGCCCCGGGGACACGGCTCTTCCAGGTCGAGGACCGGCAAAGAAAGAAGCTTGCCTTTGATGTGCCCCAGGAGGACCTGCCCTTCATCCGGAAGGGTCTGCCGGTTACGTACAATGAAGGGGGAAAGGCCCGTCAGGCCCTGATCGACCGGATCTTCCCGAGCCTGGCCCAGGGGAGGCTGCTCAGAGTGGAGGCACACCTGCCCCCGGATTCGGGCTGGAACGTGGGCGCTTACGTTCCCGCACGGATTGTGAAGGAGACGCGCAAGAAGGTTGTCGTCGTTCCCGGCTCCTGCATCCTGGAGGGCCCGGATGGGGCCCCGTCGGTTTTTATCGTAAAGGACGGCGGGCTTGAAGTGCGTAAGGTGAAGCGAGACGTGGAGGCAGGGGGCCTTGTCGAAGTAGAGGGGGTTCAGGCGGGGGAGCAGGTTGTCGAGAGTACCTTCTACGGATGGGCGACCCTTTCACAGGGCCTCAAGGTGGAGGTGATCCCATGAATCTGACATCCTTTTCCCTCAAGAACCCTTACGGGGTCATCGCGCTCGTACTCGTCGTCGTTGCCCTGGGGACCTTCGCCTTCTTCAGGACCCCTACCGACCTCTTTCCGGACAGCACGCCTCCCCAGGTGGTGGTCGTCACGGTCATGCCGGGGGCAACCGCTACGGACATCGCCGACAAGATTACCCAGGTTCTGGAAAAGGAGCTGAATACGATCTCGGGTCTGAAGCGGATCGTGTCCACCTCCCGGGACGAGGTCTCTTCGATCAACGCGGAATTCCTCTACAGCAAATCGATCGACGCCGCGGTGGTGGACGTGCAGAATGCCATCGCCCGGGTGCGGGCCGCCCTCCCCGCCGGTATCCAGGAACCCCGGCTGTACCGGATTACCGACGCTACCCGTCCCCTGCTCACCCTTGCCCTGTCACCGAAAAAGGGTTCTCCCAAGGATCTCAAGGCCGTGCGGCTGCTCGCGGAGAACGAAATCGAAGACGCCTTGCTGCGAATCCCCGGTGTGGGGGATGTGGACGTCTTCGGTGCCCATGAGCCGGCCGTCGAGGTGCGGGTCGACCGGGACCGGCTGAGGGCACGGGGCATGAGCCTGGGCGAGGTTCTGGCCGCGATCGCAAGACAGAACGTGGCCGCGCCGGCCGGTACCCTCTACACGGACCACGGGGAATACCTGATCAAGGTGGAGGGGGAGTTCCTGAACCTGACCGCGCTCCGGGAACTGCCGGTCCGGCGGACGCGCAAAGGGCAGATCCTGCTCCAGGACATCGCCGAGGTGCGGGCAGGCGAGAAGGAGATCCGGAGCGTTTACCACGGGAACGGGGTTCCGGCCATTGCCGTGAACGTGATGCGCCAGGAAGGCGGCGACACGGTGGCGACGATTCATGCCGTGAAGAAGGCCCTGCCCGGCCTGGAGGCGCGCTACCCGGACATCCGGTTCGAGATCACCAACGATCAGCAGCCGATCATCGACGTCAATGTGCACGGAATGCGGGCCTCGGTCTGGGAGGCCGTGCTGATGACGGTCTTCGTGATCTTCGCCTTCCTGGCCGACACCCGGGCGGCCCTGGTCGTGGCCACGAGCATCCCTCTTTCTTTCCTGACGGCCCTTGTGGTCTTGTGGTTCAGCCCGTACACGCTCAACATGGTCACGCTTTCGGGCCTGATCATCGCGGTGGGCATGGTGGTGGACGCCTCGGTGGTCGTCTTGGAGAACATCTACCGGCACCTTGCCGGAAGCGAGGCCGGGGACGCCAAGGCCGCCTCCCTGGAGGGGACGCGGGAGGTGACCCTTGCCATCACCGCCGGGATGCTCACGACCGTGATCGTACTCTTCCCAGTGATGTTTACCGGCGGGTACACGCAACAGATCATGCGGCCTCTGAACATGATGATCGCAGCCACCCTCGTAGCCTCCCTCCTGGTTTCCCTGACCGTCATCCCCCTGGTCGCCTCCCGGCTGCTGGCCCGGCCGGCCCGGGAGAAGAACCGCCTGGAACGCCTCTTCTCCCGGGTGGACCGCGCTGTCGAGGCCCTGGGGGCCTTCTACGTGGCGGCCGTGGGCAAGGCGCTCCAAAGGCGGTTTCTCGTCATGGGGCTGGCCGTCTTGCTGCTCGTCGTCACCATGCGCGTCGTCAGGCCGCTGAACGGCGGGGAACTCATGCCCTTCATGGATACGGGGATCGGCCTCATCTCCCTGGACATGCCCACCGAATACACGCCGAAACAGGTCGAAGAGGTCCTCTCACGGGTCGAGGGGATGATCCGGGAAGAGAGCCCGGGGCTGAAGTGGATCTCCTCGACGGCCGGCTCCGAGCCGGGGCAGGTGAGCTTCGGCGGGGGAGGGGCCACGGCCCAGTCGGTCGGCATCACCGTTACCCTGGTGGACCGGACCCAGAGGAAAGAGACGATCTGGGAGATCGAGGACCGGTGGCGCAAGCGGCTCCGGGCGATGCCGGGGGTGAGAACCTTCCGGGTTTCCGAGTACGGGGCGACTCCGCTCTCCACGACCAAGGCCCCGCTGGACATTATCATCAGCGGTCCCGACGTGCGCGTGCTCGACGCCCTTGCCGATCGGACGATGGCGGCCCTGAACGGCATACCCGGACTCACCGATGTGCGCCGTACCTGGTACCGGGACAAGCCGGAGCAGATCGCTCACGTCTCCAAGTCCCTTGCCCGGCTGTACGGCACCTCGCCCGAGGAGGTGGCCGGCAACCTGCGAATCGCGCTCAAGGGGGTCCCTGCGAGCCAGATGCGCCTGAGCGGGGCCCTGGACATTCCGATCCGGGTCCAGTACCGGGCGGACCAGATCCAGGCCTTCAGCCAGTTGGGAGACATCGATGTTCCGACCCGGTACGGGCCGATCCCGTTCCGGGCCCTCGCCACGGTGAAACAGGAGCGGCTGCCTCCCTTCGTGACCCGGGAGGACCTGTTGAATACGATCGACATCACCGGGGTGAATCGCGGCCTGACCATCGCCCAAGTCGGCAAGATGGCCGCGAAGCGGGTGAAGGGCATCCACGTGCCCCGTGATTATTCCATCCAGGTTTCCGGCACCATCGCGGACATGAAGGAGGGAAACCAGCGGATGGGCCGCGCCCTCGCAATCGGGCTTGTACTGCTCTACATCCTGCTGGTGGCCATGTTCAAGCATTTCGGGCACCCGGTCACCATCATGGCATCGATCCCCTTCGCCGTGGCCGGGGGCATGTGGGGCCTGCTCCTGTTCAACAAGCCGATGTGCAAGCCGGCCATGATGGGCATGATCCTGCTCGGGGGCACGATCGTGAACAACGCCATCCTCATGCTGGACTTCATCCTGGAGGCGCGCCGCAAGGGCCTGGACCGGGAGGAGGCGATCGTCCAGTCGGTGCGGCTCCGGTTGAGGCCGATCCTGATGACCGCTACATCGACCATCATTGGCTTTACCCCTCTCATCTTCGAGATGGCCGTCGGCCTGGAACGGATGAGCCCCCTGGGGATCGTGGCGGCTGCGGGCCTGCTGGTGGGCACGGTCGTCACCATGGTTCTCACCCCGGTGATCTACACCCTGCTCGACGACCTGGGAGGGTTGTTCGCAAGGGGATGGGCGCGCGTGCGGAGGCAGGCGGCTGTGGGGACGGCGGTGCTGCTCCTTCTTGCGGCGCCTTTCCTCTCTGCCCCCCGGCCGGCAGCGGCGGCGGAAGGCGGCCGGGACGAGGCCCCGACCATGACCCTCCAGGAGGCGGTCGACTACGCACTCGTGCACAGCCCGGAGCTGGCAGCGGCGGCGGCGGACGTGAAGGCTGCCGAGGGAGAGAAGGGGACGGCCCGCTCGGCGCTCCTGCCCCAGATCGATCTCTCCGGCGGGATCTCGTATTCCAGACTCGACCACGGCATGATCGCCAACGTGGCGCCGGACGTGCAGGGGTTCAGCGACACCCTGTACCAGGGCCGCGCCTCGCTCCACCAGCTTCTCTGGGATTTCGGGGAGGCCTATGACACCTACCGGGCAACGAAGGAGCATGGCGAGGCCGCCGGGGCCCTGCTCGAACGGCGAAGAAAGGAGGTCTTCTTCCGTGTGGCCCAGCTCTATCTGGAGACCTTGACGGACGATGACCTGCTGGAGGCGCAGGACGAACGGATCCGGAGCCTCGAGGAGCTGCAGAAGAATATGGAATCGAGGCTGGCCCAAGGCAGAGTGGCGAAGCTGGATGTGCTCAAGGTCAAGGTGAGGCTCGCGGAGCTGGTCAGCCAGAAGGCGTCCTTGACGGCGCAGAGGAAAACGCACTACAGCCTGCTGCTGGCCGCCATGGGCTACGAAGGCGAGGTGCCGCCCTCACTCGCGAGGGCAGGGACAGCGGGTGAGGAACCCATCGCGTCGGGGGAGGGGCCCGGAGAGGTGGACGAGGCGAGCCTCCTCGAGGAGGCCGCCCGGCAACGGCTGGAGATCGTCTCCCGGGAACATCTGCTCGCGGCCGCGACCTATGCCGAGAAGGCGGCCCGGAGTTCCCGGTGGCCCGTGCTCCAGGCCTTCGGGGACGTGGTCCTGTACGGGGCCCTGGACCCGAAACGGCTTTCTGTCTTCACTGACCAGGGGGAGCCCGACGATTGGGAACACGACTACGAAGTGGGCGTGACACTCAAATTCCCGCTGTTCGATTCCGGCCGGCGGGGTGGGGAGATTCGGAAGGCCCAGGCAGAGGCCCAGCGGGCCCGGGCGGAGAAGCTGGCCCTTTTTCTCCGCGTCCAGCAGGAGGTGCGCACCGCCTTGGCCCGGCTGCAAGCGGCCGGCCAGAGGCTGGAGGCGACCCGCAGTTCCGTGGAGGAGTCCCGGGAGGCCCTCAGAGTCGAGAAGCTCAAGTACGAACAGGGCCGATCGATCATAAACGATGTCCTGGATGCGGAGGCTGCGGCCCTCACCGCTGAATCCCTTTACAAAGAGGCCCGGATGGCGGAGCGCATCGAGCGGCTCGCCCTGGAGCTGGCCCTCGGCCGGCTCCAGGCGGGAGGTCCGCCGGAAAGGGCTGGGTCGGGAGGGTAGCACCCCTGACGATTGGTGAATACCTCGTCATCCCGGTCATGTTTCGGGGATCATTCATAGCTTCCTATCGCGATGGTTCCTTCCTCGAAGCCCTCTATTGACACCGTCAGCCCTTTTCCATACCTTCGTTCATGCTCGGCAAGAGGTTCCTATCCCTGTGTGGGTGCGCTTCCGCCCCTGAAGGAGGAGAATCATGAGAAAGCCGTACCTTCCGCATCTTCTGTCGCTCGTCATCTTCCTATGCCCTTTGTTCGGCCTTTTCTCCCTGCCCGATGTGAATGCGGAACAGGCATCCATTTGCTCGGCCAAGGGGTCGGGGCTCCAGTTCAGCGAGACAGTGGTCCTGCCGCGGGGAGACGGCGAGTTCGTGACAGTCCGGCATATCGTGATGCGGGGAAGCAATCAGGCCATTGGGAAGAAGCTTGCCGAGATCGCCAGGGATCGTTACGGCGTGCGGCCGGCGAAGAACCCGGATCCGATCTACGGTAAGGCGCGTCTCGCCTACATGGAGCGCAACTACCCGATCCTGTGGGAGCGCATGAAGGGAGTGGCCGCCGCCTATGGCCTCGATCCGGCGGACGGAGCCGTCGACTTCAGTGCGCTTCCGTATAATCTAGGGCCCCCCGCCTCCTGTTCCACGATCTTTTTCCCGGCCGCAACGACAGCCACGGGGCACGGCCTCATCGTACGGAGTATGGACTATTCCAACGGCACGCTGAGCGAGATGCTCGGGCGGCAGCGCCGTCCCGGAGAGAAAGACATTTTCTCAGAACCCTATGTGATGGAGGTCTATCCGGACCAGGGGCACCCGTCTCTTTACATGTCCTGCGTCGACATGCTCAGCGGCGCTTGGGACGGCATCAACTCGGAAGGCCTCTGCGTGCTCGGGCTGGTCGATCTGGGGCGGCCGAAGAATACCGTCTTTGCCGCCGGCACCCGGGTAATCGGTCTGGACCCGCCGCAGATCATGCGCCTGGTCCTCGACAGGTGCGCGAACGTGGAAGAAGCGAAGGTCGCCATGCTTGAGAACCGGATCTACGATGTGGTGGAGGGCATGCATTATCTAGTGGCGGACCGCCACGGGAACTCCTTCATTTTCGAAGTAAACCATCTGGACCAGCGGGCCTACATCACGGATAACGGGGGGAAGCCCCAGGTCATGACGAATAGCCCGGTCTGGGCCCTGCCTCCCCCCGAGAAATATCCAAAAAAATTCGCGGACGAATATGACAGCCTGCGCCGATACAAGGTTCTCTCCGATCTCGTGAAAGAACACAAAGGGAAATACACCTTCTCGTTCATCGTCAAGGCGAATGAAAAGGTTTTTCCCAGGAAGGCCATCCAAAACCTCGGCGGGCCCGGCATGACCCTCCGGCCGGTCTGGCAGGTCGTGTATGACCAGACGAACAGGGCAATGAAGATACGCTTCTGGCTCAAAGACGGCGACACGGACGCAGAGGGCCGTGCAAAACTCCTGATGAGCGACTGGTTCGACTTCGGTCTTTCCCAATGACGACATGCATGCGTATGTCCCGGAGGAACTCAAAAAGCACTACAATCTGGATGTGGAGATCGCCTCCGTCGCGCAACTCGCATCGAGGGCCCTTAGACCTCTTTGCGGCTGAAGGCCTCCCGGATCTCCCGGAGTCGGGCTGTTTCAGCCTGGATGCGCTCGACCTCCGCTGAGATTGCCTCGGATTCCTCCCTGCGCTTGGCCAGGGCCCGCCGGATCGCCCCGTGCGTGGCCTGGATCGTTTCTTTCAGACGGGTGTCGAGGGTCGAGGTGAACCGGCGGAAGGTGGTGTCGATGCTCTGGAGCATGGGCCAGCGAAGGTTCTCCACATTCGTGGTCACGAGGGACTCTACCTGTCCCATAATCCGTTTGACGATCCTGGACCGGCGCACCGATGCAGGTAGAAGCCGGTCGGAGACCTCCGGCGGGATCGGGTTCAGCGTGGCGGCCCATTTGTGGGTGACCCAGTAGGGCTTCCGGGTCATTTCGAAGGCCTCCTCGCTCTTCGGGGCGCTGTAGGGGATGTCGAAGAGTTCCGCCGCGTTCTCCCGCACGGTCCCGATCAGCTCGTCCGCCCGCCTTTGGTGGGGCTCGAGAATGCCGCAGATCCGTTCACCGAACTGCCGCTCGAACTCGCCGCTCTTGCGCTCGAAAAAGGAGGGAATCACCTCGGCCAGGGCCTCTTGGGCGGGCCGGATCCGCTCCCTGCCCGCGGTCCTGGCCAGGGCCTCGCGCGTGACCGCCTCCAGGTATTCCTGAGACTCTTTTGCGAGTTCCCGGGACTGTTCGACGAGATACTGCTTCGTCCTGCGAAGTTCCCCGGCCAGGATGTCGCCCGTGATCTGCCTCTGATCTTCCGCCTCCCGGATCTTCTGCTCGAAGGTCTGGAGGCGCTTCTCGAGTTCGGCGATGGGAAGCTCAAGGGAGCGCAGGATGAGGCCGAGTTCCATCAGGACGTCGTCGATTTCGGCTCGTCCCTTGGCGGCTACGGCGGAACACAGGGCAGCCGCCTTTTCCGAGACGAGAAATTCGACCAGGTGCTCTTCCACCGCCTCCAGGCCGCTGGCCGCCCAGGAGGCCGCATCCCCCTGTTCCCTGGCCTGAAGGCCCATTCTTGCGGAGACGCAGAATACGGGATGATCGTCGATGCCGAGTTCCCTGCTCAGGACCGTCTTCAGGAAATCGAGCGCCGTCCGGCGTTCCGGCTCGGTGAGGTAGTCGACCTTGTTCAACAGGAAGAAAAGGCGCGGCACCTTGGTGCGAACCTCCCGCAGGAACTCGAGCTCCGCCTCGGTCAGGGGGGGATCGACCGAGACGAGGAACAGGGCGGCGTCGCACTGGGGGAGGAAGTTGAGCGTCGCCTCCGTGTTGTGGCGATAGGTCGAGCCGATGCCCGGCGTGTCGATGAGTACCAGGCCTTCGGCGAGGATCGGAGAGTCGTGGAAGACTTCCACGTGAGAGACCCCCAGGCGGTTGTTCGGATTGGAACTCTCGGCGACGAAGCCGGTCAGGAACTCCGTGAGCCGGGCGCCTTTCCCGTCGAACTCCTTCTCCGACGCCTGCTCCTCACCGGAGAGGAAATGGACATGGGCGTGCCTTGCCTGGTCCGATCGGATGAAGGTCGGAATGGCGGTTACCGGGACCACGGAGGTCGGCAGGAGGGCCTCCCCGATCAAGGCATTCAAGAGGGTACTCTTGCCGCGCTTGACCTGGCCGAGTACGGCGAGATGGAAGCGCCCCTCCGCGAGGCGTTCCTGCAGAGCGAGGAGGTTCTCTAGGGAAGGGGCGAATTCGGGGGCCAGCCGCTTCAGGCACGCCGCCGCCCGGTCGAGGTCCCGGAGCAGGGCCTTCGTCTCCGTTGTGGACTCGGATCCGCCGTCGGCGCCTTCGCCGGTCCGAGCCTTCCGGGGATCCTTTTCCTGTCCGAGTGCGTCTTTCGCTGTGAGGGCATTCATCGGATGGCCTCCCGTTGGTGGCTGTCCGGCGGGAGGCCGGGGGCTTCTCGAAGCCGTGTGAGCCATGACCCCGCCGGTCGGTTTTTCGTCCGGCCAGGAGTCATCAGCCTCTGAGGAGGCGGTTCACGTTCAGGCGGGGGACCCCATCCCCAATCGAACAAAACAACACACGTTACCCTACCTTTTCAGTATACCACTTCTGTCCCCGAATATCAAAGCGAAGCGTACGAGCAAACCCTGATCCCGCCGCGGAAGCTTGCGATCTCGGACCGGTCACCTTTTGGCAGATCAGCTAGTCTCCTCCGAACAGGCGTCGGGGATTGTCCACCAGGATGGTTTGGATCTGTTCCTCGGTGACCCCGCCTTTTTTGAGCGCCGGGATCACGTTCTTGAACAAATGGGTCGGGTGCCAGTTGGCGATCAGGGGCAGGGCCTCCTCCGGGATGTTCAGGGGCCTCCCCAGCCAGTGCGCGATGTAGTCATGGGAGATCATCATCCTGCCGGAGTGGCCGGTGCCGATGAGGCCGACGAGGACGCTGTAACGCTCCTCATCCATCGGGCAGCCTGCCAGCACCTGGATCCCCATGCGGTCGAAGGCCACGTACACGCCGTGCTTCAGGGTCTCGAGCTGGTAGTGGATGTCCGTGTTGTCGCTCATGTGGCCGATCTGAATCCTTCCGGGATCGACTCCGGCGGCGGTGAGCAGCGCGGCTTGCTCGGGCCCCATCGTGCCTTCCTGAGTGTGGGTGATGATGGGCACGCCCGTGTCCTTCTGGACCCTGGCGGCCACCTCGAACATCATGCGTTCGTAGTCGGTGATCACGCCCTTGCCGGTACCGACCTTGATCGCCCCCGCCTTGATCCCCGTGTCGCGGATCCCCACGGTGATCTCCCTGGAGAAAAGCTCGTAGATCTCGTCCCTCACGTCTCCGAGGCTGCTCCGGAACTTCCAGTAGGCGGGCATGCCTTCCTCTTCGTAGTAGTAGCCGGTTGAGCAAACGATGTTCACCCCGCTTTTTTCAGAGACATCCCTGAGGATCTCCGGGAACCGTCCTCCGTCGTTCGACGTGGCGTCGACAAAGGTCTTGACGCCGAAGGCCTTCAGCTCGTTCATCATTTCAAGGGCGTCCTTGACGATCTGTTCCCGGTCGAGCGGGGCCACAGTCTGATCGCCCTCCCAGCCGGGGTAACCGAACATGATGTGCTCGTGCGGCAGGGTCACGCCCATTTCGTCCGGCGAGATGGGCCCCAGGACCGTGTTTACCTTGACGTCGCTCATGGGATTCTCTCCTCTATTTCTTCTTATGTGACGCCGGCCTTTTGATCACTCATCCACCCCGACGGGCTTGCCGCTGATGATCTGGTCCAGGTATTCGGACATGCCGTAGCCCACCCTCCCGTCGCACCGGTATTCGGTCATGCCCTCGGTGATCCGGGTCTCGAGCTCCGAGCCGTCCGGCGTCTTGCGCCTGTTTCGGAGGGGAATGAGATTGAGGACCTTTCCCTTGACCTCGTATTCCCTCTCTGCGGTCTTCGCCCAGGCCGTGAGGCTCGTCTGGTAATAGTTTTCGTCCCACTCCGTTTCGACCCTGGCCTCTTCGATCATGATATACTCGCCATCGCGCAGCACCATGCCGCCGATGACCTGGCTGTCGTCCTGTTTCGTGATGATGGCGATCATCATGGCGAAGTCCTTGCCGAAGCTCATGGGGAGCCACCGGTACCACTTGATGTTCTGCCAGTATCTCGGCCCCCAGGAATGGTCCCGCAGGCCGTATCCGTCGACGGAAAACGCCTCGTCGGCTACACGAATCGTGCCGCGGCCGGCCACGTGCTGTTCATAGTGGGCCCGTGCAAAGGCCTCTTCCGCCTTCTCCTTGACGGGGGTGCCGTCTTCGTCGACCTTTTCCCCTCCGGACACCGGGGCGACCCCTTCATAGTCCAGGTCGACCCGGCAGTCTACGAGGGGATTCTCGGTAAAGGCCTTTCGCGGTTTCGCCATGTCATGAGGATTCGCGAGGAGGAGGAGCTTGCCGTCATAGGTGAGGCGGAGCCTCTTCAGGGGTTCCACGACCTCGAACTTCAACCCGCCTGCGTCGAGAGCGTCGTTTGTTGTTGTCTCAGGGCGGCCGAACATGAAACCGACCCGGCCGTCCGGCAGGTAGACACAGCAGGTCATCTCCGCATATCCCTCGTTCGGCCGGTTCCCGACGCGGAACCATCCGCCGAGCCGGCTGGACGGGTCGAAGATATTGATGTACATACTTTCGTTGAAATTTTTCTCTTCTTCGATCGGGTGGGTGTACTCGTCCTGGGGCTCCAGCCGGAATTTCACTTCCTTCGTGACGATCATGTCGATCTTTCCTCCCGCTCTTTCAGCTTCGTAATCTCTGCGAGTGTCTTCCTGTAATGTTCGCCCTCGCACCGCCATACGCGGCACGAGTCCTTCACGTATTCGAGCATCACCTGCCGGGCCTCGGGCGGCGGCCGTGTCTTTCCCCGGTGTGCCGCCGTTCCCTGCACGGCGGCGGAGCCCATGGTCAGTACGAGGCCGGTCAGGTGGTTGCAGCCGGCGGTTCCGCCCAATCGGTCCTTGACTGCCTTGCTGAACCCGTAGACGACAGGCAGGCCGATCAGGGCCTTCACCGATGCTATGGCGGTCCTGCATTCCTCCATGGGCACGGTCGGCATCTCCGCTTCCGCGTCCAGGATTTTCGTAGGGGTACCTCCCAGCAGGAGGCGGACCACCATGCCGTGTACCCTTCCGGCCTCGCGGCGCTGTTGCGTGATGGTGTAGATAGGCTGGTAACGTGTGTCTTCGAGGCTTCCTTCCACGATGACCCGGTCTTCCCCCGCCGAGTAGGTTTCGACTCGAATGGACCGGGTATGGACTTTTTCGCCCTTGTGTTTCTCCAATGAGGTCATGGATTGTCTCCTGGAGCCGAAACAGTGAATCCGCAGATCCCGGCCCTTTGCCCTTTCGCCTTGCGGCGCAGGCCGCATTCGCCGATGTTGCTCAAATCCCGAGTTGGTCCGCTACACGGGAACGGTGAAACCAGGAAGCTCCAAAGGCCATTTCCGATGCCTTGGCATGCTGCGAATACAGGTGCATGTCGTGCTCTTCGGTGAAGCCGATCGCCCCGTGAAGCTGATGGCCGATGGCCGTGCAGTTTTTGTAGGCCTCGTTGCACCATGCCTTTGCCGTGGCGGTTTCCTTGTCGGCGGGGAGGCCCTGGCTGAGCAGCCAGGCGGCCTGGGTGGCGATGAGCCTCGCCGTTTCCAGGCAGGTCGCCATGTCGGCACATGCGTGATGAACCGCCTGGAGCGCGCCCAGGGGGCGGCCGAACTGGTGGCGCTCCTTCACATAGGCCACGGTCATCTCGACGACCCGTTCCATGCCGCCGAGCATCTCAGCGCATTTGAACACCGTTGCCCCGGGCCGGATGCGGTCCATGTAGATGCCGCCCTTTCCGATATCGCCGACGATGCGATCCGCATCGATCCCCACCCGGTCGAGCCGAAGGGCAAATGTTTTTTCCTTTGTCAGCGTGTTCAACGGAACCATTTCCAGCCCCTCGGTCGCGGGATCGAGGAGGAATAGGGTCGGGCCGTGTCCTTCCCTTCCCTGGAGCTTCGCGCACAGGAGAATGCCCTCCGCTACATGGGCAAAGGGCACGAGCAGGCGGGTCCCGGTGAGTTCGTACCGGCTGCTGTCCGCCTGGTGAGCGTCGAGGGCCGGATCCTCGAAGTCGTCCCGCCCCTGGTGATCGAGGAGGGCCGCGGTCAGGATCGTCTCTCCACGGATCATCCGTGGCAGGAGGGTCTCTTTCCGTGGCTGACCGGCGGCCTCTTCGATCAGCCATGAGGAGAGGACGGCGCTTGTGAAGAACGGGCTCGGCAGCAGGGCCCTGCCCATCTCCTCGACCAGGACGAACATCTCGAGAAAGGCCCCTCCGGCCCCCCCATATGCCTCATTGTTGAGGAGTCCCAGCCACCCGAGGCCGGCCATTTTCCGCCATATGTCTTTTGAATATCCTTCTTCCGTTGCCAGGATTTCCCGCACCCGTGAAGGAGGGCATTGCTCGCGAAAGAATCTCCGCGCCGTGTCTTTCACGATCGAGGTTTGTTCGTCCAGGCCGAAATCCATCTCGCAAGCCTCCCGGTTGAATTCGAAGGACTATTTTCTGGGCAGCCCGAGTCCTCTCAGGGCAACGATATTCTTCAATACCTCCACACTTCCTCCCTGGAGGGTATAGCTCGGCCCCCACAAGAGGCTTTCCGCCAGGTCTCCCCGGAGCGGAGACCAGGGGTCCCCCCTGCGTATCTGGCAGACAGGGCCCAGGATCTGCGAGGCCACATCGTTCACCTTCTGTTCGTACCGGGTGCAGAAGGCCTTGCACATCGCCGCCTGGGCCGTGGGGGTCTTCCCCTGGTCAATGGTCCACGCCGTGTAGTAGCAGAGCAGGCGCCCCACGCTGTACTCGATCTCGAGCTGAGCGACCTGGTCCCTGGCCCATGCGCGCAGCGTTTCCGGCGTCTCTGACGGATCCATATCCCTGACGTGCTGTTTGAGCTGCTCGAAGAGGGGATAGTTTTGCATCAGTCGTTCCAGGCCCGCCCTTTCGTAATCCATCTGGGCCATGATCTGCTTGAAACCGGCATTTTCCTCGCCTACCAGGGACGCGGCAGGAACCCTCACGTCCTCGAAAAAGACTTCGTTGAAGTTGCTCTCCCCCGCCATGTTGACGATCGGCCTCACCGTGATGCCCGGGCTCTTCATGTCCACGATGAATTCGCTGACGCTCCGGTACCGGTTGGCCGACGGGTCCGGATCGGTCCTTGCGAGCAGCCATCCGAAGTCGGCCACATGCGCCCGGGAAGTCCATACCTTCTGGCCGTTCACGATGTATTCGTCGCCGTCCCGGAGCGCCGTGGTGGCCACGCCGGCCAGGTCGGAGCCGGCGTTCGGCTCGCTGAAGAGGAGGCAGAAGGACACCCCCTCGTCCGCGCGAACGATACGCGGCAGAAAAAACTCCTTCTGCTGTTTCGACCCGAAATGGATAAGCGCAGGCCCTACCTGGCGGTCTGCGAGGAAGTGGTAGCCGATCGGCGCCTGTACCCGGAAGAGTTCCTCCATGAGGATCGCCTTGTCCACATACGGCCGGCCCTGGCCGCCATGCTCCCTGGGCCACGTCATGCCGATCCAGCCCCTTTCCGCCATTTTTCGGGAGAACTCCCTGGACCCGGTCTGGAAAAGGTCGCCGCAGCGTGGGGAGAAGGTGCCAGCCTCCATCTCGGACCGGAGGAATCCCCGGACCTCGGCACGAAATGCATCCTGAGCCGGGGTAAAGGTGAAGCGCATGCGAGCATTCTCCTCTTTTTATTGCCCCTATGAGGCTGCCCCAAAAGTCCCATCTCAAGGCGTTCGGCTGCATCCCTCGTCATTCAACGTACAGAAAGTACGCTTCATTCCTCGGAATCTTGCCTGCCTTGCATCTGGAACTTTTTGAACAGCCTCCAAGAGCCATTGTTTCAACGGGCTCCTATGAGGCTGTTGAAGCCCCGAAGGCCTATAGGCATACGAGGCAGGTGCATTCTTCCCCTTCCGGACAGGGAGGCCCCGAAGGGGGGCAGGGCCCATAGCCGCAGTGCCCGCTTTCGCAGTCCTGGTCGGATGCACAGAGTTCGCCCGTATTCTTGTCGTCCCCGCAAGCGGTGCAGGCGAAACAGGAAAAACACAACAGCAAGGCGAGAGTCAGCCCCCTCATCATCGATAGACTCCTTTTCATTGTGACTCCAGCCCTGCCTGGATCACCTCTCTTGCGGCGGTCATCAGGTCCTCGAGGCTGTCCGGCCCGTATCCGGATACGTCGATCGGCTCGTGGATCACCATGATCGCCCTGCCCGGGAACAGATCCATGGTCCTCGGCGGGAGAATCTTGTCCGTGTGAAGAAGCGTAATCGGAAGGATCGGTATGCCGAGCTCCAGGGCCATGACAAAGGCGCCCTTCTTGAAGGGCCCCATTTTGCCCGTGAGGCTTCTTGTGCCCTCAGGGAAGATCATGATGCTGGTCCCGTTGACGATCCGCTTCTTTGCTTCCTTCAGGGAGGCCATCGCCGTTTTCTTGTGGGATCGATCGATGTAGATGTGTCCCAGTTTTTCGCAGGCGATGCCCAATGCCGGCAGATTGCGGAGTTCCTTTTTCATCACCCATTTGAAGTCGATTCCCAGCCATCCGTACAGAACGAATATGTCATAATGGCTCACATGGTTCGCGATGATCACGTAGGATTGTCGCGGATCAATGTGGTGCTTTCCCCTTACGGAGACGAGCATGGGCGTCACGAAGCTGTTCAACCGAGCCCACCAGACGCCGCACGTCAGACTGGCGACCTTGGGGCCGATGAAGGTAGCGATCGCGACGGCAAGGGTCCCCAGGATGAGCGTGGAGACCGCCAGAAAAGGGATCACTACGAGCCACTTGTAGGGTTGGTACAACAGGCGGAGCACGGGTTTCATAGGCCCCTTATACCAAATTTTCCGTTGGAAAAGAAATGGGGGTCACCTATCGGAAGGACACGGATGAAACAC
>WFRX01000099.1 GCA_015486285.1 bacterium
CCACCCCTGGATCGCCCCGTCCCCTCTTGTCATCCTCCCTTCCCTATCCTTTCCCTAAAATTGTCCAAATGCGCCCTGATAACCCCAGCGCCTCTTCCCGTAGTCCCGCAGCACGCTCCCTGTATGCATCCCGCAGAGACTCTCCCTGGTCGAGAATCGCCCTGGCCTGCTGAACCACCCCCTCTGCCTCATTCCAAAGGTCGGTAGGATCAACAGGCTTCGGCATGCTCCCTTTGAAAAACGAAGCAAGGCCGTATATTTTATGGGACGAGCTGTGCATCGGGATGACAGGGCACCCTACCTTCGTTGCAAAAATGGCGTTATGATATCGCCCGGAAAGAATAAATTTCGCGCGCTTGAGGATATGCAAAATCGTCTGATAACTATGTGAAGGGCCGACAAAAAACGACCCGGTGAGCTTCGCTGCATCCTTGAGTATTTGATCTTCCTTATCCTTTCCAAGCAACACGACATTCGACACAGTCTTTTTCAGTTCTTGCAGTATGTGAACGAGCGCCGAAGATTCTCTCGTCTTTTCAAAATCCATCGGAAGCATACTACGGCTGAATGCGAAAAAGTCCTGGCCGAGGAATTCCAGATCATCGCCGGCATTCTCATCGATCCCAACCGCATACGCCGCGTCAGGAAACATCACTATTTTGTCTTCCAATTCCGGATAGTAATCAACGATGTTCCCAAAGGAGACCGGCTCCCTCACAGCAGCCAGGTCGATCACACGAAACGTCTTCCTGACCATCGCAGGCAATATAGCGTCCACTCTCGTCAAGGTGACGCTTCCGTTGGCAAACATCGATTTCTTGCCGAGCCTCGTCTTGGCGAACCACAGCATGAAAAGGCCCTTCACAGCGGCGATGTTATTGCGATACGTAGTGCCCTCCGCATTAAAGATCACTGCATCCGCCACACGGGCCTTCTCAACGAATTCTTTCGCGCCTTGCCCTCCTTTTCCCCGCAGCCAAAGATCCGCCGTATACTCGAATTCATCCGCCACCCGCGGGAGCACGTGGAATACGGGAAACAATGCCTTTGCTACACGACTTCCGTACGCGAAAAGCTTCTTGCCGCCAAAGATCCTTGGCTCAACGGAATACCTTCGATGCATATACGCATGGTCAAGGTGCATGAAATCGATATCAGGTGCTTCTTTCCCGATGATATGCAACAATCCATCGGTACAGGCCTGAAGCCCCCAGTTCTGACAGCGGCCTCCATGATTCAGAGTCAGAATCTTCGTCGCCATAGCGCTTCCTCGTGAAGCTCATTCCTCGTCACACGACAGAACGAAGACGCCCCCGCCACTCCGTAATATCGCGGTCATGGAAATACTTGTCGAAACGTCCCAGCTTATCAACATAGTTCCGCGCCACCGTCTTCCTCAAGCCATACACGCGAAAATCATGACCAAGGTGGTCACCCAATGTCAGAAAATTGTAGTAGATCCGTTGCTTCCAATTTGCACGAAGGTCCACATCCTTTTTCCGGCTGTCGACATCATGGCCAACAAGACGATGAATATGCTCTACCATTCTCTCCGTTGCATGCCCATCCGGGGAATGACACCACTTTTCAAGAAATTGATTCCTGGCTTGTTGAAGGCTTTGAGGTACAGACCCACCTGAAAGATAGTAGGAGACCTTCTCCAGCAGTTCCGCTTCAGATCGAACGATGTCGCTGCCGGAAGCATGTTCCGGGGAAAAATAATATTCATCGGGATTGAGCTGCATCTCGATGGTCGGCTTGCCGAGAAGCCAGGATTCGATCGCTGTCGTGCAGGATCGGTTCAGTTCTATATCCGTTGCATTCAGAACATCCCAAATATACTCATGCACGATAATTTTCACCCTGTCGGCAAGGGACGATAGAGTCTTTCCGATCAGGTCCTTGTAAAACGCGTGGTCTTCCGAAGGGTGGAGCTTCAAGACAAAATTGACATTGGGGAAATTCATTACGAGCTTGACGAAGGCGTCGAGGAGAATCTCTCTGGAGATGAAGTCCCGTTTGGGAATGTTATCGAGATCCCCGTACAATTCCTCGATGACCTTATCCCTGCCATACTTCTTCGCATTCTTCAGATAGAAGTCCTGATTGGAATTGTGAAAGGAAGCTTGGGTGAAATTGGTGGCAAAGGTAACCAGGGGATAACGGATGTCCAGATCGTACTTTTCAAGAAAAGCAGTCTTCGTCAATGAAGTCGACGATAGTGGTTTTGCATAGAAATCAAAGCGAGGAACGCCGATAACGACTATCTTGTGGTCAGCCAGGGTCTGATTCCGCCGCAGAATGTCACCCATTGGCTGGTTCCACACAAAATGAAGATCAACGCCGCTCAGATCACAGTGCTGCCCCCCCATGAACGTCCTCATTCCCTCCAGCGTCGGTATGCCCTCAGTGGGCAGGATGGCAGTGCGTATATTCCTCCTTTGAAGAGTTTTGGCGAATTCCTGCTTCTTTGCAGATAACAAGTGATTCATCACCACAAGATCAGGCTTGACGATAGGAATATAATGTCTCTCCAGATTGTTTCGTACGTAATGGACCCTGTGGCCGAGCTTCTCGAGCAGTAATCCCGCATAGACATAATCAGCCAAATCGCGCCACTTGTGATCGACTGCTATGAGAATTGTAGCCATTTCGAGTATCCCTTCAGTACGTCGCGCAGTTCAATCGCCATACGCCATGGCTTTCAGTGTCTTCCATCGATCGTCGATCTTTTCAAAAAGGATATCATCCGTAGAAATGGCGCCAATCTCATAATTAAGCCAATAAGACCGGCTCGTCCAATTAAAGCTGCCGAAGACAACCCACCGCTCGGCGGATTTTTCGACGATCACAAATTTGTTGTGCATCGGTAAACCCTCGGGATGCTCAACCCGCGCAAAGGGTATCCCGGCCTTGGAGAACCTCCGCTCCACCGCCAGCGGCACCCTTCTCCGCGTTGATTCCGCCAGGATCTCAAGGCTGGCACTGCAGCGAGCAAGAGCTATGATGGCGTTTACCGTCGTCTTGCCCTTGAGATGGGACGCGGCGATACGAATATGGGCGCCACGTCCCACTTGCCGAAGAAAATACATCACCGGATGCTTTCGCACACGCGGCCAGAAATGAATTTCCGTATCTCCACCCTTCAGAGAACGGTTCAACCAGGGGGAGAAGCGATGCAGCCAGTGGGGCCTGGAGCGGTTGAGGGTACGAGCATGGGCCACAAGCCCGTCCACAATCTTCGGCTCTCGCAGGCTTATCAGCAAATTATGGCCTCGATCCTGGTCACCTATTTCGTCAATGACAGCCGGTCGCACTTCGGGCGTATCGCCGGAAGGGTTGAAAGAGCCGATCAAGGCGACAGGCGTGGGATGCGAAAAGCAGTAGAGTTTCTCGTGCAGGTGCGGTTTCCAGCGCCTGCCGCTGCGTGTCGGCACTCCGGGGAGGCAAAAGGAGCGAAATCCGCTCCCTATACCGTCCGGTCCCGATAGCATTTCGATTACGGCGTTATTGGCGGTTCTTGTACGCGGGCAGCCTTCAAGCGTCACCGTAACCCTGACGCCTCGACGGTGCGCCTTTAACAGGTCATGAGCGAGCCTGCGGTCACGGAAATAATAGGTCACCCAATCAATGGATCCCCCCGGCGGAACCGCTTCAATATACTCCGCAAGTATATCGCGCAGCCGCCCCGGTCTGAAATCGGGGCCACCGAAATAGATCTCCTTGGAATGTGTGGTGGCCATTTGTTTTCTACCCGGAAGCCTGTCCCAGATGTTTTTCGAACGACTTCAATGTATTAGCGGCGTAAAGAAATGCCCAAAGCACGCAACACCGAATGCTTGACTCAGTGCGGCATGTTATAGGCTCCAGCAGCAAAGTCAACAATAAGCTGGAGGGGGCACACCTGCGAAAATTGTATCGTATCAGGAGGAACTGAGTCCAGCACTTCCGACGCTCGTCGGCAATGTGGATCAACCTGTCGCTCGATTCTCCGCTCGTGAACCTCAGGGGATGCCTTGACCGCCCCTTTTCGGGCCTCTAACATGATCCCCGGGGATTTGGTTTCCCCACAGAAACGCGGTTACGCCGGCCCATGAGCAGGTCCGGGCGGCTATCGGCGAAAGGAGCCATCTGCGATGACCGGAGATCTTCCCGTGGACGATACCTTCGGGAATGATCTGCTTCACGGGATTGCGGAGATTCATCTTCCCTCCCCGGTCCCGTGGACGCCGTCCGCCCCCGGTTGGACCATCCTGTGGGTCCTCCTGCTGATGGCGGGGACCTGGACGGCCTGGCGCCTCTTTTCCCGCTGGAGGCGGAATGCTTACCGCCGCCGGGCCCTGGGGCTCCTCAAGAGCGTACGGCGAAGGACCCTCCCGGGGGACAAGGCCGCCCTGGCCGCCCTCCCCCGGCTCCTCAAGAACGCGGCGCTCAAGGCATACCCGAGAAGCCGGGTCGCTTCCCTCTCCGGCGAAAAATGGATCGCCTTTCTGGAAGACCACTGTCCCGATCCCGGGTTCAGGGACCAGGCTGGAAGACATCTCACGGCCATTGCTTATGAAGCCCCTGAAACGTGGTCCATCACGGAACAGGAGGCGGCCCGGCTGTTCGCGCTTGTGGAGCGCTGGATCCGACGCCATCGGCGGGAGGGCCCGAGGTGATCGAATTCGCCCATCCTTGGTGTTTCGCCTTGGCTCCACTTCCCTTCATCGTCAGAAGGGTGTTCCCGCCGTACAAGGAGCGGCAGGCCTCGGTGCAGGTGCCCTTTTTCCGGGCCCTTGCGGCCTTCACCGGCAGTTCTCCTGCGAAGGGCGCGGTTGTTCACAGGAAAATCCGGCTTCAGAGAATCGCCCTTGTGGTGAGCTGGGGGCTTCTCGTTACGGCCATGGCGCGCCCCGAATGGGTCGGCAAGCCCCTGGTGCGCAACAAGTCTTCGCGGGACATCATGGTCGCGGCGGACATCTCGGGCTCCATGGGAACGATGGACTTCAAGACCGCCGCCGGCAAGTCCATTTCGCGCCTGGACGGGGTCAAGGAAGTCCTGCGGGATTTCATCCTGCAGAGAAAGCATGACCGGATAGGCCTGATTGTTTTCGGATCTTTCCCCTATCTGCAGGCCCCCTTTACCCCGGATCATGAAACGTGGATGACCCTTCTCGACGAAACCCGTGTGGGCATGGCCGGGCAGAAGACCAACTTCGGCGACGCCATCGGCCTGGCCATCCGTATGTTCGAGCGATCGGAAACCCGGAACCGGGTCCTGATCGTGCTCACGGACGGCAAAGACACCGGGAGCAGGGTACCCCCCGTGGAGGCGGCCAAGATCGCCCGGGCCAAGGGGGTCAGGGTCTACACCATCGCCGTCGGCGATCCGCACGCAACGGGACCGAATGAAATCGATACCGACACGTTGAAACGCATCGCCTCCATTACCCACGGCAGATTCTTCGAGGCGGAAAACCGAGCGGACCTGCAGGCGGCCCATCGCGACATCATGAAACTCGAGCCGGAAGAATACGAAAGCATCGTCTTTCTGCCGCGCAGGTCCCTGCATCATTACTGCCTGGCCGTCATCGTGGTTTTCTACACCCTTTTCTTTTCAGCTATCTTTGTGGGCGTTACGCTTCGAAGGGCAAGGACGGCGCCGCATGGGCCTTGAACTGATTTCTCAATTTCATTTTCTGAGGCCATGGTGGTTGTTGACGATCCTGCCGGTCCTCTTCTTTGTCCGGTATCTTTTCGGCAACCGGAAAATTGAATCCAAGTGGCGGGGGGTGGTCGCGCCGCACCTCCTCAAGCACCTGATCGTTTCCGCCGGCAAGGGGAACCGGATGAAACCGCCCCGCCTCTTTCTTCTCGCCGGCCTGCTTGCGTCCCTCGCCATGGCCGGCCCCACCTGGGAACGCAGCACCTCGCCCTTTGCCGAAGACCGGGCCCCCCTTGCCGTCGTCCTGGACCTGTCCAAGTCCATGGATCAGGCCGATGTCCAGCCTTCCCGCCTGGAGCGCGCCAAGCAGAAGATCAGGGATCTCCTCGAGTTGCGGAAGGGGTCCAGGACCGGCGTGATCGTGTACGCCGGAAGCAGCCATCTGCTGGTCCCTCCGACCAATGATCCCCGGGTCATCAACAATCTTCTCTTTGCCGTTCGAACCGATATCATGCCCCTGCCCGGAAAGGCCATGGAAAGGACCCTCCCCCTGATCCAGGAGATCTTTCAGGGACCGGGGGTGCCGGGGACGATCCTGCTGATCACCGACGGCGCCTCTCCGGCGGGAAGCCGGGCGTTTGCCCGCTACTGCAGATCCTCCGGGCATCAGTTGATTGTTTACGGAATCGGGCGTGAACGGCAGGACATGGAGGCAGGGGGGGGCAACGATGTTTTTCACGGCGCCGCGATTCCTCTCGCCGCAAGGGCCCTGAAAGATCTCGCCGGCGATGCCGGCGGCATGTTTCAGTCGTTGACGGCGGACAAGACCGACATCAGGCGTATCAACCGCCGGATCGACCTTCATTTCGCCGCTTCCGAAGACCGGACCCGTCCCTGGATCGATAGGGGGTATTACCTCCTGTTCCCCTTCGCCTTCATCCTGCTGTTCTGGTTCCGCAAGGGCTGGACACTGACCTGGGGCATCGCCTGCGTCATGGTCGCCCTCGGCACAGGCCCGCGGCCGGCCCAGGCCTTCGATGGACGATTCCTTGATCTGTGGCTCACGCCGGATCAGCAGGGCCGCTGGTTCTTCGAAAAAGGGGAATACGAAAAGGCGGCCAATCGATTCGAAGACACCATGTGGAAGGGGATCGCCTTCTACATGCATGAAGATTTCGAGGCGGCCGCCGCCCTGTTCGCACGGATCGAGACCCCGGACGGCTATTTCAACCTGGGAAACGCCCTTGCACAGGGCCAGGAATACGTGCAGGCGGTTGCCGCGTATCGCCGCGCCCTTGAGATGGACCCGGGGTTCAAAGATGCGAAGAAGAATATGCGGATCATCCAGGCCATTATCGATGAGATCAATCGCGTCAGTGCGGCGCAGAAGCCGGAACCGGGAGAAGGCTCCAGGCCCTTGGGCGACGAGCCCCTGCGGGCCGACGGCGCCGAGCAGGTCATCTTCGGAAAAAAGGAAGAGGAGCATTATTCCGCCGACCAGATCCTCAACGATCCGGAACTGAACGAAATCTGGATGAGGCAGGTACAGCAGGACCAGGCCCGCTTCTTGAGCCTCAAGTTCCACATGCAGGTGAACAGCCGAAACGGCGAGAAGCGGGGGGGTCATGTCCGGTAAGTTGAGGTGGATAGGAACCGTCTTGCTCTGCCTTTTGATCTGCCCATGCCTTCCGGCGCGGAACGCGGGGGCCGGAACGGTCGACGAGGCAGACGGCGGGATCTCTTCTTTCGCCGAAGGCATCCAGGTCCGGGCCTGGCTGGAACCCGCGGAGGCGGCGGCGGTGACGCAGCAGGTCCGGTTCATCATCGAGCTTTCCACCCGGACCTGGTTTGTCCACGGAACACGTCTCGAAGACGTGGAACTCGCCGATGCGGTTGTACAACAGGCGGGAGGCTTTGCAACGAATTTTACCCGGCGTGACAAGGGCTTGACCTGGTCTGTGCAGCAGTGGACCGTCTTCCTCTATCCCCTGAAAGAGAAGACCTACCGGATCCCGGGGATCGTTGTAACGGCGTCCATCGCCGACGGGAAAGGGCACACCCTGTCCGGGAGCGTTCAGACCCGGCCGCTCGCCTTCCGGGCCGTCGTCCCCGAACCGATGCGCGGCCGCAAGAACTGGATCGCCACCACGCGGCTGGAGGTCCGGGAGCGCTACAGCACGCAGGCGGACAGGCAGGAGGTGGGCGACGCCATAGGACGTACCATCGTAATCGAGGCGGACGGGCTTCCCGCAATGATGTTGCCGATCTTTCCGAACAAGGCCCTGCCGGGACTGGGCGTCTACGAGGATCCGCCAAGAATCATCGACGATGTCAATCGGGGAGAACGCGTCGGAAGGCGCATCGAGCACATCACCTATCTCATCGAAAGACGCGGGGCCTGGCGCATCCCGGAACGCCTCTATTCCTGGTTCAACCTCAACACCGGCCAGGCGGAGGAAACCAGGCTTCCGGAGAGATGGCTCGCAACGGAAGGCTTTGAAGCGCCTGCTTCCCCAGGGAAAGGGGCTTTGCGCGACAGCTCCGTTCCCCTCCGGCTCCTGGCCCCGATTCTGGGCGTGGGATTGTTCCTGTTCGCCGGGCTCATGCTGCTCCGGCGCCGCAAAAGGCGATCTCTTTCCGGTCCGAGACCGTCAGAGGCGGCCCTGAGACGGGCCCTCGAAAAGGCCGTAAGGACCGGGCAAGGCGAAAAGGCGCTTCGCATCCTCTACCAGTGGCTCGATCAATACGGAACGCCCGGCGGGAATTGCGGCAGCTGGCGCCAGTTCCTGGGCTCCAGGGGCGCACGCAGGGAACTGGCTTCTTTCAATCGCTGCATGTCCGCCCTCTACGGACCGGATCAGGCCCCAAAAGGGCTCGCGGGAGCGTCGCTGGAGACATGCGGCGGTCTGCTGGGCCGCCGGTCTCTTGCGCGGTATCACGCGGCGGAAAAGCCCGGCTCCGGGCAACAGGATTCCCTTTGTGAGCTCCCGCTGTTCTAGCCCGGGTTCTCCTATCTGTGCCACATGCCGCTTATCGCTTTACGGCAGGTCGGCCGACACGGGGACTTTGCGAGCATTCCCCCTTCCAGGCTCGCATCCGGGTTGCATTTATGACAGAATCATCGAAGGGAATGCGAAACAGCAGGTTTCGCCTCACAGCCATCCAGCCGCGCGGGGGGGGCCTACATGGAGCAGAGAATCCGAATCGGCGCATTGAGAAGACAGTTGCCGTTTTACCATGAACTCGGCACGAAGTCCGGAAAGAAGGTGGACCCGGATTGGGAGGCGGAGTGGGCGCGGCACAACGCCGCCCGCCTCTTCGATTTCGACCTGAGCGCCGTCCCGGACGACGACCTTGCGGCCATGCGTAAACGCAGGGACCTCCTCCTTGACGGAAATCAGGCGGCCTTGTCGATCCTTACGCGACTCGTGGACGGCCTGTGCGGATACCCGATTACACCCTCCACCCCGATCGCGGAGGGCTTTGCGAGCGCTGCCGCCAGCGGGAAGGAAAACCTCTTTGGTCATCAGATCATGTATTTTCAGCCGAGCGATGAACTCTCCGCCATAGCGGCCGTGGAAGCCATGGCGAGTCAAGGGGGCCGTTATGTGGACAACACATCGTCTCAGGGCCTGGCCCTCAAGGCGAAGAATCTCTTCTCCGTGGCCGGCAAGCGGCTCCCCGTCGTCATGACCGTCATGGCGAGGGAGATGAACAAGGGGTCCTTGAGCATTCATTGCGGGCACGCGGACTTTTACGGGGTGCGGAACGCGGGATGGGCGCAACTCGTATCCGAAGACAATCAGGAGCTTCACGAACTGCTGCCCGTGGCCTTCAAGGTATCCGAGCTGAGGCAGGTCATGCTCCCCTGCATGGTCATCGGGGACGGCTTCATCAAGAGCCACGCTCTGGAAAACATCCGTGTGTTGTCCGACGATTTTCTCCGCCGTTTCGTCGGGCCCCCGAACCGGTTGTATCAGCCGGGCTTTGACCTGCATACCCTGAGCGGAACCTTCACGGACACGGACCTGACGATGGAAGGACAGGTGGGGCAGGATTTCGCCTACCGGTTTCTTCGCAAGGCCTTTACCGCCGCCATGCACGTGATGAACCGGCTGATCGGCACCGACCTCGAGGTGGTCGACCGCTACCGGACCGAGGATGCGGACATGGTACTGGTCCTGATCGGGTCCGCCGCCGGTGTGGCCAAGGACATAGCGGACTACTACCGGGACGTGAGAGGCTGGAAAGTCGGCGTTACGAGGCCGGTCCTCTTCACGCCCCCTTGTTACGAGGAAATCGCCCTGGGCGTCCGCGGGGCCAAGGCTGTCACCGTGCTCGAGCGGGCCGCCGTCGCTCACAATCAGCCTCTCTTTCGAGATGTTCAAGCGGCCCTCCAGATGTCCCCCCCGGAGGCGGGACGGATGCCGGCCCTTTTCCACGGGGTCTACGGCCTGGGCAGCAAGGACTTCAACAAATATGACGCCGCTGCGGTGGTCGAAAACATGAAGGCCTTTCTGGGAGGCGAAAGGGACCGCTGTCTGCAGGAATTCTATGTGGGCATTGAAGGCCCTTACACGCTCCGGCCCGCCGATGTTCCCGGCTGCGACGAAAGGGAACTGGGCATAACCTTTGTGGGGGTGGGCTCCGAGGGCGTGAAGACCGCCCTGGAGACCGCCGGCCGTATCTACGCACAGGACACGGGGGAGAGCGCCAAACACATTCAATCCGGGGCTCGATACGGAGCGGCCCGGAAGGGCGCCGCCATCTTCATGAATCTGCGCATCAGCGACGGCTCGATCCGGAACAGCTCGGAGCTGACCGAACGGGACGTCCTCGCCTTCTTCAACGACAAATTCTTGGTCGACGAAGTACTGCGGGAGTATGTGGGGGGGCTCAAGGAGGGCGGCTTGTTCGTCATCAACAGCACCCGGTCCGCCTCCGAGCTGTCGGCCTCTTTCTCGGAAGACGTGCAGGCCCTCATCCGGGAGCGGCGGATCCGGCTCGTTGCCTTCGATGCAACCCGGGCCGCGCTGGCCCATCTCGACCGGAATCTGCCGGGGGCGGCCATCCTGGGCCTCGTCAACAAGGCGATCGGGATCCTTCCGGCGGAGGTATTCGAGGGGAAATTCGAAGAAATCATGCGTGCCAAGCTCGCGAAGAAGGGCAAGGACGGGGTTGTCGAATCCAACATCGCCCTCCTCCGGCACGGAGCCGAACAGGCGGTCCTGGAAACGGACGGCCAGGCAAGGGGAACCCCGGAGAGGACCGCGCAAGAAGCCGGGGCAGGGGCCGCCTCTTCGACCGGGAAACGCGGCGATGCGGCCCCTCTTCCCCTGGCGTTCGAGGCGCAAGACGAGCTGGGAACGATCAAGGCGGTTCACCTCATCGATCCGTATGAAGAGACCTTTTACAAGGAAATGGTCAAACCGGTTTCCGCGGGGAAGAAGGTGCCCTGGGACCGGTTCCTGCCCGTGGTCCCCGGCGGCACGAGTCGGTACCGCGACATGAGCCACATCGCGACCCAGCTGCCGGTCTACGACCCGGGGAAGTGCATTGCCTGCGGGCAGTGCACGGCGACGTGCCCGGACTCGGCCCTTTATTGCACGATTACAGATCGTCCCATCCCGCCATCCGGAGCCCGCTATTTCAAGGTCTTCAAAAAACCGCCCAAAGGGATTCCCTGGGACCGGTTCGCCATGAACATCAATGTGAAGCCGGATGCGTGCAAGGGATGCGGGATATGCGGCCAGGTCTGCCCCACGGACGCATTGACGCTCGTCCCGAAGGCCGATTTGTCCGAGGAGGTCTTCCTGCCGGATGCCTTGAAGGAATACGACAAGACACAAGAGGCGGCCCCCTATGTGGATCGGATGACGATCATGCACCAGGTGCTGTTTGTGCTGTCGAAACTCTACCCGGGCAAGCACACCCTGTGTCCCGGATGCAGCGAAGGGACCATAGGCCTGTTGACGTTCTTCGCCGCCGAATCCCTGCGGAATCATCCGCAAGGGATAGCTACCTTTTACCAGGGGCTCAAGATCCTTTCGGAAAAGAACCGGTTCGCGGTCGAGCACATGCTCGACCACGGGTTCAACATCTATACGATCAACTCGACAGGGTGCAGCCAGGTTTCGGAGTTGGCCAACCCCTTCAATTCCCGCATCTACCGGGCCGGGCACTACGGCTTCGGGACCGCCTCCGCAGCGGCCCTGGGCGCGAAATTCAGCCTGGACCAGGCCTACATGAACCGCTACGCGGATGTGTTGACCAAGGTCATCGTTTTCGCCGGCGACGGGGCCATCTACGACATCGGAAACGGGCCGTTCAACTACGCCCTGGGCGAGAACTTCGACATCACCTGGGTGATCTACAACAACGAGGGATACATGAACACGGGCACCCAGAAATCCGGCGCCACCCGATTCGGAAGCGAAAGGAGCACCTCTCCTTTCGGCACCCATGCGGCGGGCAAGACCACCCTCCACCGGCGTCTCATGAGCCAGGCCATGGCCATCTCCCACGTGTATGCGGCCAAGCTGACGATCGACAACCCTGCGTACGCCATCCGAATCCTGAGAGAGGCGCTTGCCTACAACGGCCCCTCGGTGGTGGAGTTCTTCTCCGCCTGCCCGCAGGGGCATCAGTGTCCGGATTGGGCGGGGCCGATGATCTCCAGGATGATGGTGGAGGCGAGAAAGTGGCAGATTGCCGTGCGAAGGCCCTTCCAACGGCTGGATATATCCGCCAACCCGGATCCCGACAAGGCGCTTCCGGAACGGGGAAAACCCTTCAAGAGAAACGTCAAACGGGACCCGGCCACCTTCTACGATGTAGTCCGTATGCTCGGCCAGTACAGCAAACATCTCAAGGCAGCCGAAGGAGAAGACATTCCCGAGATCATTCAGGTAAACGACATGGTGAGCCTGTACAGATGGCTACGAAACCAGTACATCGCCGGGATTCGCGACACCATGCCCACTGAGGAGGAAGTAGAACGTCTGGTGGAATCGTACTATAGAAAGTAAACGTGTACAGACGGCGGCTCCATCGGTTGGACGGGGCAGTGCGTTTTTTCGCTGAAATTCTCAGGGGATGTAGTCATAGGGGATCCGGTACGCCCGGTAGATGTCGGTCATGCAACGCTGGCTCGGCAGGGTGAACAGATCGTAGGCATGGTCATGATAGGGGGAATAATACTCCCAGACCGTTTCCCCGGAAGGCGTCACCTCGAAGACACGGCCCCCGTCGCCGTCCGTAATGAGCGTATTCCCGTTCGGGAGCCGCTGGGCCCCGCTGATGTAGATGCTGAAGAACGTCGCCATCCCCCCCCCACCGGTCCCCGGGCGCCTGTATTCCCAAACGATATCGAGGGTGACGGGATTGAACTCCACAACCCGTGAGAAGGTCCTCGCCTTGTTGGGGAAGAAGGGCCGGCCGAAGATCTCGAACATCCTGCCGTATCCGGCCAGCCCCCCGTTGTCGAAGACCAGGATATTCCCCGCGCCGGGCAGGCCCCTGGCAATCATGTGCGGATGGTGCTGGCCGATGAACTGGCCGAGGCGGCTTTCCGGCCTGCCCGGGCCGTAGTCGGGGCCTACCTTCCATACGATATCGCCCGTGGACTTCTCGATGATCCATAGGATATTCGCGTTCCGCGAGGAGGCGAGGATGTTTTCCGGGTTGAAGCGTTCGTCTCCCTGGTCCCACCACTTGTTGGGCCCGAGGGGGCTGATCGCGTTCGTGTGAAGCCAGTCGGTGATGCCGGCCTCCGCGGTCAGCGCGTCCGGAGGGATGAAGACCTGGATCGTCTGCAGGGCCTGGCGTGCCCACTCGTCGAACCCGAATTCATCGAAATGATCCGATGCGTGCCATTCCCACAGGATCTCGCCCGCAGGGCCCACTTCAACGATCACATCGTCTTCCAGGGTCCATGGAGAGATCTCGGGCCGGTCGACATTGTTGTGGACCAGCACGAGGGTCTTCCCGTCGGGAGGCAGCGGGCCGGGCCGGGACGCATAGCAGGCCTCGGCAAGGCCTTCGCGCTGGAAATCGTGATGGCCCCGGCAGATGTGACGGCCGCGGGCATCCCTTCCCCACTGATCCCAGGCCCAGACCTCGCGCCCCTCCCAGTCCATCTCCACCAGGGCATCCATCTCCTGGTGGATGGTGCCGTCTTGCCGCACGGCGCGAAATCCCAGGAGATGTCCGTTGGGGAGCAGCTTGGCCGGGATCCCAACGATCCCCCACTCGTGGACGAGCCTGCCCTCCATGTCGATCAGGATGGCTCCGTGATACCTGTGCGATCCGGGCGGAGTCTCGTGGCCTCCCAGGGAAGAGATCAGGGTGTATCCCGCGTCGCACTTGTCCGGCTCGTACACGGTGACCCCGGTGACGGAATCGTTGCAGACCAGGGATTCCCGTTCCGGCGTTGCCCCGCCGGATCCGTCGTCGCCCCCGCCGCATGCGGTAACCGTGAGCATCATCAGGCAGACCAACCATGAAAGGGCCTGCAACCGCGTACCGGACTCATTCATCCTTTCTTGATCCTCCATCCATCAATCCCTCCGGATAACCTTCCGTACAAGGTTCAGATCTTCTTTGTCCACCCCCTTCAACAGGAGGATCAGGGCCGCGTAAAGGGCCGCCGCAAGGGGAATGCCCGCCGGCGCGGGAAGGGCGACGCAAGACAGCACGAGGGCCGGCGGAAGAACCGAGGCCGCGGGCTTGAGAGACCGGCGCAGAAACTCCCCGGCCACGGGCCGCAGGGAAGCGTGCAGGAGGGCCAGGACGAGAAGCCCGGCCAGGGAGAGCACCGTGGCCAGGGCCGCGCCGGTGCCCCCTCCCGGCCAGGCCGTCCTCGGGATCAGCAGGAGGTTGAGGGCGATGTTCGAGACGGCCAGCCAGAGCGAGAGATGCAGCATGGCGCGGAGATGGTTCGCCGAAATGGCGGCGCACATGAGGATGTAGCCCATGGAGATCAGCGGTGTGGACCAGCAAAGAATCCGCAGCACGGGCGCCCCGGCCGCGAAGTCCCTGCCGAACAGGAAGGAGAGGATTTGGCCGGGATAGAGAAAGAGCGCCAGGGCGGCGGGAAAGAGGACGAGAGAGAGGCTCTTGAAGCAGACGGAACAGATCTTCAGAAATTCCTCTTCCTGTCCCGCGCGCGCCGTGCGGGACAGGATCGGGAAGACAGAGGCGGCGAGGATGGCCGGAATCACGTGCAGGGCCTCGCAGCACTTGACCCCCACCGAGTACAGGCCGAGTTCCTGATCGCCCCGGAGCCACTCGAGCATGACCTGGTCGATCCTCATCAGCACCTGGATGCAGAAAAGGCCCAGGGCGATCGGGAAGGCCCGGGCCAGCAGTTGCCGGGAACCCTCCCAGTCGAGAGCGAGCCTCGGCCGGAACAGCCTGCCGCCGTAAAGCACGTTCAGGCAGGCGACCACGGCCCCCGGCAGGACCAGGGCCACGAAGATCGCGGACAGGGATCCCTTCAGGAACATCACGACAAGCAGGAAGCCGATGAGCAGCACTCTGCCGAAGACCTCGAAGATCGCCGTGTAATGGAACTGAAGGGTGGCCGAGAAGGCGGCGGTATACAGGGTCAGGGGCGCCAGCAGCAACCCGGTGGAGGCGATCGCGATGAGGGTCAGATTCTCCCGCCCCAGCCCGGCCAGGAGGGCGACCGTGACCGATGCGGAAAAGGCCAGGAGGCTCAGGAAGATCTTGGTGACGATCGCCTTGCCGGTGAGGTCCTCCGATCCCGCGAGGTCGCACGAGGCCTCCCGGGTGATATACAGGTCCATGCCCATGTCGGTCAGGAAGACGAAAAAGCCGACATAGGCGCAGACAAAGGCATACCGGCCGAACCCTTCCGCGCCGAGGTAGCGGGTCAGGAGAACAGCCACCAGGAGCCCGGAGGCGCGTACGATGATCTGCCCGGCCAGCAACCAGCCGGTGTTCGCGGCGGTCCTGCGTACAAGGTTCACGGCAAACGATTCCGGGCCTTCCGCCCGCCCCCCTTCTTCAGCAATGCACGGTATTCCTCTTCAATGAGGGGAAAAGGATTGTCGAGACTCATCCGCTCGGCGAGCCTTCTTCCCGCCCGGCCCATGGCCGATGCCCTTTCCGCGTCTTCCAGGAGAGCGGCCATCCGGTCGGCCATCCCCTCCACGTCTCCCGGCGCCACGAGGTGGCCTGTCTCCCCTTCCCGGACGACCTCCGGAAGCGCCCCGATCCTGGAGGCCATCACCGGCCGCCCTGTGCACATCGCCTCCAGGGCGGTGAAGGGCCCCGTCTCCGGGACCTGAGAAGGGACCGCAACCACGGTGGCGGCCTGATATAAGGGGGGCGTCTCCCCATGGTCCACCCATCCATGAAACCGAACCGCCCGGCCCAGGTCTTCGGTCATCTTGAGGTACGCCCCTTTCCGCGGGCCTTCGCCCACGATATCGAGCCTCGCCCGCGGCGCCCGCCGCAGGAGCCTCCGGAAGGCCCGGATGAGGGGCTCGACGCCCTTGGATTCTTCGAGGTAGCCGACGAAGAGTACCCGTTTCGAATCTCGATCCAGCGGGACGAACGGGAAGGCCTCCGCCTCCACATACCGGGGAAGGCGCACAGGCCGCAGCCCGCAGGCTTCCAGCCTTGCGGCCAGGAAACGGCTGTGCACGAAAAGGCGGTCGACAAGGTGCTTCAGGCTCCAGCGCTTGACGGATTCCCGCAGGAGCAGGTGTTCGAGGAAGACCCTGGGCGGGAAACAGCCCCGCCTCACGCAGGCGGCACCGAAGGGCCCGGGGCAGATCTCCCCGCGGCGGTCGATACAACGCCCGTCCAGGGGGCAGACAATGGCGAGGTCGTGGACCGTGTGTACCGTGGGTACGCCCCTGCATGCGAGCAGGACCGCGTTTCCTCCGCCGAGGTAGTTGTGGATGTGGATGACGTCCGGCCGGAGCCGGGCGACAGAGCGCCTGATTTCGGAGAAAAGGTGCCGGTCCAGATCGAGCTTCCTGACGAACTTGGCGGCGAGGGGACGCCTCTGCTTCCTCCGAATCAGGTGAGGATCCTCCCCGGCCCACGCAACCGCCTTCCCCTCGTCCGCAAACCCGAGGACACGGCACCTGTGCCCCCGGCCTTCCAGATAACGGCGAAGGGCCTTCATATAGAGTACCGCCCCCCCCTGGATCAGCGGCCGGTCCTGCAAGAAGAGTATATTCAAGAGATGCCTCTCAGAGGGGGTGCCTTTCGACACCTCCCCAATGGAGATGGATGCGGCCCGGCCGCTTCAACGCCGGGAAACCATGCGGACGTAAGCCCCCAGTTCCATCCTGAGGAAGGCCTCGGCATAGCCTTTGCCGTGCAGGTTCGTCGCCGACCGGTAGCGGTTCAGGGCGAGGGTCGTGGCGACAAGATCCACCTCGGCGAGCTGGGAGGCATACCGGGACAGGGCCTCCTTCTTGATCTCCACGTGTTCCGTGATGTCCAGGAGCCGGTTCGGCAGCAGGGGGGTCCACACTTCGTACCCATAAACCGTACAGGCCTGCCTGCACCGCGGATAGGCCCGCAGGAGCAGCTCGTTGACGGCGAGATGATCCCTGTGCTGGTCCAGAAACCAGGGGAGATACAGAACATCAGGCGCCGTTTCCTCGATCACCCCGGCCAAGGTGTCGGCGAGGGCCCCGTCCGGCCTGAGCCTCCCCTCGGGCAGTCCCAGGAAGCGCAGGTCGAAGCGGCCGAGGAGGCTCGTCGCCTTCCGCGCCTCTTCCGCGCGGATCTCCCCTGTACCGGTAAAATAGAGGACCGTCACATCGTGGCCCTCGATCCCGTGGCGAAGCATCATGCCCCCCATGCCGATCACATCGTCGTCGCAATGAGGGCTCAGGATCAATACCCGTCCGCCCTCGACCCCCTCGATCATTTCCGGGACGGCAAGCAGATCTCTCTGCCGCGCCAGGGAAATCATCACCCGGAGGTATCGCTTCAGGAAGCGTCCCCTTTTCGCCAGCAACAGTCGTATGGGCCCCATCTTCCAGCCGCCTTTGTGCTAGGTACCGTCCATGTCTCCAAGCGTAATGTGCCAGTTCCCCGGATCGAAGAAGTAGGCCCGATCCAGGGGGATCTCCAGGAGCAGCACGATCATCTTGACCCCCCTGGGCTCGGCCCGGAATCCGAGGCCTTCCAGGGCGCGGGCAAGGGGAGAGTCGCGGACGGCGAGGCATTCTACCATATCGATTTCGTCCCGTTCCATCCGCGCCATCGTGCGGTCGAGCAGGGTCCCGAGGATACCGTCGTCCCCGGGCCGCCACAGGATGTCCATGATGTACCCGGTTCGGGTCTCCCCCTCCAGGACCGAGGTGGCCACATACCCGGCCGCCGCCCCCTTCTTCTCCAGGAGCCCGAAGGCGTATGGCCGTCCCGGCTTGTCGAAGAAACGCCAGGCGACGTAGCGCCTGTCCCGCACGCAGGCAATGCCGATCTCCTCAGAACATGTCTCCCACAGGGCGTCGAGTGCCGGGTCGGCGCTCGTGAGCATCCTCATCTCGAAATCCCCGCCGGGACCGGGCCATCCCTCCCGGCCGCGCCCGCCGGGGACGCCGACGCCCCGGGAACGGATTTCGCGGACCAGCCCGCGCAATCCGCCTCCCCTCCACGCCTCGCGCAGGGCCGGGGACCCGAGCCGTTTCCGCCAGATCGGAACCTCCATCACGTCTTCGATCCCTTCCAGATACTTCATGAAGAGGGGATAGCTCAGCTCATTCGGGAACCCGAACCCGAAGGCGATACCGTGGCGAATGAAGGCCTTCTTCAGCCTCAGGTCGATCTCCCGGTTCAGGAAGGTCACGTTCTTCTGTCCCTGGAAAGGGGGCCGGATCAGGTGGTCCACGATCTGCTCCCCGTAGACGCGCCGGTCACCCACCTTGAATTCAGCCGGCAGGGAGGCGCAGTGGCCTATCATCCGGCCCCCCCGCATCAGCTTGCGGATCATCGTCAGCTCGGGAAAGGGATTCCGCTGGAATTTCCAGCGCCATTCCTCCAGGCTTCTCCCGGAGCGGAAGACCTCGTTGTACATCCTGTTGATCTCTGCCTCGTCCCCGGGACGGTAAGCCTCGATGGTCTCTGCGCCGGTGGTCATGACAGGCCTTCCTCTTGGATCTCCCACCTTAAAAATGATTTCCCAGGAGCCTGGCCGCGGCCCAGCCGATCAGGTCTGAGGACCGGCGCCGCGGCGCCGGTCCTCAGACCTGATCGGCTGGGCCGCGGCCAGGCTCCTGGGAAATCATTTTTAAGGTGGGAGATCCA
>WFRX01000100.1 GCA_015486285.1 bacterium
GAGGGACGGGGCAACCAAACAGGCGATCAAGCATTTCGTGACCAGGGTCACGAAGAAAGGCAGTCCGGATTTCGTTCCGGCGGCCGATCGCATCGCTACTTTCGACAACGACGGCACCTTGTGGACGGAGAAGCCGCTGTACATCCATTTTCTGGGTGTGGTCGCCTACATGAAGAAACAGATGGCGGCCGACCCGTCGCTGGCCGGGCGCGAGCCCTACAAGACCGTCGCAACCAAAGATTTCAACTATTTCACCGAACTCTACGAGAACGCGGCCTTCGAAACCCTGGGAAGCCAGCTCTTGGGTGTTCCCTTCGGCGGCATGACCAAGGGGCAGTTCGAGGCCTGGGCCAAAAAGTTTTTGGCCGAGTTCAAACACCCCAGGTTCAAGAGGGGCGTCAGGGGGCTCATCTACCAACCCATGGTGGAACTGATCAACTATCTGGAGGCCAAGGACTTCACGGTCTACATTTTCACCGCCGATGAAGCCGCCTTCCTGAGGCTGGCCGCCACCGATCTGTATGGACTGCCCAGCGGCCAGGTCCAGGGCACCTCGGTGCGCAACGAGTTCATCACCACCAAGGACGGCCGGCCCCTGCTGGTGCGCAGTTACCGCCTGGACTACCTGGACAACTGGGACGGAAAGCCGCGCCTGATCGAGAAGGTCATCGGCAAGAAGCCGCTGTTTGCCGCCGGCAACTCCAACGGCGACCAGCATATGCTCCAATACGCCGCGCTCGGCGGGGGCATGTCCGTGCTGGTGCATCACACCGATGCGGAAAGGGAGTATCAATACGACAAGGACACCGACAAGGTCATCCCCCTGGCAAAGAAAGAGGGCTGGACAGTGATCGATATGAAACGCGACTGGAAGCGTATTTTTCCAAAGGACGGCAAATAAAGGAGATACGTATGAGGTGACAGGGAAGGCAAGCAGGACAAGGCGGTTCGTTAAAAGCGAACAAATGGTATCCATCAGAAAAAAGGGGTAACAAGTGATGAAGACAAACATTCACACGATGTCGAGGTCCATGATACTGCTGATAGCCGTATTGGCGATCTTTATTGCACTTCCGGCGCTGGCGGCTCAAAAGCCGAACATCATCCTGCTGGTGTCCGACGATACCGGCTGGGGCGACTTGGGTGTTTACGGCGGCGGCGAGGGCAGGGGCATGCCGACCCCCAACCTCGACCGGATGGCCCATGAGGGCATGCAGTTTTGGGACTTCTATGGCCAGCCGAGCTGTACTCCGGGCCGCGCGGCCATGCAGACCGGCCGCTTCCCCAACCGCAGCGGCATGACGACCGTGGCCTTCCAGGGGCAGGGCGGCGGCCTGCCGCACGCGGAATGGACCCTGGCATCCGTGTTGAAAAAGGCCGGCTACCATACCTACTTCGCCGGCAAATGGCACCTCGGTGAGGCGGACTACGCCCTGCCCAACGCCCAGGGCTATGACGTGATGAAGCACACGTTCCTCTATCACCTCAACGCTTACACCTACGCCATGCCCGGCTGGCACAAAACCATGTCACCCAAGCTGCGCGCCTTCTTCCAGAAGGTGACCACCGGAATCCTCGAGGGCAAGGCGGGTGAGAAGGCCCACGAAGTCTGCAAGATCACCAACGACAACATCGCCGAACTCGACATGATGATGACGGACGATGTGGTCAAAGATCTCGGCACTTTCGCCAAGAAGAAGCAACCCTTTTTTATGAGCATCAACTTCGCCAAGAACCACCAGCCCAACCTGCCGTCCAAGACATTCAAGGGCAAGTCGCCCGGCGAGTGGGACTATGCCGACGCCGTGGTGGAGCTCGACTACAACATCGGCCGCATCATCAACAAGGTCAAGGCGCTGGGCATCGCCAAGAACACGCTGATCTTCTACACCGTGGACAACGGTGCCTGGCAGGACGTCCTGCCTGATGCCGGTTACACGCCCTTCCGCGGCAGCAAGGGCAATGACCGGGAAGCCGGCAGTCGCGTACCGGCCATCGCCTGGTGGCCCGGCAAGATCAAGCCCGGCTCCGTCTCCCACGATATCGTCGGCGGGCTGGACTTCATGGCGACCTTCGCTCACCTGGCCGGCGTCCAGCTGCCCACCAAGGACCGCGAGGGCCAGCCGATCCTCTTCGACAGTTATGACATGTCGCCGCTCCTTCTCGGTACCGGCAAATGCGAGCGTGACACCTGGTACTACTTCACGGAGCGCGAGCTTTCCCCGGGTGCCATCCGGGTCGGCCGGCTGAAGTTCGTCTTCAACATGCGCGGCGACAACGGCGCCATGGCCGGCTCGGATGCGCCCGCGCCCGAGCTGGGCTGGCGAGGCGCCGAGAAGTACGTCGCCACGGTGCCTCAAATCTACGATCTGTTGATGGATCCGCAGGAGCGTACCGACATCTTCATGAACGGCCAGACCGAGACCACCTGGGCAGCGCCGATCATGACCCAGCAGCTCCAGAAGATCATGGAAAGCTTCGTCAAATACCCGCCGCGGCCGGTACAGAGCGACACCTATGCCGGACCGATGTCGCCTACCCGCTTCCGCACCATCGAGCAGGCCAAGAAGCTGATGAAGCAGAAAAAGATCAAGCTTCCGGATCTCGACTGACGAATCATCTATCCCGAGCCCGGGGGGCCCTTCGGTCCCCCGGTTCGGCCTCCCGGCCACGCGACGGTACGGCGGCCTAGCGCAAACCGATCTTTTTCATCCCATTGAGCAGGGTGGACCGTTTTCATTCCCAGCCCCCCCGCTGACCCGCTCCGGTGCAGGCGCCCTTCTCATGTCCGAACAGCTCGCCCTCCACCAGGGTCTCCGGGATCGTAGTGGCCGAGAACGGTACGGTCCGAGGGGGCAACCCCGTCCGCCTGGACGAGCCGTTGGAGCATACGGGGATGCCCCCTTACAATCGCTCTTGAGGGTGGCGCCGCCTTTTTCAGTTTTCAGCCTTTCAACCCTTGCTGCGCAGCCTGCTGAAGGCCTTCGCGCGGTCGATGGAAGGCTGGAACGTGTTCATCACGCGGTTAGCCAAGTTCATGAGCATGATGGTGCACAGGATCTGCGCGCGCTCCTTCTCGTCGAAGTGCTTTTCGAACTCCGAGACGACTTCCCGGTCCTCGATGTTCCCCTGGGAGCGCGCCCATGCGCGGGCGTATGCGATTGCCGCCCAAGTCCTTTCATCGTAGTCGCCCTTGCGGGGCGCATCCAGGCTGCAAATCTCGTCCGAACTCAGTCCGGCCTTTCTCCCAAACTGGGAGTGAGCATCAAATCACGGCCCGCAGTCATTGGCATAGGTGACGCTCAAGCATATCTGCTCCCGGAATGCGGCGGGCAGCTTATAGCCGGCCCTGGTCTATGGGTACGTGCCGCCTTCCCAGAACCTGTTTGCGTTGCCGCCGCAGCGGACCCGACCCGTTGTTGACGGCGACTCGTTTGTCTGGATATAATTTTAGGTCTGTCCAAAGGATTCTCGTACTCCCTACCCCGGAAAGAGATCGTGGAATGGATGGCAAGCCAAACCGATGGCATGCGCTGCTCGCCAGCATGCGCCTGACAAGTTCGAGCGGCTATATGATCAGCGCGTTTTCGCTGCTCCTGCTGCTGATCGGGTATGTGTGGTGGCCCCTGGCAAAAACATACATCTCCTACATCTCGGCGGGCGGAAATTTCTGGGCACGATTCGACTGGCTGCTCCTCGGCATCTTCTCCTTCATGTCCGTCGTGATCATGCTCGGGGCGGATCTGCGCAAGGATGCGGTGCTGTTCCTTGTGGGCCTGTCGGGCGGGCTGGTCATCGAGGCATGGGGAACACAGACCCAGATCTGGACCTATTTCACACGGGAGAGGCCACCCTTGTGGATCATCCCGGCCTGGGGGCTCGCAAACCTCTCGATCTTCCGGCTGGTCAAGTTCGAAAATGCGCTCGCCCCGGAAGAACGGCCCCTCCTGTACCGTTGCCTCTACTGGATCATCTTCCCCGTTTTTCTCGCGATGATGTACAGCTTCGTATGGCCGACGATAGACAAATCCTTTACGATCATAGCCCTAATCCTGGTCCAGTTCATCATCCTCACACCCACGGACCATCGGATGGCCGTCCTCATATTCATCGCCGGCACCGGGCTCGGCTATTTCCTCGAACGATGGGGAACAACACGGCACTGCTGGAATTACTACACGGGCCAGACCCCTCCCGCCTTCTCCGTGATGGCGCACGGACTGGCGGCTGTCGCCTTCTGGCGGGCGGAGCGGTACCTCAGGATGCTCGTAAACCTCGTCCAGGCGAAGCCTCTCGAGGTGAGCGACCGGGACATCTGGGGTTGATCCGCCCCCCCCGGGCCCTCCTCTCCTATTGCTTGTCCAGGTAGCCCTTCATCCAGGACGCGAGATCGATCTTGGCGACCGTCTCGGCGATGTACTTGTTCTCGACATCAAAAATCTTTCGGGGCGACGTTTCCCTCGAGGCCTCGTACAGGATCGCCTTGATGCTCCGGGGCGCAAAGGCCGGAATGTTGCGGGCAATCTCGCCGGCCAGCACACGGGCCTCGTCCAGCACCTTCTCGTCCGGCACCACGCTCCTCACGATATCCATTCGCCGGGCTTCCCCGGCGTCTATGTTCCTTCCCGTGAGCAGGAGGTCCAGGGCCGGCCCCCGGTTCAGGGTGCGCATGTAGAGGCTGGTCACACCCCAGAGGAGGGGAAATCCGATCCGCGACTCCGGCATGCCGAAAACGGCCTTCTCCCCGGCGATGCGAAAATCGCAGGCGATGGCAAGGCCCAGTCCGCCGCCGAGGGCATGCCCCCGGATGGCCGCGATCGTCGGCTTCGGATACTTCTCCATTTGCTGAAAAAAGGCGTAGCCCACCTCCATGAGACGCAACAGTTCCTCCGGCTCGGCCCGGCCCACCGCCTTCAGGTCCAGGCCGCCGCTGAAGATCCTCTCGCCGCCCGTCAAGACGACCACCCGGATCTCCTCATCCTTCTCCAACATATCGAGGGCCCGGCTGACCGCATCGAACAGATCGATGTACAGGGCGTTTACAGGAGGCTTGTCGAGGGTCACGACGGCGATCCGCCCCTCCCGGTCCGTCCTGACGAGCTCCCGGTCGTTGTCTTTCTCACCCACGCAACCCCCCCTTCCCGGTCGAATGACGCCTTCAACCTTGCTTCTTTTGCGCCTTCTGCACCCTGGCCCAGGTATCCCGAAGGGTAACCGTCCGGTTGAACACGAGCGCCCCCGGCCGCGAATCCCTTGAGTCGACGCAGAAGTAGCCCTGCCGCTCGAACTGGAAGCGACTACCCGGACGCGCCTCCCGGAGGCTCGGCTCCAGACGGCAGGAGGTCAACACCGCCAGGGAGTTCGGATTCAGGCAGGCCTTGAAACCCTTTTCGTCCGTGGCTTCGTTCGGATTCGGCTGCGCAAAGAGATGATCATACAGCCGCACCTCCGCCTCCACCGCCCGGGGAGCCGAAACCCAGTGAAGCGTCGCCTTCACCTTGCGGCCGTCCGGCGCATCCCCACCCCTGGTTTCCGGATCATAGGTGCAACGGAGCTCGATCACCTCTCCGGTCTTATCGTCCTTGACCACGTCTACACACTTGATGAAATACGCGTACCGCAGCCGCACCTCGCGCCCCGGCGCGAGCCGGTAGAATTTCCTGGGCGGCTCCTCGCGAAAGTCCTCCCGCTCGATGTAGATCTCCCGGGAAAAGGGAACCTTCCGGACTCCCATGGCCGGGTCTTCCGGGTTGTTCACACACTCCATTTCCTCGATCCGGTCCTCGGGATAGTTCTCGATGACGACCCTCAAGGGCCTCAGAACGCCCATCACCCGGGGAACGCGCCGGTTCAGGTCCTCGCGGAGGATGTGCTCCAGCAGGGCGATGTCGACCATGCTGTCCCGCTTGGCCACGCCGATCCGTTCACAGAACCTTCGAATCGCTTCGGGCGGGTAGCCCCGCCGTCGGAGTCCCGACAAGGTCGGCATCCGGGGATCGTCCCAACCGGTCACATGGCCGCCCTCGACCAGCTCCAGCAGCCTGCGCTTGCTCAACACGGTGTGGGTCAGGTTCAGGCGTGCGAACTCGATCTGCTGGGGATGATAAACGCCCAGCTCATCCAGTACCCAGTCGTACAGGGGACGATGGTCCTCGAATTCCATGGTGCAGATCGAGTGGGTGACGCCCTCGATCGAGTCGGAGAGGCAGTGGGTGTAATCGTACATGGGATAGATGCACCACTTGTCGCCCGTACGGTGGTGCTTAGCCCTCAGGATCCGGTAGAGGACCGGATCCCGCATATTCAGGTTCCCGGAGGCCATGTCGATCTTGGCCCGCAGCACCCGCGAACCGTCCGGAAATTCTCCGGCCCGCATCCTCTCGAAGAGATCCAGATTCTCTTCCACGGACCGGCCCCGGTACGGACTCTCCCTGCCGGGTTCCGTCAAGGTGCCCCGGTACTCCCGGATCTCCTCCTGGCTCAGATCGCAGACGTAGGCCTTGCCCTTCTTGATCAGTTGTACCGCATAGGCATAGAGGCGGTCGAAATAATCGGAGGCGTAAAACAGATTCTCTCCCCAGTCGAACCCGAGCCATCGGACATCCTCCTGGATCGACTCGATATACTCGGTATCCTCCTTGCTCGGGTTCGTATCGTCGAAGCGAAGGTGGCACGCCCCTCCGAATTCCTCGGCGATCCCGAAGTTCAGGCAGATCGATTTGGCGTGACCGATATGGAGATAGCCGTTCGGCTCGGGCGGAAACCGGGTCACCACACGGCCCCCCCATTTGTTCGTCCTCAGGTCTTCCGCAACGATCGTCCGGATGAAATCGGCGGCACGGGTGGTTGCTGGCGCGGTCATATTTTTCGGATTCCTCCTTCCATCTGTCTCGGTCCATCGCGGCGGCACAGGGTCACGGCCTGTCTTTCGTGGCGTCTGTACCGTTCTTCGCCAAGTCGTCCAGGTAATCCATGTATTGAAGGATGCGGAAATTGCAACCGGAACACCACATGTCGCCCCTGCAGGCCCGCCCCTCATAGAGGTGATGGTGGACGGCCCCGCCCGCGTAGAGATCCTTCAGCAGGAAATCCAGGGCCGATTCAGCCTTCTGCCTGTAGGCCTCCTCGCCGGTTGCATGGTAGAGGAGCGCGCAGGCCTTCAGCGCATAGCTGTTCGATGACAGGGACTTGTATCCGAGAGACGGCAGGGCGGGCGGCATGGCGTAAAACCCGCCCCCCTCGCTGTCTCCGAGGATCCTTTCCATGGCCGCCACGACCCGGCGGGCCCTGTCCAGGTGCTCCGGATTGCCTGTATACCGGTAGGCCTCCACCAGCGTATAGACCATGTAGCCGTCGGCCATCAGGTAGATCTCCGGCTGGTCGGCGGACTTGTAGTAATACCCGCCCGCCTCATCCCACGCCTCCCGGTTCGCCGCCTCCACCATCTTGAGGGCCACCTCCGGGTACTCGTCCCACATGGGCCGGAACCCGTCCGGCGGATAGTACCGGCTCAGGAAGAGCAGGTAGGCTACCTGAGCCGTCAGGGTCGTTGCTCCGTACCCGTAATTCCCGCCTCCGGTGAGCCGGTCCACGATGTCCAGATAGTAATCATCCAGGGTCGCCAGGAAGACCGCCAGGCCGAGGACATGATCGAGTTCGGCCTCGTAAACAGGCCTCTCCGCCCCATAATGCGCCTTGGCGGCGTACAGGGAAAAGCCCCCGAAGGAGATCTCGGCCAGGTAGTAGACGAGATCTTCGTGAATCAGGCGGACGATCCGGTCGGCAACAGCGGTGGCCGTCTCTGCGTACTCTTCTTCCCCGGTTTCTCCGGCAAGATCGAAAAGGAGCCATGAGGCGTACCCGGGCATGTCCCCGTAGTCATACAGGATGTCGCCGTCTCTCCAGGGAACTTTGTAAAGCACGGTCTTCAAGATATTGTCGAATTCCTCGGGATACCTCGTTCTCGACCGGCCGGGGCTCACACCGCCGGGCAGGGAACGCTCCTCACAGTGCATGGGCCGGAAGGCAAGCAGGTTCCGGCATGCCTCATCCTTCAAGGCCTGCACAACGAGGACGTTGTACAGAAAGTGAAAGTTCTCGCCTGCAGACCACCCCTCCCCTCCATGGGAAACGCCCGCCGGGACAACACTGGAGAGCTTCCCGTCCGCGTACATCCGGTCGGCGATGAACTGCAGCGTCTCCTCCGCCCGGTCCAGGTAAAACGCATCGGCCAGATTCTTGTACAGGGCGAGCAGCGCGGTAACGGCCAGGTTGTTCTCCGCCAGCGTCTTCAAACCGTCGCGCGAGTCCGCGGAAGAGAAGTATCCACCCCGGTCCTTGTCCCGCAGGGCTTCCAGGGCGGCCGCGGCCCCCTCGGCGTTGACCTGGTAAGGGATCAGTTCCTCGTTCTCAAAGCCCTTCATCAGGCCCAGGATCATCCATCCGTTGGACGGAATATCGAGGCCGTGGGCCCATGGCCGGGCACGGTAGTATTCCTTCTCCGCATCCCATGCCTTTTCGCGGGTTGCATCCAGCAGGGCGAGTCCCACACCGGGATACACGTACGGCGTGCCGCGAGGCCAGTCCCAATAGTCCCTGTAGAGCAGGTTGGACCACGCGAGAAGGGCGGTAAGCTCGGTCGGGGCCTTGGGCGAGGCCGTCTCCTCGAGATAGTAGCCCTGCGCCTGGGCCCGCCGGTCCATCGTATTCAGGAAGGACTCCACCACGGGCCTGACGGCCTCCTCGAGCACCCCGGCCCCGCTCGCCAGGCCGGCAAAACAAGCGGGCAGACAGAGAACCAGGCGTGTCGGGTCCTCCGGCAGGGGCCCGGCCAGATCCTCGAGCAGCCTGTCCAGGGTCTCCCCCGCCCTTTCCGTCGCCTCCGGGTCTCCAGCCGCCCGGCCCCACGGATACAGGAACGCCGTCGCCCAAAGGGAAGCAGACCCGTCCGGGTCCTCGGCCCACCTCCCCGCCTCGTAGCCCGCTTCGGTCATCAGGGTCTCATAGACGGGCTCCACGATATCCGAGTACGTGCCATGAGGCGACCCGTTGCCGGCCGACGAGGATCCATCTCCCCCGCACGCCGTAAGCGCCGCAAGGGCGGCCGCCATCACCAGGGGGCAGCGGAAGGCCCGGGTCCATCTCGAATGCCTCCTTGCATGCCGCGGGGACGACCCGCTGTTTCTCCATGGCGTCCTCATCCGTCCGCTCCTTTTCTTCCATGCATCGCTTCACGCCTATTCTACCTGTTCTGGCGGCACGTGCAATGGCCTCTCTTTACAAACGCAAGTCTCCCCTTTAGCTTTTGTGGGGGGGAGGCTCGCCCCCCCGGCCCATAGGGGAAGCGGCCTGACCCCGGACCCTGATCCCTTGAAAAGGAGGCCTTGAAATGGTCGACAGCGGCGGAACCGATTATTCCCGACTCGACCGGCCGGAGATCCTGATGTACCTGTTCCACCCCCGGCCCGAATGGGGCGAAGCCCGCTCCCAGGAAGGGGCTACGGATGTGCTGATCCCGGTCGAAGAGGATGTCGTCGTGGGCGGACGATACTACCTCGCCGGCAAGGAGGCGGCGAACATCCTGTTCTTCCACGGCAACGGCGAGATCGTGGCCGACTATGAGGAGATGGCCCCCCTGTACACCCGGCGGGGCATCAACTTCCTGCCCGTGGACTACCGGGGCTACGGCCGCTCTACCGGAAGGCCTACGATCACGGCCATGATGAAAGACTGCCACACCATCTTCGCGTACACGAGAAACTGGCTCAGCGATAACGGCTGCACCGGCCCGCTGGTCGTCATGGGAAGGTCCCTCGGGAGCGCCTCAGCGCTCGAACTCATCTCCTGTTGCGCAAGAGAGATCGACGGATTGATCATCGAGAGCGGGTTCGCGTATGCCGAGCCGCTGCTTCGGCTTCTCGGCATCGACGTACGGACCCTGGGAATGACCGAGGAAGAAGGCTTCCGGAACGTGGACAAGATCCGCACCTTCCCAAAGCCCACCCTGATCATCCACGCGGAGTTCGACCACATCATTCCCTTCTCCGACGGCCAGGCCCTCTACGATGCCTGCCCGGCAGAAGACAAGAGGCTGCTCATGATCCCCGGCGCGAACCACAACGACATCTTCGCCCGCGGAATCGAGCCGTACATGGAGGCAGTCAGGGATCTGACCGAAAAGATCAGGGGCTAGAGATCAGGC
>WFRX01000101.1 GCA_015486285.1 bacterium
AGCCCGTTGAAAAAGTGGCTCTTGGAGGCTGTTCAAAAAGTTCCAGATGCAAGGCAGGCAAAATCCCGAGGAATGAAGCGTACTTTCTGTACGTTGAATGACGAGGGATGCAGCCGAACGCCGCAGATGGGACTTTTTCAACAGCCTCTTAAGACAGGAAGTATAGGAGTGAAGGATCACCCGGTCAAGCAACCCCTCGAGGACGCGCAGCGAACGTCTCTTTCGGGGCCAAGCGGGACCCAGGACGGCCCCGAGAGCCTACATCGGGCGTCTTGACTGGGGACATCGCCTTCCTTATGCTGACTCTGCAAAACGGCCCTCCCACAGTGCGGAAACCCTGTCGGCGAACAGCATGAAACCGCTTCACTACACCTTTCTGATGCCTCTGGGCGCCTTCGGGGGCATGGAAATCCAGATGGTTAAGCGAGCCGCCGATGCGATGCGACTCGGGGAGTCGTCCCTGTTTGTCGGGCAGGCATCCAGCCGGGCGGAGGAATACGCCCGTTCCCTCGGCGTTCCCGTCGAGGCAATCAAGATCAGGGCCGAATACATAGATTTCGTCGCCGCATATCGACTCGGAAAAATCATGAAGGCTTGCTCTTCCAACGTCTGCGTTGTAGGGGCCTCCAAGCATTTGAGCCTCGCTCTTCTGGCCAGAAAATTCCACGTTCCGGACATGGCGGTCCTTTTCTACCAGCAACTGCACGCGAGTACAAAAAAAAGAGACCCTTTTCACAACTGGGTCTACCGGAATCTGGACGGCGCCGTGGTGATCACACAAAAGCTGAAGGACAGTCTCGCCGCGAGAACTGTTCTCCCGCAAGAGAAGATCAAAGTCATCCCTTATGGGATCGATGTGGACGCCTTCGATCCCGTCAAACATGACAAGAGAGAAAACAGAAGACGGTTCAGTCTCCCCGAAGACGGCTTCCTCGTCGGCCTGGTAGGCAGAATCGAAGAAGCGAAAGGCCAGGCCGTCGCCCTCGAGGCCTTCGCAACGGCAAATATCCCCGGAGCCACCCTGGTGATTTGCGGGGCCCCGCAGAGGAAAAGCTATTGGGAGCACCTGCAAAGGCGGACAGCCGAACTGAGGGTGGAGCAATCGGTACGCTTTCTCCCCTTTACCACCGAAATTCCTTTCTTGATGAATGCCTTCGACCTGTCGCTCCTCCCCTCCCGCAGCGAGACCTTCGGCCTGGTCGTGATCGAGGCGATGGCCGCCGGCGTCCCGGTCATCGGCACAGATGCAGGGGGCGTACCCGAGATCATCCGCCACGACGAAAACGGGATGCTCGTGCCGCCCGGAGACAGCCATGCCCTGGCAAAGATCCTGCGGCTCTTGAGAGAAGACGATCGGCTTCGCGAAAGGCTTGGGAGGCAGGCAAGGCGGGACGCGGCCGAGCGGTATGATTACACGAGACAGACCGATACCTTCTTCGACTACTGCAGAGCAGCGTACGAAGAGCGGCGGGGAAGGTCCTATTCACTTCCAAGGGTCTTCCGGTAGACGGCCAGGGTCTCGCGGGCCGTCCTCTCCCAGGTAAACTCCCTGACCCTTTCCAGGCCTCTCCGAACACATTGTTCCCGTAACCGGGGATCTTCAAACAATCGCAGTATGCCCCCGCCGATGGATTCCACATCAAAGGGATCGACCAGGACGGCTGCATCCCCGGCCACTTCCGGCAGGGAAGTAGCGTTTGAAGTCAGCACCGGCGTACCGCAGGCCATGGCCTCCAGGATCGGCATGCCGAACCCTTCGTAAAGGCTCGGAAACAGGAAAATCGTCGCCCCAGCATACAGGGACGGCAGGTCCTCCTGCCTCACGTATCCTGTCGAACGTACTTGTTCGCCCAGCCCGAGCCTGTCGATCGCCTCGAACACCTCTTCCCCGCCCGGTCCCGGGGTCCCTGCCAGGACGATCTGCACCGGGTCATCCAATTTCTTCCTGATGCGTGCAAAGGCCTCCAGTGTTCTGCACAGGTTCTTCTTTCTCTCAATCCGGCCGACGTGCAGCAGATAGGGCGCGCGGATCCCGTACCGCGACAGGACCTCCTGAATTTTTTCCTCGTCTTTGGGGCGGAGAGGGGCCTCGACCCCCAGGGGCACCACATCAATCCTCTTCTCCGCAATGGGATAGAACCTCAGGATATCCGCTTTTGTGTATGCCGAATCCGTGATGATGCGATCCGCCCGGGCCATGATGTCCGCATAGCGTCGGTTCTTCTTTTCCGGATGCCGGGTGCCTGAATACTGATTGCTGTGCTGGGGAATGTCGTGGATCGTAACGACATTCTTTACCCTTCGGGAATCGTACATGCGGGCATCCAGCCCGTGGAAGAGGTCGATCTTCCTGGTGAAGAGGAAGTCCAGAGGCTCCTGGATAATCTTTGTTCGGAAGTTGCTCTGGTTCACACGATAGAAATGACGTCTGTCTTTCCACCGGGACAATCGATAGCAGAGGGTGTACTGATTTTCTCTGTCGAGCGATGCGATCTCACGGATGAGATGGATCCCGTAAATCGCCACGCCCGTCGGCGCCTCCAGCGCCAGGTTGGATGCATCAAAGGCTATGTGCATTCGCTGTTCGCAGCCCTGTTCACATTTTGGAGTCAAGCAGCTCGAGCGCCCTCGCCAGGACGGTCTCGGGCCGGATCGAGGACAGGCAGTTGTACCGCTCGCACCGTTCCCAGGTGCATCGGGGGCAAAGCTCGCCGTCCGGAACGAAGACATTCTCCGGCTGCCCCCAGGGGCCCCAGCGGTGTGGCGCCGCGGATACGTACGGGCTGTAAATCCCGATCACCTTCGTGCCGAGCGCATCGGCCAGATGCAGGGGGCCGGTGGAATTGGCAACGACCAGAGACGCCGCTGCAAGCAGGGCGGCCAGGTGTTCCATGTCGAGTTCTTCGCAAAGATCCGTCGCCCCTCCGTCCATAGAGGCTTGAACCTGGTCCACCACGGGTCGGTCCCCGCCGCTTCCTGTGAGTACCACCGGGATCCCCCTCTTCAGGATCTCTTTGCCCAGCCGGCCGAAATGCTCCGGCGGCCAGTTCAGGGAAGAGTTCCCGGAGCCTGGGTGGAGCACGACAAAGGCATCCCTCGAGGAGTCGATGCCTTTCGTGTCGAGCAGCCCGGCGATCTCCCGATGAAACCGGCCCGGGATCTCCAGCCCCGCCGAAGCCCGGGCCGTGGGGATCCCTATTCCTTCCAGGAGCTTGAGATTCAATGCCCTCTCATGCATGCCCGCCTTCTTCCGGTGGAGCCGAATCCTCCGGTTGAAAAGGGGCGAGAAATACCGGTAGACCGTTCCCACGCGGACCGGAATACGGGCCAGATACGTTGCGGAGGCGAGCTTCGGTACCGGAAAGAGATGGACCGCAAGATCGTACTGCCGGGCCTTCAGAAGCCCCGTGAGGGCACGAAGCCCGCGCGCGCCGGGATATACATCGGGAATGACGCGGGAGACGCTTCTCTGCAGGCCCGCCACCGGGACCGTGTAGGGATGGACGAACAGGTCGATTTGCGCCGCCGGCAGGGCGGCCTTGAGCGCCTCCACCACGGGAAACGAGAGTACCAGATCGCCGAGCCGGTCGGTCCGGAAGACGATGATCCTTTTCCAGCGGGTCTTGTCGGGATCGGTACGCAATTTCGCTCACGTGTCCTTTGTACGAAGAAGGCCTTCTCCCCTCTGGAGGGTGTCGAAGAACATGTCATTGCGGTCACTCCCGCGAAGGCGGGAATCCCTTGGCATCAGGTGCTTGGGGACGCCCGCCTTCGCGGGAATGACGGCTGATTCGAAGTTCTCCATCCGTCCCCACCCCCTCAAGAGGGTGTCGGGAAACACCCTTTCTGAGAGGGAAGATCTCTTCTTCAGGCCTCGGTTGCTTTCCTGCCGCATCCTCCAACGAGGGCGTCGAGCGCAACTTCACGGCCCTCAACCATCCGTTGCAGAGCCTCATAGCGGGCCTTGGTGCCGAGGTCCGTCCAGAATCCCTTCATCTCGTAGCCCATGATGCGTTCACCGGCCCGGAGCATGTCGACGTACACATCGATGATGCTGAAGGAGTGCTGCCGCTGTTCCATGTAGGCAAAGACCTCCGGTTCCAGCACATGAACCCCCGTAAACATGAGCCGGGTCCACGGACCGGAACGTACGGGCAGCCTGCCCAGGACCTGCCTCACGAGACCATACCCGTCCGTTTCGATCACCCCGTAACGCTCCGCCTCCGGGTCCCGGCGAAGCACCATCGTCACAGCGGCATGGTTTTCCCGATGGAACCGGAACACATCACGCAAATTGAGATCCAGCAGGATGTCCGCGTTCATGACCAGAAAGCTTCCTCCGATCAAATGGGGAGCGGCCTTCTGAATACCGCCTCCCGTGCCGAGCAGACGGCTTTCCCGGGAATAGAAGACGCGAAGGCCCCACTGCCGGCCGTCGCCCACGTAATCCTGGATCCTGTCTCCAAGATGATGAAGATTGACGACCACTTCCTCGATGCCGCAGTTCTTCAGGTAGGCCAGGGTGTAGAAGATCAGAGGCTTGCCCGCCACCGGGATCATCGGCTTGGGCAGGGTGTCCGTCAGGGGCCGCAGCCGCTCCCCCCGCCCGGCCGCCAGCACCATCGCCCTCAAGGAGCGGCCTCCTCTCCCGGCCCCCGCTCCGGATCCGGCCGGAAACGAGCGACCGTCTTGAGCAATCGGAGTTCTTCCGTCTCCGCCAGTCCCTCCAGGCAGCCCAACGCCTGGTCGGAATAGGTCATGGCGGCCTCCATCGAGGCGGCCAGAATCCCCTGGTCGTCGAGTACGGCCCGCAGATCCTCCAGATCCTGTATTGCGGATGTCTGGAGTCGTCCGGCCGCCTCTTCCCACGCATCTCTGCCCTCCCTTTCCCAGAGCAGAATCAAGGGATGGCTGAATCTCATATCGGACGGAGGCGCCGCACCTTGGTCTGCAATCCCTTCCCAGGCGGACAGGTCTTCGTAAATCCGCACGACCCTGCCGAGCAGAAAGCCGTACCGGGAAAGGGCCTCTTCTTCCTCCCGGGCGGCATTGCCGAGGATGGATCCCACCCGAAGGCCGAGGCCGAGCAGCAAAGAGACCTTGTCCGCAGCGGCCTCGAAACACTGGGCGGGATCGGCCTTGTGGCGTTCCTTGTCCAGGCTCACGAGCCTGGCCTGCGCCTCTGCGCTCTCGAGGGATGTCCGGATGTGGTCCTGGATGATCCGGGTATCCCCGTCCTCAACAATCAGGCGGGATGCCTTGGAGAAAAAGAAATCCCCGAGCAGGATGTCCAGGGCTTCCCGGTGGTGGCGTTCCCGGTCGGCATCGCTTCCGGTGCCGGGGACCTTGCGGCCGTAACCGACACGGTCGTGGAGAAGCGAAGCCATGTGAATCATATGGATGCCGGCTGCCAGACGGAGGGGCCGTTCCCCTGTGCAGCCATAATGTCGCGCCACCAGCAGGACGAGATAGGGCCGCAGCGGCTGTCGACCGAATTCCGCCACCCCGAAGCCGTTGCTGTCCCAGAAAGACCTCAGGGTCTCGGGGAGGGATTCCCGAACGTAGCCGTGAACCTGTTCCAGTTCCTTCTGTGCCCAGGGAGGAACGCGAGTCCTGAAGGCATCCCGGTCCATTCGCGTGTTTTCTCTTTCTCTGTTGTCGACGGGCAACGGGCATCCGCCCGTTCCCGGTGGCTCGAGTCAAAGGGTAAAGGAATTCCCTCACCGGCGCAAGGGTGAGGCCACCCATTGTGGCAGCAGCGCGAACATGTCCTCGTTAGCGCGGAAGGTCGAGGATGGGGTTCCGGGAAAAATCGAACAGGACGCATTCATCGTCCTTCCAGGCGAGGCGCAGTGACCTCGATTCGTCCGTACGCCCGATCCGGTTCACCCATATACCGCGTTCCCCGAACCGCCGGAGCACCTCCCCCTGTGCCGTCGGGTCGCATACCAGGACAAACCCGTAGCTCGGAAAGACCTTGAGCCAGTCGAGGAAATCAAACGATTCAGGGGCCTCGATGCAGGCCAGGTCGACCTCGGCGCCCAGCCCGGCGTTCTCCAGGAGCATGGCCAGGGTGCCGAGGATGCCCGCATTGCTTACGTCTTTCGCGGCCACGCACACATCTTCCGCTGCCAGTGCGCACAGGACCTCCAGATCTCCACGAAGGGTTGCGGAATCCTTCTGCACGTGGGAATCCCAGTTCAGGAGGGCCTTTCCCCATCGTTCGCCCCGAAGATCCATGGCCAGGAGGATCTCCTGGCCCGGTGCGGCACGCCGGTCGGTGAGCAGGCACTCGGCTTTCCCGAGGACGGCCGCCGCCAGGAAGGGGGCCCCGCCCTCGGGCGAGATATGGCCTCCCACCATGGGGACCTGGAGTCGTCGGCACTCCTCGCGAATCCCCCGGCAGACGGCTTCCATCTGTTGTTCATCCATGCCCGCCAGGACATTGACCAGGGCCAGGGGCCTCCCCCCCATGGCGTAGATGTCGTTCGCGTTCACCAGGACGGCCGCCCGGCCGGCCCTCACGGGGTCCCGCTCCACCAGCATGGGGAGAATACCGTCCGCCGCCAGGAGCAGATACCCGCCGCCCTCGGCCGACAGCGCCGCCGCATCGTCTCCGGGGCCCACGATGACGTCTCCGAAATCCCAGGCCCCCTCCATGGCCTGGAGGCATCTGCCGACCGCCCCCTTTCGCCGGATGCCGGCGAACCCTCTGAGCCCTTCCGCCAGCCTGGACAGATTCATACGGAAGGCCCCGCCTCCGCGAAAGGCTCCCGCGCCTTTCCCTGAGCCCCTCCATCCCCGGGGAACCGGGGGTGCGGCCCTTTTTGCCAGATAGGCCCCGCGGCCAGCATCAGGACATGGGGCCTCCCGTGAAAATCCGGGATCTTCTCGAGGCATCTCCACTCACACCGCTCGAAG
>WFRX01000102.1 GCA_015486285.1 bacterium
CCCGGGGAGGGCCCAGGGTGGTGATCAGCCCGAGGTCCAGGAGCAACCAGAGGGTCCGGTACACGGTGTCCAGCGAAACGGTTGGAACCCGTTCGCGGACGCCCTTGAAAACCGTCTCCACATCCGGATGATCGCTGGACCGGGCCACCTCCTGAAAGATCTCCAGACGCTGGTGGGTCAGCTTCACCCCGGCCCGCCGGAGCCCTTCCTTGAAGCGGTTCAATCGCTGCTGCAGTTCTTCCGGGGTCGGATTCACGCGGCCTCCTTCCAATTAATGGCGTATTCCTAGCTAAGAATATATTCCGAATCAGGATCGCTGTCAAGCTTTTTTCCCGGATGCGCAAATCGGGGAATATTCGATCAGGACGCCGGCATGTATAATGAGTCCGCGTCCGCGCCTGTTCCATGGAAGAGAAAGGGGGAACCTCGCGAGATGATCCGCACCATCGTAAGCGACCTGGGGAACGTACTTCTCCACTTCGACCACATGCGTTCATGCCGCCGGTTGTCTCAACGCTGCGGGAGATCTGCGAAAGAAATTTATGATTCCATGTTCGGGTCAAGCCTCGTGGAGGCGTATGATCTCGGGCGGATTTCTTCAGAGGAATTCGCCCGCTCGAGCATGGAGCGGCTGGACATACATCTTGAGGTGAGCGAAGTCCGGAGGATCTGGTCCGACATCTTTGATCCTGTCGAGGGCATGGAGGAACTCATCCGCTCCCTCCGGGAAAGGTATACGCTCGTACTTCTTTCCAATACGAATGCGTGGCACTTCGAGTATTGTTTCGAGCACTATCCCGTGACAAGGCTTTTCCAGCACTACGCGCTTTCCTACAGGCTGGGATTCCGGAAACCGGATCCTCGCATCTACCGGGCGGCCCTTGCCATGGCGGGAAGCCCGCCGGAAGAGGCCCTCTTTTTCGACGATATACCGGAGTATGTGCAGGCGGCGGCCGGCCTGGGAATGAGGGCCCTCCGGTTCGAGAACCAATCCAAACTGCTGAGGGAGATGAAGGCCGAGGGTGTTGTTTGATGCACCGCAGTCGAAGGTTACACGCGCATGATGCCGCGGACCTTCTGCTCCACCTCGTGGAGGTCGACGTCGTTGGGGCGGCCGGTGATGTCTCCGAGCCTGCCGGTGCGACTCATTTCCTGTATCTTTTCCGGCACATATTCTCCGACAAAATACCACTCATCCAGGATCTCGAATCCCAGATGATCAAAGAGCTGCCCCATGAACTTGACAGCGGGAATCGCCTCGTTCACGCCCGTATGCACCCCTCCGTACGTGCAGTAGATCACCGCCTGCTTGTCGATGCGGGGAGACCCGGGCCGGATCAGCCCCTTCTTTGCGTATCCGTCCCGCAGGCCCTCGAGGAGGCTCTGCATCGGCTTCCCCGGCAGCCAGGCATACACGCCCGAGCCGACAAAGACACGGTCATAGGCGAGCACGTCGACTTCTGTTTCCTTGCCGACCTTTACGGAATCCACTTCATGGCCCAGGTCTCGCAGGGTCCGGTCAATCCTCTCCGCCACCTTTTGCGTATTGCCCGTCGTGGTCAGGTACAGGTCCAGAATTCGCATGGTCTCCTCCCTTTCGCGTCATGTAATCGTTGCAGGACTCCCGCAGGGTATTGGCGGCAAGCACGGCGCAGTGGCGCTCCTCGTCCGGAAGTCCCCCGAGGATGTCCAGGATCGTCTCGCCCGTGATCTCGAACAATGCTTCCGGCGTCTTGCCGAGGGCAAGCTCGGCGGCAAAGGATCCGCAAACGGCGCTCGCCCCGCAGCCGGTCGTCAGGAAGGATGCCTCGTACACCTTGCCCCCTTCGAATTTCAGGAAGATTTCCATCGTGTCCCCGCATGAACCGGTGACGCGGGCATGGCCGTCCGGCGAATCCATCTTGCCCATGTAGAGGGGCTTCAGCCACCGTTGGAAGGCGACCTCACCGTAGGCCGCTCTGGTTTCCTCATAGATCTGGTTCTGCAATTCGGCCGCCAAATCATCGAAATCCTTGCCCATGGGTGAAACGCCTCCCTGGGGACGCTGTGGTGTTCGTGCAATGGGGGATGTCGGGCGGGAAGGGGATCCCGCAATGGGCGCGGCGGCGCGGACCCTCAACTCTCCTGCTCGGCCTGGGTGTCCTCGGTCCAGGAGATGGTCAATTCCTTCACGCCGAATCGGACGGCATCCTCGTACTTCTCCATGTACAGGTCGATCTGGTTTCGCTTGCGGCGGTTCATCCGGTCCATGACGACCATCTTGCCGATCCCTTCGATATACACTTCCTTGCCGCGGGTCAGGCCGCTTGCCTCCAGGTCCCTGGAGATCGCGATGATCCCCGGCCGGACCTTGTCGCCCCAGGCGCAGATCTCCGGGGTGGAGTCGGTCTGCTGGGGCACGGCGTTGTAGGCGGTCGCCCTCACGATACGGGTGATCCTGGTTCGTTTTTTCTTTTTCGACGGTTTGTTTTTCGGGGCCGCCTGGGTTTCGGGCGGTGCAGGGGCCGGAACCGCCATGGCGATCGTGCCTGTACCACACGCCCCCGAGGATGCCAGCTCTGGATGAACCCGGCACGCGACCGAAGTCCGCACCCGCTGGTTGTCGGCGCGAAAGGCAAAGACTGCAAGTACGGCACACAGGAAAAGAGCACTCAAGGAACGCATGGGGTCACCTCGGCTTGTAAAAGGCTCCTGCCTCAGTCCTTGGGTGCTTCCATCCGGAAGGCACCCCTTATTGCAACAAGGGTTAATCACGGACGCTATCAAAAACAAGGCAAAAAATCAACAAAATTCATATCCAACGAACTTGAGCAAACTACATGCCACACAGAGACCAAATGGCCACGGTGGCCGGGCCCGCTTTTGCTATCCGACCGTTATGATGCGATTTCAATAGATTTGGTTCCGGGGCACCGGACAAGCAACGGACCCGGTCCGAAGCGCCCCACCCGCGAAAAGAGGGAAAACGGTTTCCCACGAAGGCGAGCGGATTTCCCTCAGGGCCCGTCCGCAAGGCCTACCACTTGTAGAGGACCTCGTATGTAAAGACATCCTTGGATTTCCCGGGGATGGGCACCTCGAACTCGACCTTGTGCGCCTCCTGCTTGCGGATCTTCGGGGTCTCGCCGATGAATTTCCAGTCGCCGCGGAAATGCTCGATAACCGTAACCTCGACGGGCGTCTCCTTGCGGTTGCGCAATTCGATCTGTACGGTCTCCTGGCGCGAGCGCTTGCTCACCTGGCGGGTGGAAAGGACCGTACGCTTTCCCACGATGTCAAAGGCGTTGCCCAGGTAGACCCTGACCTTTTCGCCTTCGGCCACGTGTCCGATCCGGTCCTCGCCCGTGAAGACCACCGGCCCGCCGCCCTCCTCCGTGTACGCGCGTATCCTGCCTCCAGGCAGCGGCCTGCCCAGCCCGTTCTCCTTCGTGTTGTTGACAACGAGGTTCACCCGGACCTTGTCCTGGTCCCGGGAGCCGTCGTAACGCAACTCCTTGTCCGCCTTGACGGACACGGGCGGGAACAGGACGAGCTGCTTGGCCTGTCTGTCCGTGAGGGTGGCGGGGCGGTCGAGCGTGTAGACGTGGTACTCGAACAGGGGCCTTTCCTCGAAGCCGGAGGCAGGGGCGGCCGCCGTCAGCATGGCCGCCTCTCTGCGCATGCCGGCCTTGGCTCCATAGTGCTGCGGCGTGATCCGGTGCACGTCCCCGGCAACGAGCCGGAGTCGGGCGTCCTTGAACGTGTGTCCTGAGCGGTTTTCGATCGAGGCCCATGCCGAAAGTTCCAGACGGTTCTTTGTCTTGTCGATGGTCGCGATGTACTCGGCCTTCCACTGGATGCCCTGGGTGAGATAGCTCAGGGCCGCCTTCTGTTTCCCCGATCTCGTGGATTCGAGGAGCCAGACCAGGGTGGGCTGTGTGGTCAGGCCTTCAGGCAAGGCGGGAAACTGGAGCGTGGCGATCGTTCCGGCCTTGATCACCTGGACCGAGCCGTCCTCGAGTTCCAGGATCGCGTCCCCGGCCCGGGCATTGAGCAGGGTGCCGCGGTAGGTACCGCCTTCCTCGATCGTGACGACCACGGGCAGGCCGAGATACCGCTCCAGGAGGCGGTCGGTGTCGGCCAGGTCGAACTCGAAGCGCTGTTCGCGGAGCGTGACCGTCTCAGGGGCGGTCAGGAACCGGAAGCGCACCGAGGTCGGTTCGATCCGGCCGGGGACATCGGCGACCCTGTACTCCTGCATACCCCGGACGAGACGCAGGGTGCGGACCTCCTGGACCATGGCGAAGTTGTCGTTGTAGACCGTTACCGTAACGGGAGGGGGCTTCTCTGTTGCGAATGAACCGCTTGCGGGCGAAAGAAAAAGCAGGGCGGTCAGACAGGTGATGGCCGTTTTCATGGTATGTGACTCCTCGTTTTCATCCTTGTAGCATGATCATTCAGAATGACAATGGAAAAACCAGTGTGCTAGTATACCGCTTCCTGGACGGCGAAGCGAAAGGTCGCTTTTTCCCTTTTGCCTGCCATGGGAGGAAATCATGCGGCTGTACCTTGTTCGACATGGAGAGCCCCTGTCCGCGGCGGTGGACCCGGAGCGGGGGTTGAGCGAGAGGGGCAGGAACGATACGGAAAGAGTGGCGGCCTTCCTCAAGGGCCGGGCCGTCGAGGTGGAGGCGGTCTGGGAGAGCGGCAAGAAGAGGGCCACCCAGACGGCCGGGATCATGGCCGGGGCGGTGACCTCAAAGGCCGGAATCATCCGGCAGGCCGGGATGTCCCCCATGGATCCGGTGGACCCGATCATCCGGGAACTCGCTTGCCTAGAAGGAGACTACATGCTTGTGGGACACCTGCCATTCCTCGCTTCCCTGGCCTCCCGCCTGATCCTGGGCGCGGAAGACCCGCCGGTGACGGCCTTTCGTCCTGCCGCCCTGGTCTGCCTGGAGACGGGCTCGAACGGCCGATGGGCCGTCGCCTGGATGGTACACCCGGGCCTGTTCCGATAAACAGGATTCCTTGAGGGATCCGCAATCCGCCTGCACGGTTGAACAGAATTCAGACGACGCGAATGGACGACCAACATTCTTCTTCCGGCGACATGCCCGACAGCCGCCCGCCGTCCGGCACGAGGGGAAAGAGAAAGCGGATCAAGAAGGTCCGAAGGAGGCATCGACCCGCCTGGCGGCGAATGATCGCCCGATGGACCGACTTCGATGCTTCCGCCCTGGCCGGGACGCTGGGGCTCCTGATCGAGGGGCTGCTCATCCTGATGCTCGTGCTGGCGCCTCTGCCTCTGGGCTCGGTCGCGCCCTGGGCGCAGAGTATCCTCTTCCTGTGTGCGTGCCTCCTCGTGTTCCTCTGGTCCGCACGATCCTCCCTGCAGGGAAAGATCGAGATCGTCAAGACCCCGCTGTGGTTCTTTGCGGCAGGCTACCTGCTGATCCTCGGCCTGCAGCTGATTCCCCTGCCCCACTCCCTTCTCGCCATCCTGTCGCCCAAGACCGCCGAGCTGTACGCCGCGCTTGTCCCGGGCTACCCGAACACGACCGGACCGATGCCTGTAAGCCTGAACCCGCACGCGACCGTCCAGGAGATCTTCCGGCTCCTGACCCTGGGCATCGTCTTGTTCGTGTTCATCAACCACTTCCGGGAGCGCCGCGCCATCGTGCGGGTCCTCTGGGCCCTGGTGCTGGTCGGACTCTTCCAGGCCTTCTACGGGCTTGCCGAACACTTCTCCGGCAGCCCGCACATCTTCTGGGTCCGGCCCGCCGATCTGGTGAGCGTTCACGGAACCTATTACAACCGGAACCACTTCGCCGGTCTGATGGAGATGCTCACCCCCACCGTCTTCGGCTTCTTCCTCGCCTCGTTGGCCACTCGGCGGCGATCCTGGCGGCCCTCGGGACAGCCCCTGTTTCAGCGGCTCGAGCAGGCCTTGTCCAAGGGCAGGGGATACAGGAACGTGCTTCTGGGCATGGTTGTGACGGCCATGTTTCTCGCCGGCATGCTTTCCCTTTCCCGCGGGGGGGCGGCGGGCCTGCTGACCGGGCTTCTCGTGCTGTTCGGCTT
>WFRX01000103.1 GCA_015486285.1 bacterium
GAACCCGGAATTTCATCCACCCGGTCGATCCGACCCCGAACGCGTATCGTCCGGCCGTCGCCCAGGTCGAGGCCCACCGGCTCGAGCGTGTCGAGGGGGGTCCCCTCTCCCTCGGGCGGCATGCCCACCGACGCCTCGAAGCAGAAGGGCCGGCTCTGCCTGCAGTGCTCCTCTTCCTCCTGCAGGAAGATCCGGGCGGCCTGCCGCAAATCCAGGACCTCCCGCTCGTAGGCGGCCCGGCTCGGAACGGGCTTGGCTTCTCTCCACCAAGCCAGTTCCTCGTCGAGCACCACCATCAGCCACTTCTCGTCTCTCCGGAAATCAGGCAGCAGGCCCTGCTCGTGCAGGCGATCCATGAACCTGCGAAACACCGTGTGAAGGAGTTGCCCTCTTTCGGTCGGATCGAGCCAGACCCTCGGGTCGACCCGCACCTCTTCCGGGGGCCGAATGCCGAGGACGTAGCGGAAGAAATACGCCATCGGACAGGCGCCCATCAGCTCGAGGGCGCTCGCAGACAAAACGGGCCCATCCGGCTTCGCGGGGTCCAGGTCCGGGCCCGCCTCGGGAACATGGCCGTCATACTCGGTAAACCGGTCGCCGTCCCTCGCCTGCTTCGCCACAAGGCCCCTGCCGAGATGCGGAAAGCTCCGGGCGATGACTTCCTGCGGATTCCGGACCCCCTTCCCCTCGCACAACCACCAGAGCCAAGCCTCGTCCAGGTCGACGCAACGGTCCAGTCTGTCCGGCGCAAAGGAGACGGGCTCCGGAAGCCATCTCAGGAGGGCGTCCTGGTCGCCCTCCGGGTTGCCGGAGAGGATCCGGAAGGCGGCCAGGACCACGGGGCTCGGGAACATTTCCCGATCATCCGTGAGGCTCCGGCAGCAGTAGCCGAGCGTCACCTCGCCCCGGAGCCGGGCCATGAGCCCGGCGAACCCCCGGGTGGCCCGCACAAGTCGTCCGGCCGCGGTAGGCAGGTCGTCCGAGAGGCGCCTCCGTTCACCGTCCAGCAGGAGCGGGTCCTGAAGACCCGCGCCCGGGAAGCGGCTGTCGTCCAACCCTATAATAAAGGTATGTTCTCGCCCGGAGTGGCCGCCGCCGTAGACGGAAGCGACGTGAAGCCGGCCGGGACGCGGTCCTTCTCCGCGTACCGGTGCCGATTGACAGAGGTCGGTCATCCATTTCCAGATATCCAGGCCCGCTGCGTCCTCTTCCTCGACACAGGCAGCGAGGTCCCGAATCTCGTCGGACAGCTTCTTGCGGACATATTCGTCGAGCAGGCGGGTACAACGGGCATGCCCGTCCACAAAGGCCAGCGCCGCTTTCAGCAGATCCCTCTGGCGGGCCGCCGTTTCGGGCGTACCCGACAGGAGAGCAGCGACGAGGCGCCGGATCGTCTTCAGCCCCTGGGCCCGCCCAACCGGACGCCCCGGGTCGACCCCATCCCCTTCGTCGTCCTCATCGTACAGGGGCCTCGCCTCCCTCTTTCTCTCGGCGGCCCGGACCGCCTCCTCGATCTTCGTGAGGTACCGTCCCCGCCCGGCCCCGATCGGAACGGTCCGAAGCAAGGCCCCGAGCCTGGAGAAGGAGGCATCTTCCTCCCCGGACTCCTCGATCCTTAGGAGACCGTCCTGGATCATCCGGACAAGGATCGACTGGGGATACCCCTCCTGAATCCAGGAAAGCCATGCCAGAAGGGCTCGCGCCGGACGGCCGTAACGGGCCGGGATCCCCTCGGCAAACGTGACCGGAAGCGCCTCGCCCGTCTCATCAGCCGCCAGTCGAGATGCGGTCTCGTAGATCAAGGGAACGTAGGTAGCCGCATCGGTGTGAAGGATTTCCACCTCGTCGAACCGAAGCCCCTGCCCCACGCAGGACCGCAGGACCTCGCGCACCTCGTTGACCTCTCCCACGGCCCGAAAGATCCGGGCCGACCCATCCCCCCCGGGACCCGGCGCCTCGGCCGGCCGGCAGATCCACCCGAGCAGCCCGCTGTCTTTCCGCTCTTCCGCAACCACCGATCCCGGCCGATCCACCGGGAGGACCCTTCTCTGCCCATCCGGTATACGCGCCAGGAAGGACTTCTCCAAGAGGCAAAGGTCTTCTTCCAGGTCCCCGGGCACCAGGACGAGGGTATGGCCGGAGAGCAGGCCCGGATCGGCCTCCAATCGCTCCATGGCCATGGAGAGCAGGCCGGCATAGTCCACGAGTCCTTCCCCCTCGAGGGCCTTTTCGTATGCCCCGAGGAGTCCCCTGACCTCCCCTCCCTTGCGGGGCACCTCGAAGGCACGGACCCGGAGATCGCCGGACCGCAGCCCCGCCAACCGAAGGTCCCGGATCGCCTGCGCAAGCGCCTTTGTAAGGCCCGGGCCGGACGCCAGACCGGTGGTGTATCCGCCTCCGGAGGCCCTCAGCCCCTCAAACAGGCGGCTCACCATGATTTCGGCCTGCACGCCATGGAGGAATGTGACGCCCCTGCGGGCCATCTCGGAGGAAGCGAGTTCGAGGACCATGTGCCGGAGGGTCTTCACCCGCACGTTCAATACCGGCTGTCCTGAACGGGCGACCGCATCGAGCCACTGGAACCCTACGCGACGCGACGGGGCGAGCAGCCATTTCTCTTCCAGCACCCGCTCTCGACAAATGTCGCCGATTGCTTCGGCGAGCCTGTTCAGTTTCCTCATGCCTGCCTTCCGGGAAATCCCCCTGCGCTCATCTCCGCCGAAATGCCGACGACGCCGAACGGATAGAATTCAGATTAGACATTCGGAAGAGAACATACAAGCAAGCGCAAGCGAGGGCCCCCTGAGACGCGCGTTTCAGTCGATCGTCTTGTGAAAACGAGTCACGGCCAGCACAAAAACGAAGGCGCCGAGTGCGGCCAGCATGAAAAGCTGGGGCGTCAGAATCAACACGCCGCTCCCCTTGAGAATCACGCCGCGCACGATCACGAGGAAATAGCGCATCGGATTCGCATAGGTCAGCCACTGGACCGGTTCCGGCATGTTGGCGATCGGGAACATCAGGCCGGAGAGGAGCACGGCGGGCAGCATGACCATGAGGGCAAGGAAGATCGCCTGCTGCTGCGTATGCGAGAGGGTCGAAATGAGCAGCCCCATGCCCAGGGTGGTAAACAGGAAGATCAAGGCGGCAAAGTAGAGCAGGCCAAGGGAGCCGACCATGGGCAGCCGGAAATGGCCGGCCGCGACGACCAGGATCAAGGTCATGTCGATCAACCCGATCAAGGCGAAGGGAATCATCTTGCCGGCCAGAAGCTGCCAGGGCTTGATGGGGGTCACCACGAGCTGCTCCATGGTGCCGATCTCCCGCTCGCGGGTAATGGCCAGGCTCGTCAGGAGCATGGTGATCACCAGGAGGATCATGGCGAGCACGCCCGGGACCATGTACCAGCTCGATTTGAGTTCCGGGTTGTACCGGTAGCGCACCTCGGTAACGGCCCACGGCTCCGGCCTCCGCCCGCTTCCGGTCAACCCGGCCAGCCGGTCCATGCGTTTGTCGATTGCCTCCCGTCCGTAGCGGAAGATGATCTTCTGCAGATAGCCCATGGCAACGCCGGACGAGTTGGAGTCCGTGCCGTCCATCAACGCCTGGAGGGGGGCGGACTCGCCCCGGTCCAGCCTCTCGGCGAAACGCTCCGGGAAGACGAGGACCACATCCGCCCGGGAATCGACCAGGGCCTCTTCGATCTGCTCATCCGTGTCGACCGCGCCGGCCAGGGTAAAGTAGCCGGAGTTGAGGACCGAGCGGACGAGATCCCGGCTCGCGGGACTCCGGTCACGGTCCATCACCGCCACGGTGATGTTGTTCACATCCGTGGTCACCGCATAACCGAAAAGGAAGAGCTGCAGGATCGGGGCAATGAAGATGATGACGAACATCCGCGAATCCCGGAAGGCCTGGATGAATTCCTTGCGAGCCACGTGATAAATGCGCCCCATGTCTCCCTCGAACGCGGTCCCCGCCGCGGGGCGGGCGTTTAGAGTTTCTTCTTGAAACGGGCCACCGCCAGGGACAGCAGGACCGCTCCGAAGACGGCCAGCAAGGCCGTCGGCCACGCCAGGTTGACCGCCGGCTGGGCCTTGAGCATGACCCCGCGGCAAATCGTAATAAAGTATCTCGCAGGCACCACATAGGTGAATGCCTGGACCCATTCGGGCATGGACTTGATGGGAAACATGAAACCGGACAGCAAGATGCTCGGCAGCATGGTGGTGAGAATGACGATCTGGTTCGCCAGGAGCTGGTTGCTCGCCGCCACGCTGGCCAGCAGTCCGATCGAGAGCCCGGCCACGGCGAAGACGAGGGCCGCGCCGGCAAAGAGCCGCAGGCTCCCGGCAAAGGGAACCTTGAACACGACCACGCCCATCATCGCCACGAGCGCGCAGTCGATCAGAGTGATGGCCAGGTAGGGGAGCATTTTCCCCACAAGGATTTCATACTTGCGCGCCGGCGTGGCGATCAATCCCTCCAGGCTGCCGAACTCCCGCTCGCGCACCACGGTCAGGCTCGTCAGGAGCGCCGCAATCAGGACCATGATCACCGCAATGAGGCCCGGCACGATGGTGTGTGAACTCGTCACTTCCGGGTTGAACCAGACGCGGACCCGCATGTCCACCGGTGGAATTCCCTTCGGCGACATGCCGCCTCGCAGGAGCGCATCCTCGACGCGGGAGATGTTGAAAGAGGCGAAAATCGCATCCACGTAGCCCGCGGCGATCGTAGCGGTGTTGGATTCGGAGCCGTCGAGCAGGACCTGTACCGTCTCGCCCTCCCCCCGCCGCATCGCCTTGCCGAAATCCTTGGGGATCGACAGGGCGATTGTCGCCTCGCCTGAATCGAGCAGGCCCTGGAGATCCCTCGGATCCGAGGGGGCGGCCACCAGGCTGAAATACCGGCTGGCCGTGAACCGCTCGATCAGCTCCCGGCTCTCCGGGCTCCGGTCCTCATCGGCAACGGCCAGCTTCAGATCGCGGATATCGAAGGTGATGGCATACCCGAAAAGCAGGATCATCACGACGGGGAGGACAAAGGCGATCAGCAATGTGCGCCAGTCCCGCAGGATGTGCAGAAGCTCCTTGCGCGCGATGGCCGGGATACGCGTTTTCACCGCGTCCGTCCCCCCTCCGCGGTGATCCGCTCGTCCTCCCGTTCGATCAGGTGCATGAAGGCATCCTCCAGCCCGGGCCGAATCGGCCGGACGCGGGCCTCGGGCCAGCCTTCTTCCGCCAGGATGCCCTTGAGCGCCTCGGAGGCCCCCGGCCCGTCTTCCATCAGCACCCGGCTGGTCAGGCCGAAGACCTGTGCCCGCCGGACCCGCGGGTCCGGGGCGAGCCGCGCGATCACCTTCCCGGGCGGAGGGCCGGAGACCTCGAGCATCTCCCCCCGGATCACACGGGTCACCAGATCGCGGGGGGAGGCCTCCGCAATCTTCCGTCCCGCATAGATCAGGATCAGGCAATCGCAATGTTCTGCTTCGTCCATATAATGGGTGGTCACGAAGACCGTCACTCCCTGGCCGCGAAGCCCGGAAATCAGGTCCCAGAAGTCCCTCCGGCTGGCCGGGTCGACGCCTGCGGTAGGCTCGTCGAGGAACACGATGCGGGGCTCGTGCAGGATCGCCGCGCCCAGGGCCAGCCGCTGCTTCACACCGCCCGCAAGGGTGGCGGTCAGACGGCGTTCGAGCCCCCGAAGCCCGGCGATTCCCAGCGCCGTATCGATCCGTGCCGCCCGCTTCTTCCGGGGAATCCTGTAGATCCCGGCGTAGAACTCGAGGTTCTGTTTCACCGTCAGGTCCGCGTAAAGCGAGAACTTCTGGCTCATGTAGCCGATGCTCTCCTTGATCCTGTCCGGTTCGCGGGCCACGTCGAAGCCGGCCACCGTGGCGCGTCCCTCCGTGGGCTGGAGCAGGCCGCAAAGCATGCGAATCGTCGTGGTCTTGCCCGCCCCGTTCGGCCCCAGAAACCCGAAGATGGCGCCCTCGCCCACCTCGAAGGAGACATCATCCACAGCGGTGAAGGGCCCGAACCGTTTGACGAGGCCCTCGGCTTTCACGGCAATCATCTCAGCCCCCCCGTCCAAAAGGCCTGCGTCATACGCCCGCCCCGGCCTCGGGCACACCGTGGTTCACAATCGCACTCTCCCAGGATAAGAACACGTCCTCAAAGGTCGGGGCCCCCTGCTCGATCGAGGACGGGGAGATCCCGGCCCGCCGGAGCCCCCGGCCGATGTCTCCGGCTGACGTGCCGGCCCGGCAGGCGGCCTTGAGCACCTGGCCCGAGGGGTAAGCGCGCAGCACATTGTCCAGGCCCTCCAGGGCGGTCCGCGCCACGGATATTTCCGGGGCCAGGATCTCGAAGATCGTCTCCGGGAAGGCGTCCAGGATCCTCTCCGGTGTGTCGGTCTGGAGGAAGCGGCCGCCGGACATGAGCCCCACCCGATGGCACCGCTCCGCCTCGTCCATGTACGGCGTGCTGACCACGATCCCCACCCCTTCCGCCGCGAAGGCGTAGAGTATTTCCCACAATTCCCGCCGCGAGAGGGGATCCACGCCCGTAGTGGGCTCGTCCAGGAGCAGGAGCCTCGGGTTGTGGATCATGTTGCAGGAAAGGGCCAGCTTCTTGTACATCCCGCCCGAGAGCCGGCCGGCACGCCTGCGGGCGTAAGGCAGGAGGCGGGAGAATTCGTAAAGCCGGGCCAGACGCGCCTTGCGGTCGGCCCGGGAAACGAAGTGCATGTCCGCGAAGAAGCGCAGGTTTTCCGCCACGGTCAGGTCGGCGTACAGGCTGTACTGCTGGGGCATGTAGCCGAGCCGCTCGCGGACCCGGTCCGGCTCCCTGTCGACCCGCAGGCCGTCCAGGGAGGCGTATCCCCGGTCGGCATCCAGAACCCCCACCAGCAGGCGCAGCGCGGTCGTCTTGCCCGCGCCGTCCGGCCCCACAAGGCCGAAAATCTCCCCGGGCTCCACCTCCAGGTCCAGGCCGGCCACGGCGGCGACCTCCCCGAACCGCTTATACAGACCGCGGGCCTCGAGCAGGGCCATGGCTAGTCCTCCATGAACCAGGCATCCACCGGCATCCCCGTTTTGAGGATCCCCTCCGGGTTCGGAACGCGAACCTTGACCCGGTAGACCAACCGCACACGCTGCTCGCGGGTCTGCACGTTCTTCGGTGTGAATTCCGCTTCATCCGCGATGGTTGCCACGGCCCCGGTCAGCCTGCGGTCCGGGTAGCTGTCGGTGGCCAGGTCCACCCGCTGGCCGAGCCGGATCTTGCCGAGCATCGGGCCCGGCACGTAGACCTTGACCTCCATGCGCGTCAAGTCGGCGAGGCTCATCAGCGCCGAGCCCGGAAGCACGGTTTCCCCCGGCTCCACATCGCGCCGGAGGACCGTTCCACTCACAGGAGCGCTCACGCGTGTGTAGGAAAGCTGCGTCTCCGCCGTCCGCAATGCCGCCTCGGCCTGAACCACCTGGGCCCGTACCACCTTCTGCTGCGCCTTCAGGACCGCCTCCCGGGTTTCGACCTCGTCCAGCTGTTTTTCTGTGGCGGATCCGGTGGAAAGCAGCCTGCGCACCCGGGCGAGCGTGATGCGCACCCCCGCCAGGTTGGCCTCCACCACGGCGGACTGGCTCCTTGCGGCCTCGACCGTCATGCGTGCCTGCTCGACCTGCGCCCGGTACAGGGAATCATCGATGATCGCTACAAGGCGCCCTTGCTCGACGCGATCCCCCTCCTCGGCAAACAGTCCCGTCACGCGGCCCATCACCTGGGCGCTTACGAGTACCTCCACTGCTTCCACCGTACCGTAGAACGATTCATCCTGTTCGCGCTCCCGCTGTTCCAGCCAGAAACGGTGGCCGAAATAGCCGGCCAGACCGAGGATCAAGACAAGGGGAAGGATTCGCTTCGCCATTCTCTCACCTCGTGATCGCCGGCACATTGCCCGTGGCCGCCGCAAGGTGGATCTGGGCGTTCCGGTAGTCGTACAGGGCTCTCAGGTGCGCCAGCCGCGCCGTGGTCGCCGCGAGATGCGCGTCGATCACCTCCACATTGGTGGCGGCACCCGCCTGGTAGCTGTTTTCGGCAATGTCCAGCATCTGATCCGCCCGCTTCATGTTATCGGCCGTCGCCTTGATCCGGACCGCCGCCTCGCGGAGGGCAAGCACCGCGGTGTGCACCTGGGTTCGAACATCGGCGTGGGTTTGCACAGTGGCCAGGGTTACCGTCTCGGCCACGGCCTTGGCGCGGCGCATGCCGCGATAGGCCTCCAGGCCGTCGAAGATCGGCACCTGGAGCCCCACCCCCACGGTGAGATTCTGCTCCCAATCGAAGACGCCGTAATAGGGCTTTTCGTATCCGAAGCTACCGGTCAGCTGCATCACGGGCAGCATTCCGCCCCGTTTGGCGAGGGCCAGATCTTCGGCGGCCGACCGGTTGTATTCGAGCACCTTGAACTCCGGGCGCAAGGTGCGCGCGGTCTCGAGTTCCGCTTCTTCGTCCACCGGCTTCACCCGTGCCTGGAGTGGGTCGGTCAACTCGATCCGTGCGCCGTCCGGCATTCCGGTCGCCCTGCGCAAGAGGATCATCGCCGTGTCGATATTTCGTTCCGCGTCGATCACCCGCGGCTCCACATTGGATACTTCCACCTTCGCGCGCAACAGTTCCAGCCGATTGGCCACCCCGGCATCGTAACGGTTCTGGACCTGCTCGAGATGGGCCCGGGCCGTGGCCAGCGCCTCACGTTGAACCCCGGCAACCGCCTGGGAGATCAGGACCCCCAGATACGCCTCCGCCGTCTGGCGGGCCACATTCAGCTTCACGGTATCCTCTTCGTGGCGGGTCGACTCGACCTGTTTCCGGGCCGCCCGATGCGCGTAGTAAACCCGCCCCGAGGCGAACAGCAGTTGATTCAGGCTCAACCTGGCCACATAGTTGTCCTTCGAGCCGATCTTCTGCGAATCATGGATCTCCAGAGGCGGCACTCCGGGCACCGGGCTTTCAAAGCTTGCGTCGAAATCGATCCGGGGAACGTTGTTCACGTACTGGTAACCGGCGTCCAGCGTGACGTCCGGGAGAAAATTGGAGAAGGCCTCCTTGCTCGCCTCCTCCTTCTCGTTGATCTTGCTGTGTGCAACCGCCACGTCCGGGCTGTGCTCGAGCGCATATCCGATGGCATCCCGGACAGACCATTTCACCGGCTCCGGTGCTTGCGCCTTCGCAACCGTACCGAACGATCCCGCCAGAACCAGCACGAGCAGGCTCGAACCCAGCCTATTCCCTTGGTGTCCCATTTCCCTGCCCCTCCGTCTTTGGCACCAGAACGCCCTCTAAAAGGAGATTCTTGAAGGTCGTAACGAATTGGTCGAAGCTCAGGCCCTGCTCCACCATGAATCGCGGATGTGCCACGTTGGTCAGGATGCCCTGAATCAGCTTCCCCGTCACCGTGGGGTCGATGTCCCCTCGGATCGAACCCTCTTTCTGTCCCCGGCGGAGCAGTTCCGTGATGATCCCCACGATCGCGGAACGGAATTGATCGATTCTGTCCCAGAGTTCGGGCATCAGGACCTGGACATCCACCATGACCTGGGTGGAGACATTCGAAAAAAGGTTCTGGACCAACAAGTCGAAATGCTTCCTAAAAATTTCGTCCACCGGCCTGTTTGAAGTCAGGTTTTCGATCAGGGCGGGCATAACCCGCCCGACGTTCTCAACCACCACGGCCACAACCAGCGCATCCCGGTCGGCGAAGTGGCGGTAGAAGGTCCGCTTGCTCATACCCAGGTCGGCGCACAGCTCCTCGACCGTGACCTTCCGGAACCCTCGGTCCCGAAACACCCGGTCCGCGTGGGCGACAATCCTTTTCCGCGTCCTTTCCGTCCGGTCGGACCGGCTGCTCACCTCCCGCTTCATCTCCAATCCCAAAACACCGCCTCCTTATTCGCCTGAATGGAAACGACAATTGTTTCGTTCGTTTCCTTTATAGCAAATATTTCGCCCCCCGGTCAAGCGTCTTTCGAAAAAAATGGGCGAGCGGGCTGGGGTCACTCGCGCAAGGGCACGAGAACCGATTCGACCTTTTCATACAGGGCGGAAAGCCCTTCGGATTTCTTGAAGTGGCCTTCCACCCCCAGGTGAAGCAGCTCTTCGTGCTCCCCGGCCAGCGGATAGGAGGAGAGGATCATAACGGGCAGGTCCGAGGTGTCGGGATTGTTGCGGATCCAGCGCAGCACTTCGTAGCCGTCCTTGCCGGGCATGATGATATCGAGAATCACGAGGTCCGGGGCCTGCGTCTCCAGACGCTCGATCGCCTCGTCTCCGTCCCGGGCCGTGTCCACCCGAAACCCCCGGTCCTCGAGCTGCATCCGGAGGGACTCCCTGACACCGGCGTCGTCGTCCACCACAAGAACCGAGCGCTTCTCTTCTCCCAGCAGGGCCTGGACCTTATCGACCAGTTCCCCTTCCCGGAAGGGCTTGGTGAGATAGTCGCTCGCCCCGAGAAGAATGCCTTTCTCCCGGTCTTCCACCACTGAGATGATCAGGACCGGCGTGTCCCTGGTCATCGGGTCTTCCGTGAGCATCCCGAGGAGGTCGTACCCGCTCATGGTGGGCATCATCAGATCCAGCGTAATCAAATCCACATGGGTCCGCCGAACCGCCTCCAGGGCCTCGCTCCCGGAGGCCGCCTCGAGAACCTTGTGCCCCCGCCTCTGGAACTGAAACCGAAGCAATTTCCGCATGTTATGATTGTCATCCACGAGCAGGATGGTCTTTCGTCCGTTGTCCCGGAACGGATCGGGGTCATCGAACGCATCGTCCTCTTCCGAGGACCGAAGAGTCTCGGGGACCGCGGGAAGCGTAAAGAAAAAGGTGCTCCCCTTCCCCTTTTCGCCTTCCACCCAGAGGTTCCCGTCGTAGTAGCTGATAATCTCCTTGCAGATCGGCAGGCCCAACCCGGTTCCCTTCGGATTGCCGGTCAGAGAGGGGCGGCCGCCCTGGCGGAATTTGTCGAAGATGATCTCCCGGTCCCCCTCCTCAACCCCGATCCCCCGGTCCGCGACGCTCACCCTGATCCACGTCGAGGCCTCCCGGGATCGCTTCCCCTCGAACACCTCCGCCCTCACCCGGATCTCTCCGCCTTCGAAGGAAAACTTGACGGCATTGCTCAACAGATTCGTGATGACCTGCTGAATCCGGTCACGATCGGCGAATACCAGGGGCAAGTCGTCCGGGACGTCCACCTGGAGCCGAAGGGACTTCTCTCCAAGGGCACAATGCTGCGTTCTCGCCGCTTCACGGATCACTTCGCCCAACGACATGAGATCGTCATGCCAGACCATCCTGCCTGACTCGATGCGCGACAGGTCCAGGAGGTCGTTGATCAGCCGGGTCAGCCTTTCGCTCTCCCCATTGATGATCTCGATGAACTCCTGGCGCTCCTTCGGATCCACCTCTTCGTAGCGAAGCAGGATTTCGGAAAAAGACCGGATAGACGTCAGGGGTGTGCGCAGTTCATGAGACACGGACGACAGGAAGGTATCCTTCATGTCGTCGAGCTTTTTCAGCTCCTGGTAAGCCTCCTCGAGCTGGCGGGTACGCTCCCGAACCCGGGACTCCAGTTCCGCATTGATCCGTTCGAGCCTTTGCTCCGCTTCCCATTTCGCACTCAGGGCGGAGGCGATTTGTCGCACCTCCTGGGGATGGACCGGCTTGCGCACGTACAGGAGTTTGTCCGGGGGAGGAGCGCGTTCCACCACCTCGACAGGATCGACGTCGGAATTGCCCGTCATCAGGACGATCTGTACGCGGGGGTCTTCCCTGCGGATCTGCTCTGCCGCCCATACCCCGTCCGGCCCCGGGGGCATGCACACATCCAGGAACACCACGGAAAACGGCCTCTTCCCCTTTTTCCCCTCGCGGACGGCGTTGACCGCCTCCTCCGCCTGGCGACAGCAGACGACTTCGAAGGATGGGGCCGCGGATCCGTTTCCGCCGTTGTCTTCACAAAGGATGTACTTGTGAAAGTCCAGAACGAATTGTTCATCGTCTGCAACGAGGACCCGCGACCGGGCCGGGCGCGCTCCGTTCATGTGCGTGGCTGCCTTTTCAAGCAAGATTTTCGGTTTTCCTCTTTCTAAGGATCGGATTTTCCTTCGAAAAAGATTACCTTCCGGTCGCCTCCTTTTCCTAAAAATACTTTCTAGCCTTCAGATTTTCCCCTCTTCTGCCGAAGAATAGGGGTGGCGGGACCAACCGTTCACATCCTATCGGGGAAAGACATGGAACCGGCACGCGACGAGCGGGGCGTCGGCGAGGCGCAATGCCCGGAAGATCGCACGCAAAACGGATGCGCCGCACCGCAAGTCCCCGGTCTGAGCGAGGCCCCGGAAGGCCTCGATTACGCGGGGCTTTCGGGTGGACCGACGCATGCACACGAGGGGCGGCCCAGCACAAAGCGATTCCATGCCAAAGCCATGAGATCCATGCTTCTTGACCGCCTCGCGGAAGTAAACAAGGAGCTGTGGCTGATCCTGTCGCTGTTGAGCATCGCCGCATTGATGAACTACCTGATGACCGGCCACCGCATGCTCCTCGGCCTGTACACGCTGCCCACCCTGTTTTCCGCGTACTTCTACGGCCGGCGCCACGCAACGCTGACCGCCTTTGCGAGCGTCTTTCTGGTCGGACTCCTGGCGCACTTCAACACCAAGCTCTTCAACAACTCCGTGGAGACGATGCAGTTTCTCCCCGGCCGCTGGTACGACATCACGGCGTGGGGAGGCATCCTCGTGGTCACGGCCTATGCCATGGGGACCCTGCACGAGAACAGCCGGGCCCGGATGGAGGAGTTGCGCGAGACCTATCACGGCCTGCTGCTCATCCTCCGTCAGTTCATCTCCAAGGACAAGTACACGGAAAACCATTCGTACCGCGTTTCCATTTATGCGACCCGGATCGCGGGCTACATGCGTCTCCCCGCTGAAAAAATCGAGGACATCCGCGCCGCGTCCCTCCTGCACGACATCGGAAAGCTCGACATCAGCCGCCAGCTTCTCTACAAGGCCGCGCGTCTCTCCGAGGACGAATTCGTGGAGATGAAGCAGCACGTGGAAAAAAGCGCCTCCATGCTCGAGCCGGCAGGCGGCGCCCTGCGCCGGATCATTCCGATCATCCTGGCCCATCACGACCGCTTCGACGGCTCCGGATATCATGCAACAACGGCGGAGGCGATCCCCGTGGAGGCGCGGATCATCGCGGTTGCCGATGTGTATGATTCCTTGACAAGCGACCGTCCCTACCGGAAGGCCATGTCCCCCTTCGAGGCCAAGGCGATCATCGCGAAGGGATCGGGCACCGAGTTCGATCCGCGGGTGGTCAAGGCCTTCCTGACCGCTTTTTCCAAGGGGGAGCTCGAGATCCCCGAAGTGGTATTGTGAGTGCGGGCGTCTCCAAGGCTATCGAACCGTCCCCGCATGAACGCTTGATTGTGGAAATTGCGAGCGAAGCGAAGCAATCCCCCGACTCATTGTGCCCGTAGATTCCCGCCCCCGAAGGAATGAACCGACAGGGGCCGGGGAAAACGCAGGGGTGAACGGAGATTGCCGCGTCGCCTCCGGCTCCTCGCAATATCCGAAGTTGGCGCCTCTCGTAAGGTGATTCTCCTGTCCTTCTCCAGTTGCAGCAGGTGCAATGGCTTCCATTCTCTCCGGCTCAAGGCATTTGTCTCTCTCGTAATGGAGGACATTTTCCCTTTGCCGTGCGCAAGGACATATTCGCGTTGCCGCCGCATCTTTCCTCCCCAGCCTTGACTGTAGTCGAGCAATCCCATTAGATAATGGATTTTGCTGAAAACCGAGGATCGGAGAAGCGCCATGCGGATAGGCATCGACATCGGCTCCTGCTTCATCAAGGCCGTGGTCCTGGACCCTGCCGGGGAGCTGCTCGACCATCATTTCGCCCCGCACAACGGACAGCCTCTCGAGGCGATCCGCAGCTTCCAGGATGCGTTCCGGCAGAACGCGACCGCAGTAGGCATCACAGGCTGCCTTGCCACCCTCCTCGCCCGGGACCGGGATCATCGCATCGATGAGGTCCAGTCGATGATACGGGGTGTCGCGCAACTGGACGGCAGCCTGCGCAACATCCTGTATCTGGGCGGGGGCAGCATATCGCTCATCAAACTCAGCCAGGAAGGCGAGCTCCTCGACTTTCGGACCAACTCCGCCTGTGCGGCCGGCACCGGGTCCTTCCTGGACCAGCAGGCCGGGCGCATGCGGATCAGCGTCTCGGAGAGTTCCCGTTTCGACGGCGTCGATGATCCCCCCTCTGTAGCCGCCCGGTGTGCCGTTTTTGCCAAGTCGGACCTGATCCACCGGCAGCAGGAAGGCTACACGATCCCGGAACTCTGGTGCGGCCTGTGCCGCGGGCTTTCTTTTACGATCGCCAATACCCTCCTGCTCGGCGAGCCCCTCCGGGGGAAGACGGGGGTCATCGGGGGCGTTGCCCTGAACACCGAGGTGGTCCGATGGCTGAAGCAGGTGATCGGACAGGACCTGTTCGTGGTCAAGCACCCGCATCTCGTGGCCGCTATCGGCGCCGCCCTGCTCGCCCGGAACCATCACAAGCCCGTCCGGGCCGTTGCCTTCACGGGTGCCGAGACC
>WFRX01000104.1 GCA_015486285.1 bacterium
AGCGCGTGGTACATGAAATGCTCCAAATGCTTCAAATACAGGTAGGCATGATAGAAATCACCCTTCTCCTCCCGCGGAAACAGCTCGAAGAGCGCCTGTGTAAGTGTATGATGCATAGCGGCCGTCCTTTCGTGGTCAGCACTATTTGTTGAATGCCTTCACGCACGCTACGTTAGTCGACGCGTCTCTTCTCTGTCAACCGAAAAATCATCTCCCTCCTCTTTACATCCCTTTTACATCTCTTTTACCTTGCGCTGACAACTCGGCCCGGCTATTATGCTTAGATGAAGAGGGACGGATGTGCCTTTCCATTCACCACAAAGGAGCGGATCATGCCGACCTATACGGCAAAAATCCTCGAAATTGACCTTTCTTCCGGAAACATCGCCGCCGCCGAGCTCGACGAAGATACGGTAAGGAGATTCATAGGCGGGAGTGGATTGGCCGCAAAGCTCTTTTTGGACAGGGTTTCCCCGGATGTGGATCCCCTGTCGCCGGAGAATGTGCTCTTTTTCATGGCGGGCCCCCTCGCCGGAACGGGCCTTCCCGGTTCCTCACGATTCACCATGTCCTGCAAGTCCCCCCTGACCGGAATCTGGGGGGAAGGTACCGGCGGGGGAAACTTCGCTCCTGCTTTGAAAAGGGCCGGGTACGACGGCATTGCCGTCCGGGGAGCTTCGGACCGCCCGGTCATGATCGCCATCGAGGACGACAAGGCCGAGATCCGTGACGCCTCGACCCTCTGGGGAAAAGACGTGTACGAGACGATCGACCTTCTCGCAGGGGGGGCGCAAGGCAAGAAGAAGCCGAAGATCCTCTGTATCGGGCCCGCCGGGGAAAACCTCGTCAAGTTTGCCGCCATAGCAAACGGCAAGGATGCCTTTGCCGCGCGAACCGGCGGCGGAACGGTGATGGGCGCAAAGAAGCTGAAGGCGATTTCCGTCGTCGGCACCGGAAAGGTCGAAGGGGCTTTCCCGGACGAGTTGAAGGCGCTCCGCAAAGAAACCACGAAGAAGGTCAGCGAGAACATCATTGCACAGTCCCTCGGCGCGATGGGTACCATCATGGCCCTGGATGTGAGCGGACCGCTGGGCGATATACCGACCAAGAACTACTCCCTGGGCGACCCCGGCGAAATGGCCGTCAAGGTGGGCGGGGGTGTCATGACGCAACGGTACCTGACGCGGCCGGAGGCCTGCGAGGCGTGCCCCATCGGGTGCAAGCGCGTGGTCAAGGTTGATGAGGGGCCCTACCGCGTCGAGGAGGGTCCCGGCCCCGAGTATGAGACGGCCACGGCCTTCGGTCCTCTGTTGATGAATGACAACATGCCGGCCGTCCTCAAGCTGAGTGAAAAGGTCAACCGCTACGGCGTGGACAGCATCAGCTGCGGGGCCGCCATTGCTTATGCGATGGAGTGTTTCGAAAAGGGCCTCATTAGCACTGCCGACCTCGACGGCGATTCGCTGCGGTGGGGCAATGTGGACGACATATTCGCCATGCTCGACAAGATCGTCTTCCGCAAGGGACTCGGGGACGTCTTGGCGGAAGGGACGCGCGCGGCCGCGAAGAAGATCGGCAAACATTCCGAGGACTTTACCTGCGAGGTCAAAGGCCTGGATTCACCCATGCACGACGGCCGCGCCTTGCACGGCATGGGACTCGCCTACGCCATGAGCAACCGCGGGGCCTGCCACCTCCAGCACCTGGACCTGGCCCTCGAATCCAACTGGTGCGCTTACCCGGAAGTGGGACTGAACGGCGGATATGTGGGCATGGAGAGCGAAGGCAAGGCGGAGGTGGTGTTTAAGAGCGAAAACCTGGGCATGTTGACGAACGCCTGCGTTATCTGCCAGTTCAATTTCTTGGCCTTGAGCGTTACCGATCTGGTCGACATGATGCGATTCGCCACCGGCTTTGATTATGACCTCGACGAACTCGTCGCGTGCGGCGAGAGGATCTGGATGCTCAAGCGGGGGCTGAACAATCTCATGGGCGTCACAGCGGCGGACGACCGGCTCCCGAAACGAATGATGACCCCCTTCAAGGAAGGCGGGGCCGCGGGTTCAATCCCCGACATGGAAAAGATGTTGAAGGAATATTATGCCTTCAGGGGCCTCGACGCCCAGGGCCGCCCCACGAAGGAAAGGCTGGATGCCCTGGGACTGACCCGGCTTGCCGAAAAACTGTACTGAGTCCCTCCCGTGAAAGAAGCAGGCGATCTGAGACCTTTTTTCGAGCCGGAGGCCGTTGCCGTCGTCGGCTCTCTCCGCGAGGTTCCGGGGACGGCGTATTGGGTCATCAGGAACATGAAGCACTTCGGCTTTTCCGGGCCGGTCTATCCGATCAACCCGAATCCGGCTGTCTACAAGATGGTCTTCGGCGCCCCTGTCTATGCAAGCGTCCTCGATGTGGACGGTCAGATCGATCTGGCCGCCGTGATCACACCCCCCTCCACGGTCCCGCATATCGTGGCCCAATGCGCGCAGAAGGGGATCCAAGCCGTCATCGTCCTTTCCGAAGGCTTTGCCGAGGCGGGCAGGGAGGGGGCAAGGCTCCAGGGGCAGATCCAAGACCTCGCGCGCGCCACCGGCATCCGGATCATGGGACCGAATACCTTCGGCGTGTTCAATACGGCCAACGGCCTCGCAACCCTTCCCCCCTTCACGGACCAGGAGAAAATCCAACGGGGCGGCGTGGCCTTCTGCAGCCAGACCGGGTCCATCGGTCCGCACCAGATGCCCCTCGAGGACTGGGCCTACCCGATCAGCAAGATATGCGATATGGGCAACAAGTGCGATGTGGACGAGGCGGACGTCCTGGATTACCTTGCCGACGACCCGGAAACGCAGGTTGTCGCCATGCACCTGGAAGAGGTACGGGACGGCCCCCGCTTCATGGACGCGGCCGGAAAGTGCGCGGCACGAAAACCGCTCGTCATCCTGAAGGCGGGCCGCACCCGGGGGGGCGCGAGCGCCTCGGCATCCCACACCGGGGCTCTGGCAGGGAATGAGCCGATTGTCGAGGCCGCGATCCGGCAGGCCGGAGCGATTCGCGTCAGAACCTGGCAGGAGCTGTGGGAAGTGCCGAAGACGCTCCTCTACCAGCCGCTTCCCGGAGGCAGCCGGTTTGCCGTCATTACCTTCACCGGCGGCCAGGGCGTAATCGCCGCCGACGCAGCGCAGGATGCGGGGCTTGAGCTTGCCGTCTTTACGCCCGAGACCGCGCGCAATCTGTCGCGGATCTCGGACCGACTCGGCGGGAATCCCGTGGACATGGGCCCCGTCATGTCCGATTCCAGGAGCCAGGGCTCGTCGAATCCTTTTTCCGCCCTGGAGAAGGCCATCCCCCTCGTACTCGACGACCCGAATGTGGACTGCGCAACCATCACCTTCTACGCCGGCCGCCAGATCGCCTCTATGTTTCCAGCCTTGGTGGACATGGTGCATGCGTCGGTCCGGGAAACAGCCACGACCGTCAATGTATGGATCTACGGGACGAGCCTCTCCGCCATGCAGGAGATGGCGCGCCGGTTTGAAGCGCAGGGGATTCCTGCGAGCTTCGACCTGGACAGGGCGATCAGGACGCTCGGCTGTGCCGCGGGATACGCCGCCGGCCCGGCCCGCGGAGAGAGGATCCGGTGATGATCAAGGTAAGGCTGTCCAGCCTCCTTCGTCAGGCGACCGGCTGGCAGGAAATCGTGGAGGTGGATGCGCGGACGCCTGAGGCGTCTCTTCGTTCCATCGAGGCGCGGTTTCCCGGCCTGAGAAGGTGGATGTATGACAAGGAGGGGAAGATGTGGGATCGGCTGCAGCTCTTCCTCAATGGGAAAAGGATCGGCCGCGACGAATTGTCCACCCCCATGCAAGAAGGCGACGAACTGTACGTCCTGCTGAATATCGGGGGCGGATGAGCAGGGGGTAAGGATCCTGCAGAAAGGACTGATATGAAGGCCAAAGAGCTGTACGACGCCATCGTGGTCGGGGCCGGTTTCGGCGGAAGCTCCTGCGCCGGTCTCCTGGCGAAACGGGGACTCAGGGTGCTTCTGCTCGAAAAAAACGCGCGGGCGGGCGGAAAGGCCATGACCCTCACCAAGGGCGGGTACAGCTATACGGCCTGGGTCGTGATCGGCGCCCCCGTGCAAGGGAACCTCTACGAGGCCGTTCTGAAAGAGCTGGACGTAGAGGACGACGCCGAACTCGTCGCGCCCGGACCGGGCGGCAGCCTGTACCGGAATTCGACGGGCGAATACGTATCCATGCCGCGAATGCCCCCGGACCAGGTCGACCCGAACGCCCTGTTCGACTGGCTGGAGGTCAAGGAAGCGGAGAGGGACGAGGCGCTCAGGCTCTTCACGGAACTCACGTTCATGCCGCCTCACGAGATGGCCGCCCTGCACGACATCACCTTCGACGACTGGCTCGGCCGATACCATGTACCCGCGGGCATGTACGCCTTTCTCGTCAGCCTGTGCTGCGACGGTATGTTCATGGTGCCTGTAGACTGCCTCGAGGCGGCCGAGGCGATCCGGAGCCTGCAGGACATGTTTCTCCGGAACGGGGGCCTGTTCTGTATCGGCGGCTTCGGACAGGTCGCGGAAGCATATTGTGAGGCCGTACGCAGGAACGGCGGCACGGTCATCATGAAGACCAGGGCGGAAAGAATCCTCATAGAGCGGGGCGTGGTGACCGGCGTGGCCACTGCCAGGGGGCGCTTCCATGCGCCCGTTGTAATCAGCAACGCCGGGATCCAGCCGACGGTCCTCAAGCTGGCCGGAGAAGAACACTTTGACAAGGGTTACATAAATTACGTGAAGGATCTGGTCCCTTCATGGGCCTTGCTCGGGTACCGATACTTTCTCGACAGGCCGGTGACGGACGCCCCTTTCGGCGTCGTCTTCTCCAATGAGAGCCCCTGGAGCCTCGATCGCTTTCTCAAGGCCAGGGCGGGCGACGCCTCCCGCGAAGGGGTTGTCTACTATGAGGTCCCGTCCAACTACGACCCTCATGCCGCACCGCCGGGCAGACAGGTCCTGATTACGGGATCCTACTGCCCCGCGGACCCGGGCATGACGAAGAAGGAGATCATGGACTGGGCCGGGGCGGGGGAAGCGACCATCTTCAAAGCGATCCCCGGCCTGGAGAAGGCGATTCAACGTAAGGAGCTGTATACGGCCCGAGACGTCTCCAACCTCACCCGTGACTCTGTTCTCCCCGGTCACGGGGGAGAAACGATCGGGCTGGGACAGATCGTAGGGCAATGCGGCCCCAACAAGCCCTCCATCAAGGCGCCGATAGGGGGATTGTTTTTTGTGGGCTGCGATGCAGGCGGTCAAGGAGTCGGCACCCAGCAGGCGATCCACTCCGGCATGAAGGTGGCCGACGCGGTCCTCCGCTATCACCGAATGCGCAACGCCACACCCGGATGATCTTCACCGGGCCGCTAAAGGCTCAATGCGGCGTGCAAGCCCCTCAAGTGCGACGCCACCGTCCCCCGCGTCAACTCCATGGCCTTCGCCCGCCGGTAGTAGTAGTGCAGCTCGTGGTCCAGATCGTATCCCATGCCGGCATGCAGCTGCTGGGCGCTGAAGGCGACTCTGCGGGCGGCCCTGTTGGTAAAGGCCTTGGCAATGCCGACCTCTCTCGCCGCCGGCATCCCTTCCGTAAGCCGCCATAGGGCCTGGTAGGTGGTCAGCCGCGCGCCCAGCACGTCCATGTACATGTCCGCGAGCCGATGCTGGACCGCCTGGAACGTTCCGATGGGGCGATCGAACTGGACCCGCTCCCTGCAGTATTCCGCTGTAATCTCCAGCTCGTACTGCGCTCCGCCCAGCATTTCCGCGCACTGGACGGCCGTCGCCCTCTCCATGACGGATCGAACCAATGGGAGCCCTTCCTGTTCCGTCCCGACCCTCCTGTCGGCACCGGTTCCCACACCTTCAAGACTCACCTGGAACTGCCTGTCGCCCGCGATCGTCTTCAACGCTGCCAGCCGCACCCCCTCCGTCTTTCCCTCAACAACAAAGGTTGCGACTCCCTCCTCGTCCCCTCCCCGGCCGGAAGTCCTTGCGACCACAAACAGGAAATCCGCAACATGGGCATACGGGACAAACAACTTCGTTCCGTGGATGGACCACCCCTCCCCAGCGACGGCGGCCCGCGTCGAAACGCCTTTCGGGTCGTGGGCGACCTCCGGCTCCTCCATGGCAAAGGCAAAGATCTGTTTTCCGGACGCCACCGAAGGAAGCAATTCCTGTTGCAACCCCTTCCCGCCGCCCTCGAGCAGGGCCATCGTTCCCATTACCGTGCCCAGCATCGGTCCATTCAAGGCGGCGCGCCCGTATTCTTCAAATAACACGGCAAGATCGAGAAGGCCCAGGCCGACCCCGCCATACTCCTCCGGAACGATGATGCCCATCCATCCGAGCGTCGCCATCGCTTCCCACAGTCTTCTGGAAAAACCGGTATCGCTCTCCTCGAGTTCTCTGAGCACCTTCTTGTCGCACTTTTTCTTGAGGAAATCCCGTGCCGATTTTTTCAGCATTTCCTGTTCTTCGCTCAGCGTGAAATCCATCCTCAACCCGCCTTTCTGAACTTGGGCAACACGATTTCGTCCGTAACCGACTCGAACACCACTTCCACAGGCATCCCCATCCGAATCTCTTCCGGTTTGATCGCCACCAGATTGCTGACCATCCGCACCCCCTCCTCCATCTCAACCAGCACCACGGAGTACGGCGCCTTGAAGCCCGGATGAGGCGCGTCCCGGTAGGTCGCCCAGCTCTGCACCGTCCCTTTCCCGCTGGAAGGAGACCACTCTTTTTCGACAGAACGGCATTTCGGACACATCGGCCTCGGCGGGTGGCACCAGCTGCCGCATTCCTTGCACCGTTGGAAGACCAGTTCCCGGCGCCCGACCCCTTCCCAGAAGCCCTGGTTATCCGGGTGCACGGTCGGAGCAGGTATGGGATGTTCCTTGTTGTACTCCACGCTCATTGGTTATCTCCCCAGAATCAGGCCGCCCGCAGGCCCTCCCGCCCCCGTGGCGACGAGTGCCAGCTCGGCTCCCTCCACTTGCCCGGTGGATGTCCCC
>WFRX01000105.1 GCA_015486285.1 bacterium
GCCGTGGTGGAACGGATATAGCGGGAAACAGGCCCCGTGCCGTCCTCGCAGATGACGGCCTTTGGGTGACGTTTTTCGGCACCGAGAATACCTAAAGAACCGTTTTTGTATCCCGGGCGTTCCAGGAGAACCCCACGGACGCGTATAACCCCTTGGATTTCAATAAAGAAATTATTTCGGATCGGGTTGCCCCATGGCATGAGTTATGCTAAGGAAACAAGGGGCGGCCTTGCCGCCGTCAAATGCGCACAAGAACGAATGGAACCGGTCACATGGGTTATAGAGCGGAAATCATCAGCAGAATTGCATCGGTTCCTCCCCTGCCCAGTGCGTCTCCAGAGGTCGTCCGACTCGTGCGTGACCCCGAGGCGCCCACCGCCAAGGTCGCCACGGTGATCGAATACGACCCTTCCCTGACAGCGAATGTGCTCCGCCTCGCAAACTCTTCTTCTTTCGGACGCCCGCAATCCGTGGGAACGGTCCGGGAGGCGTTCTCCAGGCTCGTACCGGAAAACGGGTTCCAGTCCGTCCTGGCGGCCGCCGTCGGCAAGATCGCCGAGGGCCCCATGACCGGCTATGACGTCTCGGGAGAAGATCTCTGGGATCACCTGATCGGAAGCGCCATCGCTTCGACAAAGCTTGCCAACATCGTCAACCTGGACCCTCCGGAGCATCTGTTTACCGCGGCCCTGACACACGACATCGGCAAGGTGGTACTGGGAACCTTTCCGGAAGTCAACGCGCAGGCGATCACCGCTCTCGCCCTTGAACAGCGCATATCCTTCGAGCAGGCCGAACAGAAGGCCCTCGGGATCGATCATGCGGAGGTAGGGGCCTTCCTCGCGGAGCACTGGAGCCTGCCCGCGAGCATCGTGGACGCCGTCCGGCTGCATCACGAGCCGGAAAGAGCGGCCCAGGATCCCCTGATCGTGAACCTCGTCCACGTTGCGGATGTCGTCTGCCTGATGGCCGGGGTCGGCGCGAGCGTAGACGCCCTGAGCTACCGCCCCTCGAGCCTGGCCATGCAGAGGCTCGGCCTGCAACTGGGCATTCTGGATAACATTGTCTACGATGTAATCAACGAGCTGCTCAAGATCCGCACGCTCTTCAAATTCCACGAGGGATGTCCCCAGTAGACCGCGGCTCCCTCCCCGCAAAACGGACGCTGCCCGGATCCCTTCCCCTCCAGGGGGGAGGAGGCATGCCGAACCGCGACAAGGGATTTCATGAACCCACCCAAGGCGATCGGATTCGACCTGTTCAACACGCTGCTGACCGTTCACCCCGCCGCCATGGAGGAGGCCCACAGAAGACAGCTCCAGGTCCTCCACGAAGAAGGGTTGCCCGTGGATGCCGAGGCCTTCGGCAAGGCCTACCTGACATCAGCCATGATGTTCCTCGAGGAGGCCCGCAAGGAGGGTCGGGAAACACACAATCGTTTCTGGGTGGCCGAGGCGCTGGAGGAACTCGGGTACTCCCTGTCTCCGGAAGACCCGAGGATCGCAAAGGCCGTAAAGGCCTATTTCTCCGCCTGCTATCCCTACTGCAAACTCATCCCGGGGACCCGGGAACTCCTGGGCGAGCTTGGGAAACGTTATCCCCTCGGGATGCTCACGAACTTCACAGACGGGCCGGCGGTACGGGAGATCATCGACCTGCTTGGTCTCAATCCCTTCTTCGAGAAGGTGCTCGTTTCGGGCGAGTTGGGATACCGGAAGCCCCATCCCTACGCCTTCGAACGATTTGTAGATGCATTGGGTGTGCCGGCCGGTCGAATCCTGTTCGTAGGGGATGATCTCGAGGCGGACGTCAAAGGAGCCCGGGATGCGGGGCTCCAGCCTGTGCTGACGACCTGCGTGCAGGACGGGAACCTGCCTGCCGCACGCACGCCCCTCCCGCCGCGCACCGCCGAAATTCCCGAAGACGTGCCGAGGATAGCCTGCTGGCAGGAGCTTCTCGACTTGCTTGAAACCGGATCATTCAGGACATCAACCGGGCAAGGACATCGCCTCTGGCGAAACTCGGCTCGATGAGCTTGCGCACCGCATCGGCCGGGAGCCCCCATCGGGAACGGGCGTCCTCGATCAGGGCGTCGAGCCCGGGGTCTTCCTCGTCTTCCCTGAGCCAGGCCACCAGGCTCACCGGGCCCAAGGCTTCGTATCCTTCGTAGCTCGTCCCGTGATGGCCTCCAATGGCCGCGGCCAGATTCTCGGGGAAGTCCCACTCGTTGCACATCCAGGTGGCCACCTCGGCGTGGTCCCAGCCAAAGACCGGCCGTTCCATCTCGCAGAGGTCGCCCCCGTCGTTATGCCACTTTTCCAGGATCGGGCCGTACCGCTCCGGGTTTCGGGCGGCCAGCAGGGGCACGGCCATGTCCTGCAGGAACCCCGCCGTAAAGCACTCGGACCCGTTCGCCGGACAGAGGATGGACGCGAGCGCATGCGCCAAAGCCCCTCTTCTCGCCGACATCCGCCAGAAACGCGTGACGTCGTACCCCCTGGAAGAGGTTGCCGGCGCGGCCCCCTTGACCCCGACGGAAAGCACCATCGTCTCCAGTTGCGAGAACCCTACCAGGGCGATGGCCTGGGTCAGATTCTCCACCTTCTTCCGCGCGGAAAAGGCGGCGGAGTTGGCCAGGCGCAGGACCTGTACGGAAAGCCCCGGGTCAACGGAAAGGGCCTCGGCTACAGAAGATGCGCATGACTCGGGATCGCGGATCCTCTCGAGGGTTTGCATGATGGCGGCCGGGAAGGAGGGCAGCGAGTACCCGCGCAAGGCCTTCGCGAGCTGCGCTTTCGGATCGGCCTTCTTTTTGAAGAATGAAAGCATCGCCCCGTCTCCGTCAATCAGCGCGCCGTGCCATCTTGTTGGCCAGAATACTGAGCAATCCCCCGAGGCCCACGTACCCGAGCAGCGCCTGGAAGACCGCCAGAACCTGGGCGGACACCGTGGTGGGCACCACATCGCCGTAGCCCAGTGTGGTCAGTGTGACGACGCTGTAATAGACAGGGGAAAACCAGGTTGCATGTTCCCCGTAATCGATCCCGACCCTGGCATAGGCGAAGGCGAACAGCAGGGTCACAAACAGGATGAAGAGCGTCCAGCGGTACAGGCTCCTGCCGCAGTCGGAGGTGATCCACCAGAGCCAGTAGAGGACGTTGTGGTACCTGCTGCGGGTTCGGAACTCGTAGAGGTAGTTCGCGTCGCAGATCGCCCGCCGAACCATGTAGGACCCCCGAAGGTCCACCCCACGGATGTCGGCCCCCACCCAGTTGGCCCGGGTGAAGTTGGTAATGCCCAGCAGGCGCGCCGCCCGCATGTCCGCCAGCTCGAATCTCGTATGGAGAACGTTGCTCCCCTTCAGGTCCGCGTCCCGAAGATCCGCCCGGGTGAAATCGGCCGCGGTGAGGTCCGCCTCGCTGATGCGCGCCCCCCACAGACCGGCCGCGCGAAAATCCGCGTGGCACAACTTCGCCTTGCTCAACGTCGCCTCTTTCAACCGGGCACTGATCAGGCTGGCGCCGCTCAGGTCGGCCACCCCGAAGCCGGCCCGCTCCGCGTGGCATTCGTTCAGGTTGGCGGCCGAAAGGTCCGCGCCGAGCAGCTCGCAGCCGTCCAGGCGGGCCTTGCTCAGGTTCGCGTCCGCGAGCCGGGCCCAGCTCAGGTTCGAATTCGTGAGATCGGCGCTGCTCAGGTTCGCGCCGGACAGGTCGCACCGCGAAAAATCGAGGCCGGCAAGGTCCTGCCCGGCGAGGTTGATCCCACGCAGGTCCATGCCGCCCTGCATGTCGGCGTTCCCTGCCTCGCCCTTCCTGCGGAGCGTCTTGAGCACCTCCAAGGCCCTGTCGCGACGCGACGCACCACTCGCGTCCCGCTCAAACCAGCGTGCGGCCAGATCAGCGGTTCCCCGGCCGGCGGCGGCCGGAACGGAAGGGTCGGGTTCCTCGGTCGCCAGGTTCCTGGCGGTCTGCTCTCCCCGGTAGGCCATCTTTCCCTCGAACCTCGGCAAGTCCCCTTCGATCAGAAGGCGATTCTGCCCTTACCATTCGGCACAATAGGAGGCCTTCATGAGTTTCCTGCATAAGATTCACGAGGTTACGCGTTTTTCAGGCCAAAACGTTCTGGAAGAGGGGAACGAAAACGATCTTCGCCGGATTTTTTTTCGAGATCCAGGTATAGTAGCGAAGACAGCGGTACGAGGAGGCATGAACAAACAACGCGGAGAACGCGGAGGACCTGAACGAAGATGAGCGATGAGCCGAACAAGATCATCTATTCGATGATCGGGGTAAGCAAGTACTACGACCAGAAACCCGTCCTGAAGGACATCTCCCTTTCCTATTTCTACGGCGCGAAGATCGGCGTGCTGGGCCTGAACGGCTCGGGCAAAAGTACGCTGCTGAGGATCCTCGCGGGCAAGGACCAGGAGTTCAACGGCGAGACGCACCTTTCGCCCGGCAAGTCCGTCGGTCTGCTCGAACAGGAGCCGGAGATGGATGACGCCAAAACGGTGCGGGAAATCGTGGAGGAAGGCGCGGGCGAGGCGGTGGAACTGCTCGCGGAGTTCAACCGCATCAGCGAGGACCTCGCCGAACCGATGTCGGACGACGAGATGATGAAGCTCATCGAGCGCCAGGGCGAGGTGCAGGAGAAGCTCGACGCCCTGGACGCGTGGGATCTCGACTCGAGGCTGGAGATGGCGATGGACGCCCTCCGGTGCCCGGACGGCGACCAGCCGGTCAAGACCTTGTCCGGCGGCGAACGGCGCCGGGTGGCCCTCTGCAGGCTCCTGCTCCAGAATCCCGACATCCTGCTCCTGGACGAGCCGACCAACCACCTGGACGCGGAAACCGTGGCCTGGCTGGAGCAGCACCTGCGACGCTACGAAGGCACCGTGATCGCGGTCACCCACGACCGCTACTTCCTCGATAACGTGGCAGGATGGATCCTGGAACTGGACCGTGGACACGGGATTCCCTGGAAGGGGAACTACTCCTCATGGCTCGAGCAGAAACAGAAGCGGCTGCAACAGGAGGAAAAGTCCGAGACGGAGCGCCAAAAAACCCTCCAGCGCGAGCTGGAGTGGATCCGGATGTCGCCCAAGGGGCGGCACGCAAAGAGCAAGGCGCGGATCAGCTCCTACGAGGCCCTCCTCGCACAGGAGAGCGAGAAGCGATCCAGGGACCTGGAGATCTACATCCCCCCCGGCCCGAGGCTGGGCGACACGGTCATCGAGGCGGACAAGGTGAGCAAGGCGTACGGGGACAAGCTCCTCATGGAGGATCTCTCCTTTTCCGTTCCCCCGGGCGGGATCGTGGGCATCATCGGCCCGAACGGCGCCGGGAAGACCACCCTGTTCCGGATGATCACGGGCCAGGAGACGCCGGATTCCGGCTCCGTCCGGATCGGCGAGACGGTGAAGCTCGCATACGTCGATCAGAGCCGGGACGCCCTCAACCCGGATCACACGATCTGGGAATCCATCACGGAGGGCCGGGACGTGATCCAGCTCGGCAGCCGGGAAATCAATTCCCGCGCCTACGTGGCGCGGTTCAACTTCTCCGGCACGGCCCAGCAGAAAAAGGTCGCAACCCTCTCCGGCGGCGAACGAAACCGGATCCACCTGGCCCGGATGCTCAAGGAAGAGGCGAACGTTCTCCTCCTCGACGAACCGACGAACGACCTGGACGTGAATACCCTGCGGGCCCTGGAGGACGCGCTCGACAACTTCGCCGGCTGCGTGATGGTGATCAGCCACGACCGCTGGTTTCTCGACCGGATCGCCACCCACATCCTCGCCTTCGAGGGGGACAGCGGCGTCGTCTGGTTCGACGGGAACTACACCGAATACGAGGCGGACAGGAAGGAGCGCCTCGGGACCGCGGCCGACCAGCCCCATCGCATCAGGTACCGGCAACTCACACGGGCGTAGTGCTCCTGAGGTTTTACAAAACAGGGGATGACCCGGCCCGGCATGGCAGCGGCCGGACAATGTGCCGGATCCGCCCGCTCTGTACGACCTCGTGGAACTCCTCGGCGAGGATCCTGCTTTTCTCCACGACCGTTTTCCAATAGGCGATCCGCTCCCGGTCCCGGCCCTGAAATATTTGAAAATCATTCCTGTCCGGGATCTTTCCGTGGGGCAGGGCTTCGATGAAATCCCTGGAAGGGCAAACGAGAAGTACCTTGCTCATGTTCTTGCAGCCCGGTTTCCGCCAGGTGAGTCTTTTATCGAGCCAGCCCGGAATGATTCTGTCCGTGTAGTGGGGATAGAGAACGAGGCCGGGGTCCTCCTTTCCCAGGTAAGGGATGTCCAAGTGATAGTCGATGAGTCCGCCGTCCCGGTACATGCCGGACCGCGCCCCGGCGATCTCGCTCACCCCTTCCATGACAAAGGGAATGGATCCCGAGGCCATCAGGGCGCTCTTGAGATTCGTTTTCGCCAGAGGAATCCTCTGGATAGGGAACCCCCCCATTTCGAAAAAGGGAGGCCTTCGGCCGGGGTGAAAGAACAGGGCCCTTTCGAAAAAGAGCCCGAGAGCCTTTCGACGGAAAAGGTTGCCCACGAAAGTGCAGGCCAGTCCGAGCCCCAACAGCGGGGCGGACTCGCTTGAAGCCGGCCACTTGGAACGAGCGGCCAAGATGTTCAGTCTGAGAAACGGATGATCAAGGATTGCCTCTACCTGCGGTTCCTGCAGGAAACGATCGAGGATCTTCCTGCTCTCCTCGCTGACTTCTTGCGCCGTGGGCCGGCCATGGTATCGCTGCTGAACGTATGCATCCAGGAATCTCCCGAGGGCCTCGGGATCGTTGCATGACAGGGCGGCGAACCTCCAGGCTCCGATGGAAGAGCCGACCAGAAACAGGGGGGCCTGCCGGCCGCGCATCCATTCGGGCAGAATGAACCGATCGAGGTGATAGAGCACAAGCCACTTCGGGCCACCGGCCGCGCCCGCCATCACCTGCACCATGGCAGGGGTCAGCCCTTCCTCGCGAATGCGCGCAAGAGCGTCTTCCCCGGCGAAGAGCCCGAGATTGGTGATCATCCTTTTCCCCTTGGCAGCAAGAATGGGGTGTCTACCCGTACGTCTTTCTCAGATCCCTCGTGTTGATCGTTCCCCCCTCGACTTGGGAAGGGAATCCGGGATGACGATCTCGTGCGGAACCCCAGGAGATGCTTGATGATAAGCGGGTCAGAAACCAAGGCCCGGGGCACCATTTTGTAGGCGTGGAAAGGGCGAGTCAAGCATCGGTCTCCAGTCGTGCCGGGCTTGCGGCACCGAGGGGCCTAATGTACAGTGTTTCCCGCCCGAAGGTTTCACACAGATCCCTGTCCAAAATGCGGGGACCATCTTTCTCAACAGCGGGGGCTGCCAATGTCGATCATGGTTTATTCATTTCCGAGGTCCGGCAATTTCCTCATTACGAGGGCCATCGCTCACTCCTTTGAATCAAATATCTATCATTGCTTACAGACTCTCCATATTCGCGATCTGCACCGGCTGCCTCTGCATAGGAACAGGGACTATGAAAGCTATTGCGAAGAATTTGGGGCTCCCAGCCTCCAAGACCCGAACTCTCATTGCACGGCTGAAGGTGGCGATTACTTGATCTACAAATCTCACACTGCCGCCCTTGTACATGAGAACAGAGACTCCATTGATTGTGTGGTTGTGATCATACGTCGTCCGACCTATATCTTGCGTTCACATATTCAGCATCAATATCTGTCTGTCCCCGCTCTTGATGAGGATCTCATATCCCATACAAGATTCGTTTATCTTGACCAACTGAACTTTCTTGAGCACTTTCTCACAATCAGAGCTTGCCTTGAAGCAGGTCAAGACGGATGGCTTCAGGTCATTTCCAATGCCCTCCTAATGAATTTACCTGTCTTTCTTGTCGACTACGATGATGCAGTGAAGAACATCTGGAATGTGGTAGACGCCATAGCAGAGCAAGCGTACGGTCGAAAAGTTTTGATGCCGGCGGACTACCAACACAATATGTCGAAAGATTCGTTTCTCGCCACACAGGAAAGAATATTGGAATACTATATTAGGAAATATGGAAAGAATTGGGATGGCGTACTGTTTAAGAGCAATTTAGCCGGCTTAACCAAATGGGCTTATGAGAATGATATGCGTCTTATATCCAAGAAAAACAGCATTTACAGCGCCATCAGAGAGATGCCTCCTGCCAGCCATGCAGACACCATATATTCATGCATCAAGAACAATGTACCTGCCCAAGGATTGTTCTTATCCAATGAAAGCATGCGGAGAGATTTTTTGCAGAAAATCCTGGATACGCTCTCCGTGACTATGCGGCAATGTTCTGTTCCTCCGTTTCAGGACCAAGGGCATGGTCCCGGAGTACTCTGAGCATACGTACCGCCCTTTCCGCCGCCGCGGTTTCCCCGGTCCCCCTGTATGCCCGTGCCAGGTACTCGTAGGCCAGGGCCTTCATTTCATCGGAGGCAAAGGGATGTCGCCTCAGCCCCTTGCGGAGAGCCTCCGGGACCTCGGCGTATTTCCCCTGCCTGAGCAAGGCCAGGGACAGGTAGAGGTACACCCGCATGCCGTAACAGGGTTGGATACGGATGGCCTCCTTGAAGTCGGCCTCGGCCTCCCCGCACGCGGACAGGGACAGATGCCCCATACCCCGGATGAAGTACAGAGTGGAACTGTTCCGCCGGTACTGCAGGAGCTGTGTGGCGCTTTCGATCGCCTCGGCCGGCCGGGTGCGGATCTCCGTCCATGCCCTGCCGGTCAGCTTGTGGAAGACCAATTCTTTCTTTGCGGACTCGGCAAGAGCCCGCAGGCGTCGGCGTTCCTTGTCCGTTCCCCTCTTGGCCCGGATCCTTTCATAGATCCCGTACACCCGCTGAAGCATCTTTTCCCATGTAAGGCCGGCCAGGCGCTCCCGCAGGGCGTCCGACGGATGTTCACGGAGTGCATCGGCGACCGCTCGCCGGATGGTTTCCGGGTCGTCCGGCCGGCAATAGAAGGCATGATCCCCGAGATAGTCCCGGGCCGTCCCCCAGTCCGGACAGACGACACCGCACCCGAGCCATGCCGCTTCCAGGGAGACCATGCCCGGCAATTCGTACCAACTCGGCAGGGCGTGGACCCGTGCGGCCCTGTATGCGGAAAAGAGCATTTCTTTCGATACCCTTCCGGTGAACAGGGTTTCGCCCCGGCGGTCATATCGCCTGCACAGCCCTTCATAATGAGGCTGGACCGTATCGCTGTTGACGAACACGAGGGGCACATCCACGTCCCGCAGGGCATGGAGGAGCATCAACTGGTTCTTACGGGTCTCGAGCCTGCCCACACAGAGGATAAAATCCTTCACGCCGTACTCGGATACGAAAAGGTCACCGGAACAGCCATCGCCCGCCAGGGGCCTGTCGAATCCGAGCCGAACCATCTCGATGGGGGCCGCGCTGGGGAAGTCTCTGCGCAGGGTCGACATCTCCGCCTTGCCGTTGACCAGGATGGCCCGTGCGTGGGACGCGGCAAAGACGTAGTCCAGGGGCACCGCCGCGCCGGGGTCTTCCTCCCGCATTCCGGCAAGTCCTCTCTCAAGGGCCTTCGGATCGCCTCCCTCGAGAAAGTCATGAAAGAGACTCGCCGTCTCCATGGATTTGACGTGGAACCGGCCCCTGTCTTCATACATGGGCGTTACCACGTAGGGCGTTTCCTGCAGGGCCGCGTTCACTGCGAGGGACGTGTCGAAATTGAAGATGTGTACGAGGTCGTATTCGCTCAGGTCGGCGCTCGTATTGCTGGAGAAATCGATTCGCACCCCGTTTTCTTCGAACCGCTTCATCAATCCGATCATCACATCCGTATCGCCCCCCTTGAGGCGGAAGATGCTCGGCCTGGCCTGGTACAGGATTCGCAGCTCCGGGACCCGGCCGTTTCTCTTCCTGTTCCCGGATCCGAGGCGGATCCGGTTCTCCGGAGACCGAGCGGCCTTCCTTTCCTCCAGCTCCCGCAGGCGTTCGGCAATGACGATCGCCGCGTCATGGAGCGTGAAATGGTTGAGGATGTGCTCGCGCGCCGCCCGACCCTTTTCCCGGGCCTCTTCGCGATGCTCGAAGACGTGTCTGAGCAGGCGCCGCGTGTCCGCGACCGAGGGCTCAGCCCACCTGTGGCCCCGGTACAGCGGGTTGTCCCGCACTTGCTCGTCGCTCACGGGCACAATGCCGTCGATGTTGATGAGGTA
>WFRX01000106.1 GCA_015486285.1 bacterium
GGACGCTCCCCGGGGAGGAAATCGCCGGGGACTGGGATATCCAGGTTGTGGATGACAACGGAAATGCGGGCATCCTGAACAAGCTTCATTTCAATGCGCAGGGGCAGCCCGGCATCTCCTATTTCGTGGCCGGAGGAACGGTGTCCTGGATCCGGTATGCGGCGTACGACGGCTGGACGTGGGAAATCGAGACCGTTCACGAGACCGATACCCAGACCGGGTGCGGCCTGACCACCGATCCGGCCGGCCGGCCGGTCCTTGCCTTCGTGGGGGGAGACCGGACGCCCCTGTATTACTGGCCCTTCCAATCCGACCTGCTGATGGCGAGCTGGACCGGAGCGGAGTGGGCGACAGAGGCCGTGGATGAAGAGGGTGTGGTGGGCCTGTGGCCCTCCGTGGCGTTCGACGGGTTCGGCCTCGCAGGCATCAGCTATCAGGATCTGGGCACCGGGATCGATTACAACGACTTCCACCTGAGAGACTTGAAGTACGCCTATTCCACGGGCAACGGCTGGACAGCGGAGACAGTGGATCTGGACGGGGGGGGCTACTATACGGATCTGCTGTTCGATGAAGATGATCAGCCCGGCATCGCATACTGCGGGAACCTGGAGGATGACCACCAGCCGGTGAAGTTCGCTCATCGAGGAGACTTCGGTTGGCAAATCCAGACCGTGGATTCCACATGCGAATGTGCGGAAGGGAGCCTGTCCGCCCGCAACACGCCCGGCGGGGGGATCGGCATCGCCTACTACGACGAACGGCATCAGGACCTGTGGTACGCAAGCTACTTCAGCGGGTTCTGGACCCGTGAAATCGTCGAGTCCCACAACAAGGTGGGAAAGTACTGCTCCCTCGCCTATGGCCTGGACGGGCAGCCGGTCATAAGCTACTACTACTGCGGCAGGAGCACGGACGACGATTGCCAGGGAGGAGGAGACCTGCGGGTCGCTTACCGGACCCAGACAGGATGGGAGACCGCCACAGTGGACAGCGAAGGCAACACCGGGCTCTTCACGTCCATCGAGGTCTCTCACACCGGAGCGATCTATATCTCCTACTACGACAAATCCCGGGAAGCCCTCAAGATGGCGGTGCATCGATAAGGCCCGGTACCCGCCTGTAACGACCCGCCGCTGAACGTGCGCCCTTCAAGGAAGACCCCCCGGCATTGTACGGGGCGTGCGCGATCTTTTGACAAGCAGCCTACTGGATGAATACAATCATCCAATGCAGCCTTGCGACAGAAAGAGATGCCCGGTTTCCAGATGATCGACGCAGAGGTGCTCGATGTTCCGGAACCTTTCCGGCCTTCACCGCTTTTTCAAAAACCAGTTTCTGTACCCCCTCCTGCTGTCGACTCTGCTCGCAGCCGCCTTCTTCGCTTTTCGCGTGGCCTACAGCGGCAGGTGGTACTACGACAACCTTCCATGGAATCTCTTCCTTGCCTGGGTGCCGTACATCTGCAGCCTGTGGGCGGCCGCGTGGTGTCGTTTCTTCCCGGACCGCAGGTGGATCCTCCTGGTCCCCGGTGCGCTGTGGCTGCTCTTTTTCCCGAATGCCCCGTACATCGTGACCGATTTCTATCACCTTGAGAAGCGTCCGCCGGTTCCGCTGTGGTATGACATCGGCCTGATCGCGACCTTCGCCTGGACGGGCTGCTTCCTGGCGATCGCATCTTTGCGGACGATGCAGTTTCTGGTCAGAAAGCAGGCCAACGAGATCGTGAGCTGGGTGTTCGTGGCGATTGCGCTGGGCTTGAGCGGGATCGGCGTCTATCTCGGGCGTTTCGAACGCTGGAACAGCTGGGATCTGTTCCTCCATCCGCGCAGGGTGCTCGAGGATCTTGCGGTTCCCTTGATGAATCCCTTGAACAATTTGAGGTTCCTGGGGTTCAGCCTGATGTTCACGGCCATGCTCCTGGTGATCTATCTGATGTTCGTTTCCATCTCCCGGGAGAAGGAAATCGATTCATGAAGAGATCCATGAAGATGGGGTGAATCCAGAGAGGAGGAACAGACATGGTCGACTACGACAGGTACGAATTCATCAACTTCGAGAGGGAAGAACGGATCCTGACGGCGACACTGAACAGGCCGACCTCGTTGAACGCGGTTCATGCAGAACTGCATACCGAACTCGTGGAGATGTACGCGGATTTCGACAAAGACGATGAAGCGGACGTGATGATCCTGACCGGAGCCGGCAGGGGATTCTGTTCCGGAGGCGATATCGCCGGCGGCCTTCTCACGGGGGATGATCTCGAAGGGACCAAGGAACGGATTTTCCGTGAAGCGCGAAGGCTGATCGTGAACATCCTGGAGGTGGACAAGCCGATTCTTGCGGCGGTGAACGGGCCGGCGGCGGGATTGGGCGTCACCCTGGCGCTGTTTTGCGATATCGTCTACGCATCGGAACGGGCGCGGCTCGGAGATACACATGTCAAGGTCGGAGTCGTGGCAGGGGATGGCGGGGCCGTGATCTGGCCGCTGCTTGTGGGAGTGAACCGTGCGAAAGAACTACTGATGACAGGAGATATGCTTGATGCCGAAGAGGCTTTCCGGATCGGCCTTGTAAACCATGTAGTGCCCCACGAACAACTGATGGAAAGTGTGCGTGACCGGGCCAGGCAGCTCGTTTCCGGCAGCACTATGGCGATTCGAGGAACGAAGAAATCGGTGAATGCCTATCTGAAATGGATGGTCAACCAGGTGCTGGACAACTCTATGCTCCTCGAAAAAGAGTGTTTCAACAAAATGCTTTGACACTATGCATGCGGATTGCAATTTGCCGGGAGAGATGATAAAGCTGATACTCTCTTTCGGATAGGATTGGAATCGTCGGTTGCTTGTGGCTTCGGAGAGGGCGGGCCGACCGCCGACAAAGAAAAAACGGTGAAAGGAGCAGAGCATGAAAAAGGCGGAACTGGTTGCCTTGTTGGAGAGCGTGACCGTGGATGAATTGAAGAGCGCGATTCCTGTGAAGGAGAAGATGGAAAAGCTTGAGAAACGGCGGGAGGCCCTCGAAAAACAACTTGCCTCGGTTGTCCGGGAGATCGAGTCCCTTGGTATACCGAAGGTGACCAGGGGGCCGGCTCGCGGAACGAAGAAAGGGTCGGCAAAACCGAGACGAAAAAGGATCGCCCAGCCCTCTCTCTCATCACTGGTAGTCGAAATCCTGAAGGAGAAGAAGAAGGCGCTTACCATCAATGATATCTGCGACGCCTTGCTGCGGGAGAAGCGCTACCAGACGAGGGCAAAGGATTTCAAGGCGCAAGTGCGGGTCATGATGTACCGGAATGACAAGGGGCTGTTCAAGAAGGCGAGCCCCGGTTTGTTCCAGCTGGCCTCCGGTCCTCAGGCCGCGGGTACGGCCAGGAAGAAAAGCAAGAAGAAGGGTGTAAAGAAGGCCGCGAAGGGAACGGCCCGGAAGACGGTGCGGAAGGCAACCGGCAAGGTGGCGAAAAAGTCGACGAAGAAGAAAACAACCAAGAAGAAAACGACGAAAGGGGCGAAGAAATAGCCCGAAGTCGTATGCGGGAAGGTCGGGAGAACGATGGAAGCGGTCGCCTTCGGTAAGCACTGGGTGATCCGGATCGACAAAGGGGAAGAGGTCGTCTCGACGCTGGAGCGCTTTTGCCGCGAGAAGGATATTCGGCTCGGTATGGTATACGGAATCGGGGCTGCCGGCGAAGCGACGATCGGGCTGTTCAAGACGCGGACCAAGGAATATGTTCGGAAGGAGCTGGTCGGCGACCACGAAATAACCGGTCTTTTCGGGAACATTTCAAGGATGAAGGGCGAGGTGTACATTCATCTCCATGCCAACCTGGCGGACGAACACTACCGGGTCGTTGGAGGGCATCTGAATTCCGCGGTGGTGAGTGCGACGTGCGAGATCGTGGTCCGTGAGTTGGACGGCGAGGTGGACCGGGCATTCAGCGAGGAAATCGGTCTCAATCTTTACAAGTTTTAGCGCGATCCCTTTAGAATGCTTATTTCTTCTTTTCTTTCTTTTCCTGCTTTTTCCCCTTCTTCTCCTTCTTCTTACCCTCTTCAGGGGAATCCTCGGATTTTCCCGCCGCCTTCGCCTCGAGCTTCTGCTGCTTGCGAAGGGCCATCTCTTCCTTCTGCTTTTCGAGGGCCGTCAGGGCATTGAGCCGCTTCATGGTCTTGCGCAGCTTCGCCTTCAACTGCTTGAGCTGCGGGTCCTTCGCGATCCGGTCCCTGTCCACCCCTCTTTCGATCAGCAGGCTGCGCCGTCTCTCGATGGCGCCCTGATAGGTTTGCTTCTGTGCTTCCCGAGCTTCTCTGCTTTCTGACGGCATTTTCCTCAAAGCCTCCTCGTGGGGGGGTCTATGGCAAACCCCTACATAGCCACAACGGCGGGAGAATGTCAATCAGTGGGAACAAAGTACTCTTGTAAATCGAAAATACGTATCCGATCCATCTGCTGTGTTTTCCCCTTTTTCATGAGGGCGAGGGTGTCCCAGAAATAGAGATTGCCCTCGAAACTGTTCTGCGGCCTGGCGATGAACTCGTTGGGAACCGAGATCACCGGGTGCAGCCTTCGCGCGACCCGGTCCATCACCTCGACGCGGTTCATCTGGTAGTAGGTGTAGAGGATCCGGCAGTAGTCGATCACATAATAGCGAAATCCATCCTTGTAGAGGGCCTCGAGTTCCTCCATGCTCTCCGGCGGTTTTTTCACATTGTCCACACCCACGTAGACCTGGCACAGAGGAGGCGCCGTGGCGATCTGCCGTGTTGTGCCCCGCCGTGCGAGGAGGGCCATTGCCTTTCCATACCCGGACGCGGGGGGAAGGACACGGGTCCAGCTGCAGACGACACCCGTAATCACCAGCAGGATGAGAGCGGCCGGCAGCAACCATGGCCTCGCGCTTCGGGCCCGAAGCCATGCGTTTTTGACCTTGTCCGGGGCGGCGAAGAAGGTCGCCGCGGACAGGATGGCGGCCGGAGGCAGAATCAAGGTGAAAAAACGGGTTACCCCGGCATTGGTGAGACTGTAAAGCACATAGGGAAAGAAAAACCAGACGGCCAGGAGCCGATCCGAAAGTGTACGGCGCCGAAGTGCAAGGCCCAGGCCCGCGACGAGAAGCAACAGGGCCGGGATCCCGTTCATGTGCTGGTAGAGATAGGGGAAGGTCAGGAACCCGGCCGGCCGAAAATTCTTGGAGATGTATCCCCACAGCAGGGAATGCCAGAACCCATGGAGAACCTGCTCCAGAAAGGTGGGGGTGGTCATCGGGATCCGGAGGCGCCGGAAGACGATAAAAACCAGATGGTAGACGGACTCCCAGAGAAAAGACGGCAGGAGGAACAAACCCGTCAATAAAAAAATGCGCATTCGCTTGATATTGCGGACGATCGTGTGCGGCCTCCAGAAGAAAAAGAGGTCAAGCAGAAAAATCATGCCGAAGACGACGATACATCGATTGTGCACGGTGAAACCGATTCCGAGCAGGAGCCCGCACAAGGCGATGTCTCGATAGGAAAGCTCGGGGGTGCGAACCCGGCTCCTGTAGTAGAAGAAGAAGGCGGCGACGAGGAAGAACATGGTATCCGCCTCGGCGAGCCAGCTTCGGGAGTAATGGATGTGATATCCCATTACCGCCAGGATGAGCGCCGCGATGAGGCCGATGCGGTCGTCGTACATCAATCTTCCGAGGAAGAAGATTGCGAGGATGGTCAGGGTGCCGAAGACCGCGTTTACCATGTTTCCGATGTAAGGGTGTTCCCCCGCGAGAAGATTCGCCGCGGCCACGAATGTGTCATGCAGGATGCGCCCGTACCGGGGGGGCAGGCCCTTGATGCCGTTACGGATGCCCGGAAGCTGTTCCCCCCTCTTCCAGACGTCTTCCCCGGTCCTCTTTTCCTCCAGGAGAAGCCTTGCGCTTTCCCAGACCCCTGTGCAGAAGGTCGTCAGATAGCGGGCCTCCAGCAGGTACACCCCCTCGTCCCAGATGGCCGGCTCCAGTTTCGTGATCCGGTAGAATCGAAGCCCTGCCCCGAGGAGGAGGATGAGGAGCAGAGCGGCCATCCACTTCCATCTCGGAAGCCGGGTCCTTCCGCCGGCGGGGATCCTAGCCTTATCATCCGAAGCATTCATTCGCGGGCCGCCCTCTAGAATCGAAAGTAGATGAAAGGCTCGGGATGTTCCTGTGCCTTCCCGGGGTAGAAGTTCGTGAAATAGATCACCGAAAGCAGAAGGGAACAGAGAGCCGTGTAGGTCCAGGCCCGGCGCGCGAAGGGGACGAAGCCCGCGAACCGCCTCACGAAGATCCGCCCGGCATGGTAGAGCACGAGGCAGGCCGCGAAGGCGGGGACGGTGGAGTGAAGCAGCATCTCAGTGACCGCGCCGATCTCCGGTGACGAGGCCATGGCCGCGAACACGGCGAGGGCATCACCGAAGGTATCGGCCCGAAAGAAGACCCAGCCCAAGGTGACGAACAGGAAGGTCGTGGCCACGGCGACCGCACCGCCGGCGCGTGTTTCGAGGAACGATTTCAGCGAAGGCATCCTGTCACAGACATCCAGGAACTTGCGGTGTATCACGAGGAGAAGGCCATGGTAAACGCCCCAGATGAAGAATGTCCACGCCGCGCCGTGCCAGAGCCCTCCGAGGGCCATGGTGATCATCAGGTTGGCGTACAGCCGGCGTCGGGAGCACCGGTTGCCGCCGAGGGAGATGTACAGATAGTCCCGGAGCCACGTACTCAGGGTGATGTGCCATTTCCTCCAGAATTCCCTCGGGTTCCTTGCCAGGTAGGGCAGGCGGAAATTCTCGGGGAGTTCGTAGCCGAACAGCTTCGCGCATCCCCGGGCGATGTCCGTGTACCCGGAGAAGTCGAAATAGATCTGGAAGGTGAAGGCGAGTGCGGCGACCCATGCATCCGTCCCGGCGAGATGCGGAATATCGGAGAAGCCTCGGTTGACGATCGGCGCGAGCTTGTCCGCCAGCAGGATCTTCTTGAAAAGGCCGACCATGAGCAGCCGGAGGCCTTCCTCGAACCGGTCGCGCCGGAAGGGGCCGGGGGTGCGCAGTTGGGGAATGAGCTGGCCCGCCCGCACGATAGGGCCTGCGAGAAGCTGGGGGAAAAAGGAAAGAAAACCCGCGAAGAGGGAAAAATCCCTGACCGGCTTGAACTTGCCTCGATAACAGTCGATCGAGTAGCTCATTCCGATGAAGATGTAGAAGGAGATGCCCACGGGAAGAAGGATCTTGAGGGCGTCGAATTCCGTGTCTCCTCCCAGCATCCGCACAAGGTCCGTACAGGTTTCCAGCAGAAAGTTCGCGTACTTGAAATAGGCAAGGAGGCCCAGGTTCAATACGACCGCGATCCGGATCCCGAGGGTCCGTCTTGCGGGCCACCGGTCCATCCAGAGCCCTGCGAGGTAATTGATAAGGGTTACGAGAAACAGGAGGGCGGCGTACTTGGGCGCCGAGCCCATGTAAAAAAGGTAACTGATTCCCAGGAGCCACCACCGTCGGAGCTTGAAAGGGAGAAACCAGAACCCGCCGACCGCGACGGGGAGGAACATGGCAAAGGCTGTGCTGTTGAAGAGCATGGTCGGTCAGTCCGTCGATTCTGTTTGCACCGGTGCGGCAGCGGTCCGGATAGGTATGAGGTCGTGTTCCCTGAGGCCTTTCACCACGATCCGGGCGAAGCTCCTGCTTCCTTCGGCGGTCAGATGAAAGTCGTCGAGGAAATCCTCGTGGTGCTCCTTCAATTGATCGTTGGCCTCTACGAGAAAGGCGCCCTCCTTCTCCGCTACCTTGCGGATGGTGTCGTCCACACTGTCGAGTACGGATAAGAATGCCTCGCCCCGTCCCTCCACCAGCCTTTGCCGGTCGTAGAGATACGTACAGAGCACGGGGGTCGCCCCCAGGCCCCTGGAAAGAATGCACAGGGTGGCGAGATGGTCCGCCATCTTTTGGAGCCGGGGCGGGAGGTTTTTCTCGGAAAGGCTGAAATTGAAGATCTTCGTCGCTTCCAGGAACACGAGGAACTTGACCGCCGACCCGTAGAGCAGGTTGCACACACGGCTGTGCTCCAGGATGTTGCCGATCGGGTGAAATCCCCAGGTCGCATCGGCTATGGGGAGCAGCCATTGACCGTCGTGGCTGCCGTCCGCCTCATAATGCCGGGTATACAGGCAGACGAAGTCGTTGGGGCCGACGAGGAACACGACGATGTCCGGCTGGATGTACTCACCAATGAGAGCGAGATTCACCAGGTTGGTGGAGTAGGTGTAGTGGGCCATCCCGAAATTCAACACCTCCACCCGTTTCGACACGGGCAGGTCGTTCAGGATTTTCTCGACGGCGCCGGGCCAGGTGTTCTCGTACTCCCTCTGAACCTGCCCGAGGGTCACCGAATCGCCGAAGCAGGCGATCCGGAACACGTCGGCGCCCTTGGGGAGAATTTCCCGGGCCGTGGAGCGGTACCCGAGATTATTGAAATCGATGCGGAGGTTTCCGTATTCCACCCGTTGGCCCTTCCTGCCCGTGAAGAACCGGTATCCGTCCCGCTGTCCCATGATTTGCAGGCGATTTTTACCGAGCATCCACATGAATCGCCCCTTGGGTTCTTTGTACGCGGTCACGAGGCGAAGGCTCAGCTCGAGAAAAAGGCCTGCCAGGAGCGCCCAGGAGAGGATCCAGCGGATCGAACAGGTTCGGAACGGGGATTTCATCGTAGTGGATTCATCCAAGATTCCTCTGGTCCGCCCACTCTTTCAACCCCGCCTCGAGGAGGAAACTCGTCCGTCGGAGCTCTGCGATATTGCTGCAGCCCGTGAGAAAGAGGGCATGGCGGAAATCCTGTTTCAGGCCCTCTACGAAGGCCTCGACACCCGGGATCCCATCCCTGGCCAGAATCCGGAGAAAAGGCAGGGCGATTCCGCAGAGGTCCGCTCCCAGGGCGATCGCCTTGGCCATGTGAAGCCCATTGCGCAGACCGCCGGTCGCGATCACGGGGAGCCCTACCTGCGCCTCGAGGACGGCCGCCGCCGTTGGGATTCCCCACGCCCCGTACTGGGAGACGTCTTTCCCGGACCGGAGGCTGTCGATGAGGCTCCAGCTCGTGCCCCCCAGGCCGCCCACGTCGATGGCCCGTACGCCCGCCCCCTTCAGCCGTTCCGCCGCTTCTCTGCTGATCCCGTTGCCCACCTCTTTGCCGATGACCGGGAAAGGCACCGCCGAGCAGAGACTCTCCAAGGCGTTTGCACAGCCGGAGAAATCGTGATCCCCCTCGTTCTGGAAGAGTTCCTGGGCGGGATTGATGTGTACGCAGAGGCCGTCCGCCTCGATCGCTTCGACGGCGCGAACCACCCGGTCGTGGGGAAGCCGCTTCAGGGCCGTGATCCCGATGTTTCCCAGGAGGAGGATGGAGGGGGCCGTGGATCGTACGGAGAAGGTGCGGGTCAGTTCCGGCTGCTCGATCATGGCACGCTGGGACCCTACGCCGAAGGCGAGCCCCTTTCTTTCAGCCACCCCGGCCAGGGCTTCGTTGATCTCTTCGGCCTCTTCGCAGCCCCCTGTCATCGCCGCGATCAACAGGGGAAGATCGAGCTTCTTGCCGAGAAACTCGCAGGAGATGTCTATGTCCTCGAGATCCGTCTCCGGAAGGGACTGGTGTACGAGACGCACGTCGTTGAAAAGCGGATCGCCCGTTTCGACATCCTGCTTGAGGCAAATGTCCAGATGTTCGATTTTTCGGTTTTCCGTGAGATTCATCTCGCTACCCCGCATACCAGCCGAAGAAGAGGCGCACCATGATGGTGACCCAGACGATCCCGTACACCACCCGCAGCTTCATCCAGTAGGTGTCCATTTCCTGGTCCGTACTGAAGAACAGCGGCACCAGCAGGAAGACCCCCTGGATTTCCCCAAGGACGAATACGGTGTAACCCGCCGCGAGCACGTACAGGGCTCGTGCGAGCAGGAAGGCCCCGGGGATGCCGATCGCGATGGGCGTGGTTTTCAGGTCGTACTCTTTGTCGGAATCGTAGTCCTTGATGCACTGGACGACCTCAAAGGATGCGGTGAAGATTCCAATCAGGAGAATGAGCTTGATTCCCTGTGGCGAGAAGTCCGGAATGGCCGGCCACGCCATGGAGACCCCCCAGACGAAGCAGCCGATGATATCGAAATAGGCCATGTTTTTGAAATAGTCGGTGTACAGGAAGATGATCAGCAGGGCCAGGATCACGCCGAAACAGACGCTCTTGCTGTACAGCAGGGTCAGGATCAGGAGGGCGGCGCTCAGGCAGACGATGAGGGCGAAGGCGGTCCTTTTGTGCTCCTTGATGTACAATGCCTTGGCGTGGTCTTTTTTCTCGTTCGCCAGGTCCACCTCCACGTCGATGAAATCGTTGATGAAATAAACGAGGACATTCAACACGAAGGTGACCGCCAGCCGGATGGCGAGGTCCGCGACGCGGAAGTGGAAAGCGAGGAGGAGCATGAAGTTGGTGATGAGGGAATTGGCTTCCTTCCGCCGGAGCCGGTCGATAATCGCATCCGCAAGCAGCCTGTAGCATATCCTCGGGATGGACTCCTTCTCCTGCCCGGCGCCCGGATCGAGGGCCTTTGTCGGTTCCATAAAGATGCACTCCTCCCAGCATGATATCGGTTTTCTCGCCCGCCAAACTAAGTGCTCGAACTCAAAAATAGAATCGCATTCGGAGGCCGATTCGTCCCGGCGGGCTGCATTATTCGTCGGTACAATACTGCCGGTATTCGCCCTCCTCGCGTCTTGCCCCTCGTGTGCTTCAGCCTCCTTGTTCCGTGACCGTATTCATGCCGTCGAGTACTCTCAGTGTCCGGGTGCGGCCCCGAGCGAGAGACAGGCTCGTACGGCCGCCAGGAGCACAAAGGGCACCATGCCTGCGAATCCGATCAGGGCGTACTGGGGATATCCGTCGACAAGGCTCAACAGGGCAAACAAGGCAAACATGAGTAAATAAAGGCCGGAAGGCAGGTAATGGACAACCCGTCCACCCAGGGGAACGCTCCCGCCGGCTCGCGCGTCGTACAGACGGATGAGCAGGCTGATGGTGAACCCAACCAGGAACCAGCCGAGGAAGTTCTGGATCGGGATGTCGAAGTAGCTGCCGCCGAATTCCCAGACCCATCGTCGGCGCTCCGGACAGACCATGATCGGATCGAAGAGCATGTCGAGATTCATCGCCATCAGTCCGTCCAGGCCGGCCATCAGGGGGACCGCAAGGAAACGGCGCCCCTTGTTTCCCTCGCTCCCGCCCGGGTCTCCGATGATCAGGTTCGTGGTGTTATAGGCGCAATAGAGGATCAACCACCAGGACAGGGGCGTGAAGATCGGAACCGTGCCGAAGAACATGAGCCGGTCCGGCTGGTAGTGAAATTTTCCGAAGATCCATCCATAGGCGGCGCCCAGGTGTTCCGAGGCGAGCCCCAGGGAGAATCCGATCGCCAGGAAGGCGAGGCTCCGCTTCCTGCCGTGAACGTACAGGGAATGGAGGAAGGCGAAGATGTGAATTGTGTGGAACCATGGGGTCATGGAGCGCCCTTTTTTCGCGAAAAGGCCTCAGGGATGAATCCCGGTTGAGCGGGCGGCGATCAGTCCGCTCGCCGTCAAGGCGTGTGAAACGGACTCCACGTAGAAAAGCAGGGGCCTCGGCCCGTACATCTCCGGCCTGCACGGCCAGCTTCCGTCCGCTTTCTGCCGGTCCAGGAGGTAGACCACGCCGTTTCGGATCGCGGTCCGGTAGCGATCCGCATCGCAGCGGCACAGCTCCGTGATGGCGATGCCCGTTGCGCTCGCGCAGGACGAGGCCCCCGGCGTAATCCCCCAGCCCCCGTCGTTGTTCACGGCGGCGAGCAGGGCGGCACGCCCCTTGACCGCAATGCCCTCCTGGGCGGGAAGGCCCCGGAGCACGGCGGCCTGGACGCAGGGAAAATTTCGATAGAAGCCGCCGGTCCAGCCCCCGTCTAGGTCCTGGCGGCTCGCCAGCCACTCGATCTGCCTGCTGAAATCGAAAGGCTCCTCCCTGCCGCATGAGCGAATCGCCTCCATGATATGGCCGAGCACATCGGCGACGACCACATCCCTCGTAGACTGCCAGGTGGACCAGAGCCCGTCGGGTCTGCGCCCTTTTTCCAGGTAACCGAGGCCGGCACGGATCGCCTTTCGGGTCTGGGCCCTCACCTCTTCATCCTCTTCGAATCGTTCCGCCTGGTTCAGGGCGATGATGACCTGGGCAGTGGACTCATTGTCCGAGACGATGCCCGCGGAATAGCCCCACCCGCCGTCCTCGTTCTGGTTCCTGAGGAGGAAGGCCATGGCCTGGGGCAGGCCGTTGTTCCGGAACTCCAGATCGGCCGAAAAGGCCTGGATGAAGCTCGAGGTGCCCCAGATGTCGAGACGGACGTAGTTCCAGTAGCCCGCATCCTGTTGCGTACCGACAAGGTAGGAAGCGGCCAGCCTGGCCTCCCGCACACGGTTGGCTTCCCTGAAGGCGAGGAAGGCCATGGCGGTAGAGACGGGATTGTTCCATATCGACCCGTCCTTCCACTGGAGGGCCTGAAGGGGTTCCGTGGCCTCGAGGTCGCCCAGGAGGACGCGCACGGAAAGGATATCGGCGAGCGCCCAGGGCTTGATCGTTTCGCGCTTTTCCTCGGTATCCGTCAGTTCCCGGATCCCGGTCAGGATGCGCTCCTTCGGGACGTATGCATTCAGAGATCGGCCGGCGAAACTGGCCAGGGCCGCCAGGGTCTCGGTCTTCCGCAGGAAGACCGGATCGAACAGCAGGGGGTCGGACAGATCGATGGCGCCGAATCGCTCCATGGCGAGGGAATAGGCCATCTGCTCGTAGGTCTGTGCTACCTGATGATGATCCTGAATGGCCTGCCCCCGGAGCCAGAGCCTCGCCTTTTGCACCGCCTTTTCATGTTCTCCCGCGCTGTCCAGGGCCACGACGACGATGGCCGTTTCAAAGATCCGCGGGCTGGACAATCCCGACCATTTCCCGCTGGCCTCCTGGGTGTCGAGTGCGTATCCGAGCGCCTTGTTGATCGCCCGCGTCAATCCCGCGTCCGGACCTCGCAGCTCTGTCAGCGCCCGTTGGACGGCATCGGTCGTGATGTCCCCTTTCTTGACCACGTCCCGAACCACGTGCTGCAGCTCTTCGCCCCTCGCGCCCAGGGTCAGGGCGATGCTGCGGGCATGCATGGACATATGTCCCCGTTGAATGCCCTCGGTAGCCAGGGCGCGGACGGCGGCCAGATTCTGGGCGAGTCCCACGGCCGCGGCGATCCTGCCCAGGTCGGACGCATTCCGGACCTTCGCAAGCTTCAGACAAGCCTGGGCGATCCGGTTGACCGAAACGCCTCCGCCGACGATGCCCACCGCCATCGGAAGCCTGAGTTCGCCTACCACGAACCGGCCGTCATCGGCCTCCTCGAGACGCCAGACCGCCAGAGGCTTGTAGGCGCCGTCCCGGCAGGCGTAAGCGTGGGCGCCGGCCTCGATGCTTCGCCAGTCGTTGCCGCACGCAAGGATGACGGCATCGACCCCGTTCATGATTCCCTTGTTGTGCGTGGCGGCCCGGTAGGGGTCCAGTTCGGCAAATCGTGAGGCGGCAACGATTCCCTCCGCGACCCGTTCCGCGGAAAAGCTCTTGCTCACAAAGGAGCTTACAGGGATGCGTACGCGACTTGTCACGCAGCGGCGATCCGCCAGGTTGGACAGGATTCGGAGCCCGACCTTTCCACCCGTCAGTTCCTCGAATGTAGGGGCCATGGCCTCGCAGGCCGTGTTGATGAGGTTCGCGCCCATGGCGTCTCGGCAGTCGATCAGCAGGTGCGCGACCATGTGGCCGTTCGGCTCGTCCAGGACGCGGAACTCGATGTCCCGGGCGCCTCCCCCCCTGGCCTGCAGGCGCGGATGGATCTGGTCCACCTGCTCGATCAATCTCGGTTTTTCCCGTTTCAAGCGTTCGAGGGCGCCCGCCAGATCCGGAATGCCCCGGATCTCCACCTGCCCGATCATCCAGGGATCATCGCATTCCGTCGTGATTCCGCCGCCTTCCCGGGAAAACTTGGCTCCATTGGAAGCCGCGGCGATGACCGATGGCTCTTCGATCGCCATCGGGACGAGGACCGGCCTGCCGTCGATCACAAAGTTGGTTGCGATGCCCAAGGGCACATAGGAAACACCGATTACGTTTTCCACCGTGGTGGATGCAACCCGGACGGCTTCCTGGGCGGCTACGAGCAGCTGAACATCCTGCTCGTTCAATTCTCCCTGCTGCACCAGGTAGGTCAGGCGCTCCTCCACGGATAGATTTCGGAAACCGGACATGCTCAAGGTCTCTTGCGCCATCATCGTCTCCCGTACAGGAAAAAATGTTTAAAAAACAAGCAATAATGAGCCGGCGACTTCCGGCTGACGCGCGGAATATCCAGAATATTATGAATCAAGACCGGCGTAAAGGGCAGGTGGCGGGGGCGCTATCGCTGGATCTCCTCCAAGGCTCGCTGCGCGGTGCCGCGAACGCGCTTGTCCTTGTCCCACAGGGCATCGCCCAAGGCCGGGATCGCCGCCCGCGCGTCCGGTCCCATCTTGCCGAGGATCGCGGCGGCGTACTCCCGCACGGGCCCGTACTTGCCCTGCAGGGCCTTGATGAGTTCCGGCACCGCCTCCGGCCCGATGTCCAAGAGCTGATCGGCGGCGTACCCGCGCAGATCCTTATACTCCAGGGCCCCGATCAGCGCCGGAATGGCATCTTTGGAATCGAAGCCGATCTTTTCCAGCGCCTTCATGCTCGCTTCATAGAGCGCCGGCTTTTTCAGGGCTTCAAAAAGGGCCGGCACCGCATCCCTGGCCTGCGGGCCGATCTTTCCGAGGGCGATGGCCGCTTGCACGGAGACGCCCCTGTCGGGATCCTCCAGGGCCGTGACAAGGGCCGGGACCGCGTCGGCTGCCTGTGGGCCGAGGTCGCCGATGACCCGGGCCGCAAGTTCACGGATATCGCTGTCCCCGTCGTGCAGTGCCTTCATGAGTGCCGGTACGGCGTCCCTGCCGATTCCCTTCAGCTTTTCCGCAGCGAACATGCGGAGCTCGGAGATCCGGAGGGTTTCAACGAAGGCGGGCGCCGCTTCGGGTGTTTCCGGGCCGATGTTTTCCAGCGCCTCGAGGGTTTGTTTGCGAATGCGCACGTCCCTCAGTGCCTCCACCAGCGCCGGGACGGCCTGTCTTGCCTGCGGCCCCATCTCCCCCAGCGCGGCCACCGCGTGCAGTCGGACATTCCTTTCGCGGGACTTCAGGGCCGATATAAGAGCTGGCACGGCATCCCTGGAGCCCCGCCCCATCTTTCCCAGGGCGGACACGGCGTGCAGGCTGACCCACTTGTCCGGGTCCTTCAGGGCGGCCGTGAGGGCCGGGACGGCCTGTTTTGCCTCCGGACCGATTTCGCCCAGGGCGATGATAGCCTGCACCCGAACGATCCGGTCCGGGTCTGCCATGGCCCGGATCAGTGCCGGCACGGCCGCCTCATCCTTGAGACCGATCTTGCCCAAGGCGATGACCGCTGATCTCCGCACCTCCGGGTCCCTGTCTTTGAGTGTCTTGATCCATTGGTGCGTCGACTTCCCGTCGTAATAGATTTCGTCTTTATGGCATCCCGCGAACAGGACGCCGATCAGAATCAATAGAACGATGGGTTGCCTTTTCATCTCGTCTCGTATCGGTCCTCTGCAACGCCGGAGATGAGTTGCGAGCATTCCGCGGGGCCCCTTGGCGGCGCGCCCCAATCCCTACAAGGCACACCTCTTGTAATCATAGCGAAAATCGGAATGGAGATCAACAAGATAGAACAATGTCTTAGACAATCGATCGCCGTGCCGGAAGGGTTCGATCCGGTTCGCAGCCGCCATGGTCCGGAACCGGGCCCGCTCTACCGCGACACGGGAAAATACCTTGACAACCTTTCCGTGAGTGGGTAAAACTAACATAATCAGGGGATTACTCTTTTAATTTTGTTTCATTCCGAATTAAAAATATTTTAATTTCATATAGTTATAAGATACCATGTGTAGTAATGATTACCAACCAATAGCGGAAATATGAGGAGTGAGGAGGCTGACCGAGAGATGGCAAGACCGAAGACTGTTTCTGTCGAGGCGGGCAAGGGCCATCGAGGGGGGGGTACACGACAGCGGCCCTATCCGCCGGGTCGGATCAAGATCGCGGATGCATTCATCTCCCTGCTCGAACAGAAGGAATTCAGCGCGATCACAACCGCGGAGATCGCGAGGAAGGCCGGGGTGACGGAGGCGCTCATCTACAAGTATTTCGAAGACAAGCGCGGCCTCCTTCATCAGGTGCTGAAAGAGTACCTGGAGCAGTACCTGGTCCAGTTCGAGACCGATTTGAAGGGGATCAAAGGGGCCTTGAACAAGATCCGAAAACTCATCTGGTCCCACATCAACGTCTATTCCACCAACCGGGTCTTCGCGAAGATCCTTTTTCTGGAAGTCCGGAACCATCCGGACTATTACAAGAGCGAAACCTACGAGCTGGTCAGGGCGGAGAGCAATATCCTCCTGGAGATCATCGAAGAGGGCGTGCGGGACGGGGAGATCCGGGACGACATTCCCCCGAAGATGATCCGGCAGGGAATCTTCGGGTGCATCGAGCACGTCTGTCTCACGGGCGTGATTTTTCAGCGGGAAATTCCGCCGGAGAGCCTGACGGACGACCTGTGCAAGTTCATCTTCAAGGGCATCGAGCCAACGGGGAACCGGGGAGAGGGCGGTCAATGAATTTCGAACTGACGGACGATCAGAGGATGCTCAAGGAGACTGTGGCGAGGTTCGTGGATAACGATGTCATTCCTCGTGCCGCGGATCTCGACGAAGAGGCGCGGTTCCCGGAAGAGAGCTTCCGGGCCATGGCGGATATGGGCCTCTTCGGGATCTCCATCCCGGAGGAACACGGCGGGAGCGGGGCCGGCTTCCTGTCCTGTGTTCTCGTGATGGAGGAACTGGCCCGCGGGTGCGTCTCCACCGCGAACACATACGGCGCCCACGCGATCCTGTGCACGGAGAATATCTACCGGAACGGCAACGAGGCGCAGCGGCGGAAATATCTCCCTGACCTGATCTCCGGGAAGGCGATCGGGGCCCTGTGCATCACCGAGCCCGAGGCGGGTTCCGATGCCATGTCCCTGCGGACCCGGGCGGTGCGCAAGGGGGACAGGTATATCCTCAATGGGACCAAGATGTTTATCACGAACGGTCCGGTGGCGGATGTGGCCGTGGTTTATGCCAAAACCGACCCGGATGCGGGCGCCAAGGGTATCACGGCCTTCATCGTGGAGAAGGGGTTCCCGGGATTCTCCACGGGGAAGACCTTGAAGAAGATGGGGGTCCGGGGCTCGCCGACCGGAGAGTTGATCTTCGAGGATTGCGAGGTGCCCGCGGAAAACGTCCTGCTGGAGGAAAACAAAGGGGTCCGGGTCCTGATGAGCGGCTTGGACCGGGAACGGATCGTCTATTCCATCGCCCCGATCGGTGTCGCGCAGGCCGCCCTGGATGCGGCCCTCCGGTATGCCATGGATCGAAAGCAGTTCGGAGCCCCTATCGCGAGTTTTCAGATGATCCAGGAGATGCTCGCCGACATGGCCACGGACGTGCAGACCGGCAGGATCCTCGCCTACTGGGCCGCGACCCAGTGTGAGCAAAAGGAGCGCGTGAGGCTGGAGGCCTCGTACGCGAAGCTCTTCTGTTCCCAGGCCGGGATCCGGGTGGTGGACAGGGCGATGCAGATCTTCGGCGGCTATGGGTTCATCAAGGAATTTCCGGTCGAGAGGTTCTATCGCGACGTGAAGGGCATCGAGTTCGGCGCGGGGACCACGCAGATTCAGAAGCTGATTATCGTCAGAGAGCTTTTGAAAGGAATGGGGGCGGCAGGATCGCGGGGTTGATCGATTCGATTCGGCCGATGAAAGAGAGCATCAAGAGGATGGGGACCGCCGCGAAGACCGGATGAGCGGAAGGGGCGCTACTTTTTCGGGGCTCGAGACGAGTTGGGGGGAAAATGATCTACCGAAAAGGGCACAAGCCGGCGGGCATTTTTTTCTTGCTTTGCTTCCTGGGGTGGGCGGCACAGGCTAGGGCCGTCTACATCGATGATGCCAGGACCCTGGAGGTCATCGGGAAGGTGCAGACGCGGACCTCGATACGGCTCCAGCATTCGGAGGGCTGGACGTACCCCCACGACATCGCGGCGGGCAACCTGGTACAGTGGCGCAACCTGGGCGTGATCGAAATCAACCATGACCTGATGAACCTCACGCAGGATCTCGCCCTTCTCTATCCTCTCAAGGCCCTGGACATTTTCGCGAAATACCATATCGTGGGCCGCTTCCTCTACGAGGGAGTCTACGACTTCGGCCCCCGGGCCTTCCAGGATGTCCGGGACGCGGACAAGGAGAACATCGACGAATTCAAACAGAGCTACGAGCTCTGGGAGTGCTACCTGGATCTTTCGCGAGGGCCTCTCTTCTTTCGCCTGGGCAGGCAGAACCTGGCCTGGGGGGAGACCGACACCTTTCGCCTCCTCGATGCCATCAACCCGCTGGACAACACCTTCGGCGGGCCCTTCGAGGACCTGGACGACCGGCGGATCCCCCTGTGGATGCTCCGGGGGAGTTACAACTTCGGCAACATCGGGCCGGTCTCCTCGGCCATGGTGGAGGTCTTCTGGGTCCCGGGGTTCTGGGACACGCACGTTGCGCCTTATGCGCCCGCGGGCACGGCCTACGCCGCCCCGATCCCGGATACGGGCATGCGCAAGGTCCTCGTGACGCCCGGCAAGAAGATGTCCAACAGCCGGTGGGGGGTGCGCGTGATGGGCGTCTTGGGGAATAACCTCAACTTTACGCTTGCCCACTACAAGACCTTCCTGGACATGCCCACCGCCCGGCTGGGGGTCGAGCCGGGGACGAAGATCGTGACGGGGACCGACTCCCTGTTTCAGGAGCTGATCTGGTCGGATGTGCAGATCACGGGGGCCTCATTCAACTACTGCGACCCCCATACGGACATCATCTGGCGCGGGGAGGCGGCCTGGTTCTGGGATGAGCCGGTCTTCATCCCGCAAGAGAATCTCAAGATTTCCGACCAGGCCATTCCCATGCCCCCCGCCCTGGTCGACCTGATCAGCGAGTTGACCGGCGTCGATCTGGAGGAACTCGGGATGACCTCGCTGCCCATCAACCCCACGGGCGGGAAGGTCCCGAAAAAGGATATCCTTCGGTACATGATCGGCTTCGACAAGTACCTGTGGATTCGCCCGCTGAATCCGCGTACCACCTTTATGATTTCCATGCAGTACTTCGGGCAGTGGATTCCCGACTATGACAAGCGGCAGAAACAGCTCCTGGCCCTCTATCCCAAGCCGCTCGATTTCGCGGGCCTCCGGGAGACGGAGCATACCTTTACCTTCCTGGCGCGGACGAACTACATGAACGGCTTCATCAATCCCCAGCTTGTCTTGGCGTACGACGTCCGCGGCGCCTGGCTGTTCATGCCGTCGGTGATGTTTCTCCGGGAGCCCTTCCGGTTCAACATCCAGTACAGCGGGATCGTCGGCAATTTCACCAACTTCGGCGCCTTCCGGGACCGGGACCAGATCTCGTTCATGTTTTCCTACCTGCTGAATTGACGGAAGTCCGGTGCGGGGGAGTGAGGTCCGCCGTCCCGCCTTGACTTCCGGATGCGCTTCCCTAATTCTGTTGGTAGAGGCCTGTTTTCCCCCGGACTTTCGAGTGCGGGGGCCGGGTTAACCTACCGCCCACACAACCCAAAGAACCCCTCTCGAGGAGCCATGAACATGATGACAAAGCAGGAGTATCTCTCGAGCATTGATACG
>WFRX01000107.1 GCA_015486285.1 bacterium
GGCGGGGAGTGTGTATGTCCCTCCTGCGGCGCCACCATGCCGCATCAGGCGGGCGTTCCATGCTTTGACCAATCCTGTCCGAAGTGCGGTGCGCAGATGGTCCGAAAATAGGGCCTTCCCATCGGACCCGGCGGATGAAGCGCGGCCCGGAGGGTGGATGGGCCTTGTCAGAGCAGGGGAACGCGCAGGGCCGAGCAGGCCTGAGAGGCCTGTTCCTTGAGCAGCACGCGCGAGACGACCCTGCCCGCATCCAGGTCCACGCCGGCCATGTAAGCGGGCCGCCAGGTGCCTGCATGCAGGAGTATGCGATAGAGCAAAGAGCCCCCTTCCGGCAGGCGGGTGTGCGAGGCGAAGAAGACCACCGAGCGGAAAGCCTTGCGGGATACCGCGGGCAGATCCCGGCTTGCCCAGTAATCCTCGCCGGGATGTCCGTTCCAGGGGTGGGGGGGCTGGAGGCATCCCAGGTAGTCGATAAAGAAGTGTTGTTCTCCCCAGGGGATTACCAGGACGTAGAAGGACCGGGCCCCCTGCCTTCGAAGCCTTTCCAGGGCCTTGCGTACCGGGGCATCCCGGGCCAGGAGATCCCGTGTGGCGGCGAGGTTCTCGTGGTCGGCATACAGGAGGGGCACCCAGAGGGAAGAGGCGTCCCGCAGTTGGGGAATGCGCCGGGTCCATGCCCTCGAGAAAGAGGCGGCCGCGAACAGCACGCCCGCTATCAGGCACACGGCCAGGACCATGACACATGTGAGCCTTACCATGCGCCGGGCCGGTAGCCGGCGGGACCCGGCCTCCAGCAGCCGCTCGACCCGGATGCCCGGGAGGAACATGGCCGTGGCGTCGCGGAATTCCCTGTAGGTCTCCCCGTAGCGGACCAGACATTCCCGCTCTTCCTTGAAGGCCAGGGCGATGTAAAACAGGACGAGAAAGACGTACATCCCCAGCAGGAGATAACGCGGCCAGATCAACAGGAAGGGCAGGGGAACGATCATGAAGGCCAGATACTGGGGATGGCGGATCCAGCGATAAAATCCTCCTGTGATCGCGGCGCCCCCGGCCAGCTTGGTGCCATAGATCTGGAGGGCGCTGTAAAAGAAGATCCAGAGGCCCGCGAACCAGATCAGGATGCCCAGGCCGGAATAGGTGCTCACGGTCAGAGGCCCCCAGGAGGGCCTGTAGAAATGCGGCAGGTAAAAGCTCAGCAGCCAGCTCGTGGCCGGATGGCGGTCCAGAAGCCGCTCCACCGGGGCGTAGACCGCGCCCATGACGAGCCCGAACACGCTGACCATGTAGAAGGCTTCCAGGAAGACCAGCAGGTAGAAGACGGCAACGGTCGGCTTAAGAACTCGCGAAATATACTTCGAACGCACAGGGACTCCCCCCGGAGTAAAAATCGTCTACGAGAAGCCTCAAGGCCTTGCAGCCTTCTTCTCCGGGGGGCTCCAGGATCCGGATCCACCCACGGAAGTCCAGCGGCTTGATGAGCCACCGGCCATGGCGCAGGGGAACGCGGCCGAACACCTGGTATCGTACATCCTGGACCCCGCTGTGCCGCCGCTGGGGCTCTCCGCTCACCTTGCCGTCCCGGGAAAGGCGAAGGATGTAGCCGCCGGCCACATAGCCGGCATGCCAGGAAAGGATCTTCTCCGCATTTGCCGGGATCTCCGGCACCACCTGGACCAGCAGCGGGTTGATTCTTTGTTCGGCGGACCGCACACCCCCCAGGAAGAGAAGGCCGATCATTACGGCCTCGGTGATTCCGGTCGATAGGGTCGCCAGAAACGCAAGGAGCAGCTTGCCCTTGAAGTTGCGGCCGGCCAACCATTCTTTCACGCCCATGGGTTTCCGTTCCGTCATCCGCACAGCCAAATGTCCCGGAGCAGATCCACGCCGAGTACAGGCCCTTGTCGGAAGCATGAAGCCCAAGCCCTGGAGACCGATATGGGTGGATCTCGCTACTCTTGCGTTTCCCAGGTCTCCACCTGGCGATTGAGTTCTTCGATGGATCGGTACTTGTGTACACCTGGCGGAAAGCGACGCTTGAAGAGGCGATTTGCAAGGTTCCAGACGGAGGCGATGCGACGGGGCAGCAAGGGATCCGCCGGGTCAAGCCAACACCGCTCTTCCGCTTGCTCGAGAGAGGTAAGCTTTCTTACCGGCATCCGTCCTCCGGTTCAAGATTGAACCGTTTGCGAAGTCGCTCCGCATCCGCTCGATCTTGCATACGAACGGTATCCTTCTTCATTCGGTACAGCATCCCGGGCGTAGCCACCCGTACGCGAATTCCTTCGAATTCCATCTCCTGAGTCTCGATGTCCTCAAAGGTGAAGGCCGCCCCCAACCGGCTCAGGATATCAATATGGTAAACCCCGGAAGGCGGCACATACTGGATCGCCGGGTAGGCCCCTGCAAGATCCGCATAACGGATCTTTTCAATCTCCGGATCGGAAAAAATCGATTGAAGAGCGGCCTTCAAGCGATCAACATTTTGCTCATCGGGTGAAACAAACAAGTCAATATCTGCAGTTGCCCGCGCCAATCCGTGGAAGTTCAGGGCGACGGCTCCGACGACGGCATAGCGCACCTTGGCTTTTTCAAGCGCTCGTAACAATTCAACGAGATCGTCAAATTCCACGACTGCCTCATCTTCACAGGGGCATGCTGTTTACCTTTGCATTCAAGGTAACATCTGTGCCTCGCCTGTTCAACAGATGCTTCATCCCTGCGGCCTTGATCAATGCTTCTCCCTTGTCAGTTTACGGGTACCGTTGCGTCATCCGCACAGCCAAATGTCCCGGGGCAGATCCACGCCGAGCAGCTCCAGGCCCTTGTCGGTGACCAGATAGATGTCTTCGGGCATGTTGCCGAACCAGACCAGGTCGTCGCCGAAGCAGCCCACCTCGATGCACAGGATCATGCCGGGCTCGAGTTCGGTCAGATCGTCTTCGGCCATGAAAGGAGGCTCGTGGGTGAGGGAGCCGATGCTGTGGCCCACGAAATCGATCGGGACGAGCTGGTTCCAGTCCTGGCGGTACACTTCCTTTTCGGCCGTCTTGAAGACGTCGCAGCCCCGCATGCCCGGGACGATGCTGCGGACGGTGTTTTCGTATGCGTCCCGCCCCCATCTGGACAGGTCCGCGAGCCGGGGCGGCAGCTTGTCGCCTACGTAGAAACAGCGCTGGATATCGCTGCAGTACCCCTTGTAGCTCACGCCGCCGTCGGCAAAGCCCTGGTCGCCCTCCCGGATGATCCGGTGGTAGAAGGGCGGCGTGACCAGGCGCCAGCGTCCCGGGGCGTCGGTGCCGCAGAGGAAGAGCTGGGGATTGTGCCAGCTCGGGGTGTTGTAGAGATCTTCCTCGGCCATTTGTTTCCAGAACTCGCGGTGCACATCCTGCTCGGGAATCCCCGGGCGGATGGCGCGCCAGCCGGCCTCCCAGACACGTTGCACCTTGGGCAGGAATTCGCGGTACAGGGAGATCTCCCAGTCGGTCTTGATCATGCGCTGTCGCCAGATCAATTCGTCCGCGGCCACGAAACGCGCGTCGGGCAGCCTCCGCTCGATTTCGCGAAGCTCCGCGTAGGAGGCCTGCATCATGTGGCCCGGGCCGTGCTCCATGCCGATGACCTTGTTGTGCAGACCGAGGTCGTGCATCGTCTCCACGAGTACGTCCATGAAACGGGTCGGCATGCGCCAGACCCGGATGGCCGACCAGAGGCGAACGTCTTTCAGCCAGGTGGTCTTGGTCAGGTTGCTGTTGAGGACCGCCTCGCCCACGAAAACCGGCTCGTGATCCTGGGAGACGATCAGGCAGTGCCGCCACTTGTCCGTGAACCGGTAGTTGGACTCCATGAATCCTGCGTAGTACTGCTTGTTGCCGTAAGCGAACAGGATCATGGCGTCGATACCGTGCTGCGCCAGCAGCTCCCGGGCCCGACGGATGCGAGCCTGGTATTCCGCTTCGGGCATATAGGGGGAGAAATCAGCCTCGTCGGTCGTATCCTCCCAGCGAACGCCTTCGCGTTCCATGACGTGGTCGCGGCCGAGCCCCTCTCTTTCCGGCCTTTCCGGCATACCTTGGCCTCCCTGGCTGTGAGAGTCCGCGGTTGCGAACATCTCGGTTACTTTACAGCGGTGGGGTTCCCCTCTCGTGCGGGAGCGTTCCCTTTATCCCTTGCAGGTCAGGCCTCCGTCCACGGGCAGGAGCACTCCGGTAATGTACTTCGCTTCGTCCGAGGCGAGAAAGAGGGCGGCATGCGCCACATCCCAGGCATCGCCCATGTGTTTCATCGGGACGGCCTCGTTGCGCATGCGGATGAGGTCTTCCTTCGGCATGCCCAACTGTTCCGAGATGCCTTCGATCGCCATCGGCGTTTCGATGAGGCCCGGCAGGATCGCGTTGCATCGGATGCCCTGGTGCGCGTACTGCATGGCTATGGATCGCGTCAGGGTGTTGACCCCTCCCTTGGAAACGCTGTACGCGAGCATCGGATAGGGGGGAAACCGGATGGCTCCCAGGGATGAAATGTTGATGATGACTCCTTTTCCCCGCTGTTCCATGTGGGGGAGTACGTACTTGCAGGCCAGGAACATCGCCTTGAGGTTGGTGTCCAGCACCTTGTCCCATTCTTCTTCCGGCAGGTCCGTCGGCCCGCCGCCTGTCCCGATGCCCACGTTGTTATGGAGGATGTCGATGCCGCCGTAGGCCTCGACGCAGGCCTCGGCCATACGCCTGCAGTCGTCGGCGTGCGTCACATCCGCCTCGAAGGCGATTGCCGTGCCGCCTTCGGCCTCGATCATCTTCCGGGTCTCTTCGGCCGAGTCGGCCCGCCGGTCTACCGCCATCACGGACGCTCCGGCGCGGGCGAAGAGGATAGCGGTCGCCCTGCCGTTGCCCATCGTCTCTCCGGGGGTGGATCCCGCCCCGACCACGATCGCCGCCCTGTCTTTCAATCGTTCGTCCATGGTTTTCCCCCTTTGTCCGGTGTGAGCGGCCGGGATTTCGGTCCAAGGGGCCGGAGCCGGGCCGTCGCTTCTACAGAACGGCATCTGACCAGAGATCCGCGCCGCCGTCAACACCTTGCAGCCGGACCCGGAAAGAACCCGCGGGCAGGCAACTGGCAGAAGAGAGCGTTCCGGAAAATTGCCGAAGGATTGTGGTGGCCACAACGGCCCCCGGTTCAGGTTCGGCTTCGCCCCCACCCCGAGGGTTGATTCGACCCTTCCCCCGGGCCTTTGCGCACACCCCTTGAGCTTGCAAAAGGGGTTGTAGACGCCTATGTCCACAGCTGATCTACCGCAGCAGGGGCGTTGATGGACATGGAGACGGCCCATGCCTGAAGATATTGATGCCTTCGGCGAGTTCATACCGACTCCATGGGGTGCGCCGGGCCTTGAAAACCGCCTCGGCCCTGCAAACGCTCCGTTCGATCGCCTCGAAGAGACTCCCCAGAGATTCGCCTCGAATCCCCTTGAAATGTTTAGGTGGAAAGATCGGCTGCGTGTCGGAATGTGGATAGACGGTGCGGGATCATTTGACATAAATTTTTCAGGGAGAGTGTATCCACCACCAGCAAGGAGGTTCACATGTATCACGCTACCCGTGGCTGCCACTTCGACAACTACCCGAACGACGATTGGGCAGGGAAATCACGCGCCCGCACCGTCTATAGCGACTGCATGAAGGAGACGGTGCTCCAGACCTCGTAGGCAAAGAGAAGGAAGAGGGGCCCACCGTGAGGAAAGGCAGAAAGGAAATAGCGAGCCTACAAGGGGGACGAAAACTATGAACAAATTCTTCTCTACATTCCTGCCGTTATTGGCTTTCGTTCTGGTCTGCTCTGCCGCGTATGCAAAGGCGCAAGAAGTGGGCGGCGATGATTCGGCCCAGGCAAACAATCCCCTTGCAAAAATGACCGCCTTCAACCTGCAGAACTACAGCATCGGTGATATGACCGGGACCGATGGGTACGCCAACCAATTCTGGCTGCGGTTTGCGAAGCCCTTCTCCATCGCGAAAACGCACTGGATAGGGAGGGCATCATTGCCGCTCAACACCTTTCCCATTCCCCCGGACAACGATAAGAAGACGGGACTTGGGGATTTCAATGTATTCGCCGCATATCTTATCGACACAGGTGATCCGGCCGTCAGTTTCGGTGTCGGACCTCAGATGACCATGCCTACCGCCACTGAGCATGAACTCGGCAGCGAGAAATGGTCGGCAGGCCTTGCCAACGTCCTTTTTGTCGCAAAATCCCGCAAGTACCAGTACGGCTACCTGCTGACCTGGCAGCATAGTTTTGCCGGGGACAGTGACCGTGCCGATGTGAACACCGGGGCCCTCCAGCCGTTTTTCTTCTACCAGCTTGGCAAAGGACGGTATTTGCGGACCGCCCCCATATGGGTCTATAACTTCGAGAACGACACCTACACCATTCCCCTTGCAATCGGGTTCGGCCAGGTTATCCGGAAGGGGAAAACAGTCTTCAACTTCTTCGTGGAACCCCAGTATTCCGTGGCGGATGATGGCCCGGGCTGGGCCAAGTGGCAAGTCTTCTTCGCGTTGAACATGCAGTTCAAGGGATAGGAACCCGTCGATCCACGCGGCGTGTTCTCGCAGCCACCGAAGGACACATGGATATCTGCGGATGCCCTTTCTCGTCAATGCGCCCTGGGGAATCGTAGCGTTCTTGTCGGGTGCGGCAGTGCCTCGTAGTGATCCTGCACACCCTGGTAGAAGGGGGCAGGGTTGCGGAACACGGTCGGACGGCCGACCCGACGGGGCCCGGGGCCGGAGGCCAGGAAGGCTTCCTTGAGGACCACCGTCAAGGTACTGATCGTCTCGAAGGTACTCCGACCGTGGCCCACGATCATCCGGGAGTGATCGCCGAGGACGGCACAGCAGTGGAATCGGCCGAGCAGTTCCTATGGGACACAACCAAAGAGAGCCGTTGTCCTCCGCCGGCAGATTGCGGGAGCCATCACTCGTACACGTGGTCGATGCGCCAGACGGTCTCACAAGGTCGGCAGATCGCGGCAGCCAGGCCCGAATTGCGCCGCGTGCGGCCGGCGGTGGCCTTGAACACCGGACCGGAGAGGTCTTCGTCGCACTGGAGACAGCCGTTCATGGACACGTCTTCCAGGTTGTAGGGCTCCGCCTTCAGAAGGCTGGCGATACAGATCCCGAGGCAGCGCTCGCCGTCATTGATGGCATTGTACGCCCAGGCGCGTGCGCAGGGTGGTGTGAACCCGACCGCATCTTGAATGCAGGCGTCAATGTCCTCTACGGGTCGACCGAGATTCATAAAGGAACAGGTACGGATGGGGTCGGTCTGGTCGGAGATCCGCGCATAGACCTCCAGATCCGCCAGCGACGAGCAGGCTCCGCACGCGGTGCCGTGCGTGATGATTCCGCCGGCTGCCCGCGCTGCCTTGATGCTTGCTGCCACGCTCGGCTGGCTGAAAGTCTCCAGACGATACGTATGATCGCCCGTCACCATGACGGCACAGACGGCATTCTCGTCGGGCTGGAGATCCGGGGTTGTCTCGTACGGGTTTTCCGCCGGGCCCGCCGGGGGGTTCTCGAGTGTCCAGGAAAGCAGTTCTTCAAAGGCGGCAGCGTCCCACGCACGGGGAGTCCAGGTCTCTTCCCCTTCGATGCGTGGAAAGCAGACGTCGTTGTCCAGACCCGTGTTCTCGCTGGGTCTCCCGTACAAGCCCGCGCAGGTCGTATCCACTTCAGGGGGGCGGGGGCCGGTCGGGTCCTTGTCGCGATCGTTGCCACAGGCAGCCAGCGTGAACACCAGCACCAGAACGAGGCTTGGGATGCATCTCTTTTTCATGCAGGAATTATAGCAGGCCACGGTTTCCCGGTAAACGGGGACGGAACCTTTGGGCCCCCTGTCACCTATACACGGAAGCAGTCCACGGTCCTGGATGTGAGTTCCAGTCCATGCCTTCGATTCGCCTCCTTCAAGGCCCCCGCCGCCTTTCCGTACCGCACGCATCGCAACGAATCCCGGCAAAGCCCCCGTGGGGGTCACCACAGGTGAGATAGCGGACCGTGACATCCTTGGGATACGGCCGGAGAGGAACTTGGTGGCTGCCGAGACGCTGATTCTGTCTTGCCGAATTTCACTCGTCGATCTCTCCATGAGAATCGTCCGGCCCTATGGATTTTCCAGGGCGCCGCGGGCCTGCGCCCGGAGCAGAGGGGACAGGTCCGTCCTGCGGAGCAGGCCTTCAAGTACCGGCCTTCCCTTGCCGGGGTCCACCTTGAGGAGGCGCAGGCCCGCGGCCAGGAGGATTTCCGCGTCGTTGCCCGCCTCGGGCAGGATCTCCTTTTCGATCGTCTCCGCGGACATCCGGCCCAGCTGCTCCTTCTTCGTCACGAAGTCCATGGCCTTGAGCTTCGCGGCAAGGGATCGAGGTTCATCGACTCTCGCCGGTGGATGGACAAGGGCCGAGCGCTTCCAGTCCGGAAAGGCCAGGGCCGGGCGGCGAGCGATCCACCTGCCGGAAACCATCAGCAGGGCCAGCAAGGAACCGGCTGCCAGCAGGCCGGCCGTCACATGGGCAAGCGCTTTGGCCCTCCGCGGGCTCCGATACACGTAAAGCGCCAGGGAAGCGGTAAGGAGCACCAGCCCGTAAAAGGTCACGATGGCGGGCCCGCTGGGCAGGTCCAGGATGTAGCTCAGGGCGAGGCCCGCGAAGCTGACGAGGGTGCCCAAGGTCCAGCCGATGATCAACTGATAGAGGAGCCTGTCCGTCAAGAGGATGGCGAGTACGGCGGGCACCACGAGGAACACGAAGACGAGCAGAACCCCGGCCGTTTCCACGGAGTGGGTGATCACGAGGCCGAACGACATGTAGAAGAGAAAGTCCCAGAGCCGGACGGGGATGCCCCGTCGGTACGCCGACTCCACGTCTTCGGAGACGAGCAGGAAACGTTTCCGGAAGACGTAATGAAAGAGGCCCACGAAGGCGTAGACGGCGGCGGCGGTGGCAACGGTTTCGCCCCTTACCCAGAGAATCGAGCCGGTCAAGATCTCCTTGATGTGCTCGGCGCCGTGAGGGGCGCGATCGATCACCAGGATGGCCGTCGCCGCCGCCAGGGCGTAAGTGAGCCCGATCACCGCCTCCTGTGGGATCCGGCCCCTGCGCAATCGTGTCAGGGAGAAGACGGCGGCGGCCACGAAGGTGAAGGCCAGGGAAAAGGCGTAGGAACCGGTGCTGTGGGGGTGTATGCCGAACAGGTAGGCCACGGTCGTGCCGAGTGCCGCGATCTGTGCCAGCGCGAGATCCACGAAGATGACCTCGCGCTTGATGACATGGATCCCCAGGTAGGAATGGATGCCCACCAGGACCAGGCACTCGAGAAAGGGCAGGGCCATCAATTGAAGCGGGTTCATGGCGCCTCCGCGAAGGCCTCTTTCAGCCCGTGAATCCAGCAGTCCAGCAGATCAAAGTAGGTGTTCACGCCGGGGGCGCCGTAAACCGAGACGGGCACGATGACCGCCCGTGCACCCACCCGCTGCGCAATGTTTCGAACCTTGTTCTCGTCGTAGTAGTTCGCGGCCAGGATGACGCGGACGCCTTCCGCCTTCATCTGTTGGATGAGCCTCTCCACGTCCCGGGGAGAGGGAGGGATCGAGGGCTTGGGCTCGACTTCCGCGATTACATTCAGACCGAAGAGATCCGTAAAATAGACCCAATTCTTGTGATAGGTGACGATCTTTTTCCCGCGCAGGGGCAGGGCTTCTTTCATCCAGCCGCCGAGGCGGTCGATGAGCGGGGAGCCCTCGTAGGATTGTTCCCGGAGAAAGCGGATGAGGTTGCCCGATTCCGCCAGCTTGCCGAGTGTCTCGGCCCCCACGAGACGGACCAGTTCCGGGCCGAAGAGGCGGCGGTCCACCTCGTTGTTGAACGCGTCCAGGCCCTTCCTGTACGCCTTCTTGTGGGCCGGATCCACCTTGCCCAGGCCGATTGCGATATTGGTGGCGATGATCTTGCCGTTCAGGGGGCTGGTGTAGATATGCGGGTTTCCGTAGATGTGCACCCCGCCCTGGCTGCGGTCCGCGGTCACCGGCCGCTCGAGCAAATGAATGCCGTCATAGACGGCTACGTATCCCTTTTGCCCCTCCCGGATTCGGGGATTTCGGGAGCTGTCGATTACCGTGGGCGCCCAGAGTTCCAGATCGAGGCCGGTCGTGACAAACAGATCCGCCTTGGAGACCAGGACGGAAAAGCTCGGTTTGGGCCGAACGAAGTGCGGATCTTCGTCTCCCTGGCACAGGTAGTGGACCTCGACAAGATCCCCTCCGACCCGGCGTGCGATCGCCGCATAGGTGGACAGGGTGGTCACCACATCAACGCGTCCCCCCTCGTTGGCCAGGCCGGGAGGGACGATGATACAAGTGAGAAGAAGCAGGACGGAAGTGAAGATGACCGCCTGCAACCGGCTCTTCCTGAGGAAAGCTTTCGCTCTTCCGGACATGCTGTTTCCTCCTTTTCCGAATCAAGGCTTTCAGTAACGATCATGTTTGTGAGGGCCTGCCGCAAAGGTGGCCTGAAAGAGGATGCGGTTTTCCGTCCCGTCGGGCTGACCGTTCACATGGTCGTATTCCAGCCGCAGCCTCACCCAAGGGCTCTGCCACCAGGTGAGATAGGGGGATGCCTGCCAGAGCCAGGAGGAGGAAATCGGCGCAGTATCCTCGCCGCCGAAAAGGTCCCCCTCGAGGAGATCCCCCCGGACCCCCACGATCCAGTTCCGCCGGAACTTGTACTGGAGGTAGGAGAACCCGCCGTATGTTTCCGTGTCGCTTCCGCCCGGCTCTTCCTTGTATGTGTAAAGGAATGCGCTCCTCCATTCCAGGCTCTTGTATTTTGCCTGGTTGACGGGTTCCCACAGGAAGGCGATGTCCAGTCCCGCCGCGTCGCTCCGGCGGGCGCTTTCCTTGTGCTCGGCGGTCTCCTTGTGGTTGTACCCGTGGAGGCCGGTAAGCCCCACCTCGATGTAGGCATCCCGCGAAAGGTCCCAGTAATTTCTCAGGTGGAGCAGGACGGCGGGGATGCTGTAATCGGGGCCTGAAAAGAATGCGTCGTTTTCCGAATTGGTGATCTGCAGGAAGGCCTCCTGCTCATCCGCGAGGAAGGCGGGCATGAGCCAGTCCAGGGACACGCCCACCTGATCCAGCCCCCCGGGCCCGAAGTTTTCAGTGATGATCAGGGGGAAGTCCACCTGGTCGAGCGCGTGCTTGTGCCAGCGGTTGACCACGCCAAGCTGCTGCCGGAATTTTCCGAGGGTGATCGAGACCTTGGGGATCCGGTACCATTGGATATAGCCCTCTCCAAGCTCCACGCCGTCATCGTGGATTTCCACGGCGAATTTCATCAGAGAAAAGGGATCCAGGTTGGCCTGGAGATGGAGGTCCAGGACCCGGAACTTGAATCCGCTTCGCATGTAGTCCGAGAAATCGTCGCCGTCTTGATCGATATAGCCGGCCAGGATATCCCCCACCGGGCTGAACTCCGGGTTGAGCCTCTGAAGGGCCCTCTGCCCCCCCTTGAACACCTTTGTGGGCAGGTCTTCCTCTTCTTTGGGTTCCGGCGCCTTCAAGTATGCCTCCGCCGCCTTCTGGAGATCCTCGGAAGGGGAGGGCGCATCTTCGCCCCGCGCCTTTACGGCCGGTGCGGCGAGGGCCAAAATCAAGATCAATGGGGTTACGGTCGTTCGTAATTTCAGTTTGTCCAGTCCGGGCATGAGCGGCACCTCCTTCGCGCCTCACCTTTCGATTGGAGCGAACAGTCCCTCACACGATGGATAGCATCCCCGCGGACCCGCGCGGCGCGGGCCTTCGCTTTGGAGTGCAGGGCCCGCGTGAGGGTTGGTTCAGGAAGATTGCGGGTGAATCAGCCCGGCAGGACAGGAGGAGCGCGTGCCGGAGGCAGACGGCAGGGAACGGGACCGGGCTTCGAGGGGGTGTGCCGGAAAAAGCTTCGGAAAAAGGGCAGCAGGCAAGCGGGGAAGATGATCAGGGCGACGACGAGCCCGGCCATCTGCGAGCTTGCCATGCAG
>WFRX01000108.1 GCA_015486285.1 bacterium
GGGTCGATGTCGCGACATACGCCGTCATGTACAAGGTGATCAACGACAAGGCCCGCGATTACTGGAAGACCTTTTACACCTCCAGCATGTGCGCGAAGAGCAAGGACAAGGCCATGAAATTCTGGGCCTTGGCCGGTCAGTATATGATCGACGACCGCACGCACCATTCCACGATTGTGGAGGCCCCCAGTCCCAGGAACATCTGGAATTACTGGGCCGGGCTGGACCGCTATGACTTCACCTTGGGCGGATTCCAGAAATTCTGCAAATAGCCCCGCCGAAAGCGGAGAGGAGGGACGTGACACTCGACCGACGGCTGCTCCGAACCCTGTGGCTCCTGCTCCTGGGGGGGGTGCTGCTTCCCGCCTGCACCCGCTTCGGGGCGAAGCGGGTGCCCATGGACCGGTTCAGTTACAACGAGGCCATCGCGCGGTCCCAGAAGGAACAGATGTTGCTGAACCTCGTACGGCTTCGCTATCGCGACCTGCCGGAATTCCTGTCGGTGAGCTCCGTGCTGACCCAGTACAACTATACCGGGACCGTCGGGACTCAAGGCACGGCCGTCCTGGGGGACCAGGTGGGAACCGCGAGCAATGTGGGCGGCAGCGCGAACATCGGATACTCGGAACGGCCCACCATCACCTACACACCGCTGGCCGGCTCCCAGTTTTCGCGCCGCATGCTTTCCCCCATTCCCGTGGAAATGATGTTTGCCGCCTCCCAGGGCGGATGGGACACGAACCTGCTGATGCTCATCGCCCTTCAACGAATGAACAGGGTCGAAAACTCTTCCTTCGGCACGGTCCCGGCACCGGACGATCTGGAGCGCCTTCGCGCCTTCCTGCGTCTTTTGAATCTTTCGAAAAAGCTGGAAAAACGGGGGGCGCTGGAGATGTACGAGGATCACGCCAAAACGCCTGCCTTGCGCTACCTCGTTGTCGCGAAAAACGTGGACCGGGGCACCCAGGCCCTCATCGATGAATGGAAGGCCATGCTCGGCCTTGATCCGGCCCTGAACGTATTCAAGATGACGGCTCGACTGACACAGCGGGCGCCGGACGAAATCACGGTCCAGCCGAGATCCCTGATGGGAACGCTCTCCTTCCTCTCTCGGGGCGTGGAGGTCCCGGAAGCGCACCGCGAGAAGGGCTGGGCCCTGGACATGGGTTCCTGGGACCACCTGGTGCCCTTTCGGGTCCGTTCCGGCAATGAGAAGCCGCCCATTGCGTATGTCTCCGTAAAGTACCAGGGCTATTGGTTCTACATCGACCAGGCGGATCACGAGAGTAAGCGCGTCTTCAACCTCCTCATTTACATCTTCGAGCTTCAGGCCCCTGAAACCAGCAAGGCGGCCCCTATACTCTCCCTGCCGACAGGCCCCTGAGAGGCTGCCCAAAAAGTCCCATCTGCGGCGTTCGGCTGCATCCCTCGTCATTCAACACCGTACGGCCGTGCATTCGTTCTTCAGCCATCCGCCTGTTTTCTCCTTGCCACCTGTTCAACAAGCGAGAAATACCGCTTCAAATGGACATCCACCGCCCAGTTTCGGCGATAGGCCTGATAGCCTCGTTCGCCGAGATCGTCCCGGCGTGACGGATCTTCCAACAGTCCGCTCATGGCATCCCGGAGTTCCGGTTCCGTTTCGAAGAGGAGTCCCCCGCCGCTTTCCTCGATCATTTCCCGCATCCCTGCCTCTTTTCTGGCTATCACCGGGGTCCGGTGCGTGAACGCCTCCGGAATGACAATGGATGCCACCTCCAGGCAGAGAGAAGGCACGATAAGCGCCACAGCCCCCTGATACAAGGAATCCAACGCCCGCCCCTGTCGATATCCGAGGAAGCGGATATTCCCGCTTGTACCTGCCAGCCTTTTCAGGCGAGATGCATAACCTCCCTCCCCGGCAATCCAAAGCTCCGCTCCGGGAAACCTCCGGAAGAGCGGAATGACGGTCTGAAGTCCCTTGATCTTCTCGAGCCGTCCCACGAAGAGAAAATAGGGGCGATCCGCTTTCCTCGCATCGCCCCCGACACGGTCCAAGGCCCCTTGCCGAAGGGGAACAAAATTGGGGAGATGGACAATCGGCGCCGCAAGGCCCATTTCACGATGTCTCCGCATACTGAAACGGCTCGGCGCGATGAACACATCGACATGCTCCTCCATCCTCTGCAGGAAACCGAGGCATCGCCACAGTTGCGGGGGACGTCGGTAGCTCAGGCTGCACAAAAGGCAATGGGGTCTCCTGCAGACCGATCTGTTGAATCGATAGAGTACATGCATGGGGCAGACCAGCCAGTACTCGTGCATCGTATACAGCTTCACGCCCTCTCCCAACCGCAGGACCCCCGGGCCGCCCACAAGCGATATGTTGTGATAGTGAATCACATCAAACCCCTGCTCGAGAATCTCCGAGATCGGGGCGGCCTTGAAGAGGGGCAGGCCCGTCATTTGCGTTGCCAGGGGGGAAACAGGACCGAAGGGACTCTTCAATCCGTGAACAACCACATTCGGGTGATCCTCGTATGCACGCTCCGGGGTTCGACCGCTCAGCACTCGATAGGCATCCATGCAATGAATGACGTCCACATGATGGCCCCGACGGGCGAGTTCGTTGGAGAGGTGATGGACAAAAATGCCGTCTCCACCAAAGTTGTAGGGCGGGTAGAAGGTGGTAATCATGCAGAACCGCAGGGGCCGTCTCAAAACCACTTTCCTCTTCCCGCAAGAGACCGTATCTGGCGCGGCATGTTCCGCAACCGGACATAAAGGGGAAAGCCTCTGCTCATCATGATCCGAAACAGCCGCTCTGTCCGAAGGTAGTACATGTCGATGCGCTCGAGCGCAAAAGGGTCGCTCTTGATCCTTGCCATCGCCAGCCGCGCGGAACACGCACAGGCGTAATGCTCCCGGACGACCCGGCGAACCCGCCCGTTGTAATATCCAAAGGGGTAGGCAAAGTCGGTCACAGCCGATCCCAGCGCGTCTTCGATCATCGCCTTCGCGTCACGGATTTCGGCGTACAACCGCCCGCGGGGCAAACGAGTCAGGTCCTCGTGGGTACAGGTGTGGGCCCCGAAATCGATTCCCCCGGCGTGCATCTCTCGGATCTCCGGCCAACTCAGCATGGGACGGCCTCCAAAGGACGGCAGGCGTCCTTGCGGGATTTGTCCGGTCGGGCGGCCTACTGTGAGAAACACGGTTGCCCTCATGCCGTGTTCCCGGAGAAGGGGGTAGGCCTCTTCGTAC
>WFRX01000109.1 GCA_015486285.1 bacterium
GTGTCATGGAATGGTGAGGAATTCGTATCTTGAGGGCAACCGTCTTAATGTTTCCCGGGGGCGCTTACGTAGCTCGGTGCTGTTTTCCGGGTTCCCTCGGAGATTTGCGCCGGGCGACTTCGGGGGAGGGAGAGACGGAGCCCAAGCAAATCGGAGAGGGAACCCGGAAAACAGCACCGAATGGGATGACTCACCCGGAACATAGCCATGCTTCCCGGACGGTACGCGTTCTAAGAACAGGCCGGTATGACGTCCCGGGCCTCCAGGAAACGCAGGATCTTCGCCGCGCACTCATCCAGGCTCTGCTTGTCGGTTTCCACGACGAGTTCCGGATTTTCGGGTTCCTCGTAGGGGGCCGAGATGCCCGTAAACGCGGTTATTTCCCCCTTTCTCGCCTGCCGGTACAGCCCTTTCGGATCGCGTGCTTCACAGGTTTGGAGGGAGCATTTGCAGTAGACCTCGAAGAATCTTCCGGGCTCGTTCAGGGCCCGGGCCTGGGCCCGATCGGCGCGGTAGGGGGAGATGAAGGCGGTGATCACGATAATGCCCGCGTCGGAGAAGAGGTTTGCCACTTCCCCGATCCGGCGGATGTTTTCTGCGCGGTCATCCGGCGTGAAGCTCAGGTCCCTGTTGAGCCGGTGCCGGATGTTGTCTCCATCGAGTACATAGGCATTGCATCCCCTGTCGAACAGTTTTTTTTCCGTCTGGTGAGCCAGCGTCGATTTTCCGGAGCTGGGGAGCCCCGTAAACCAGAGGACTACGCCCTTGTAGCCGTTCCTCAGGTCGCGATCCGCCTGTGTCACCAGCGGCTCGTGCCAGGTGATGTTGGTGCTTTTTGTAGCCGTCATGCTTCGTCCTCTCTCCGTAACGTTCAACAGCTTCGGCGGCCAACCGCCTCCCGCTCCGCTGGATTCCCATCTGTCCCAATGGATGGTTCCCGGGCCTTTCCCTCTCGAGTGGAGACCGGGTCCTGAATCCTGCTCCTCGACCCCTGAGATCATACGGCGGCTTTCCGCCAAGTCAACCAGGCGCCCCGCCGTTTCCAACATTCCTTTTCGTTTCCCCTGTTTCCTTCTCCCTTGAATCGAGAGGCCCACTTCAAAAGGGGAGGCCGGTGTGCTATGCCTTCTCGTGGCCCCTGACGGGCCCCCGCAGGCGGCTCGGCAGCGGCAACCGGCCTCGCTCCGCGATGAAATAACCGAGAGGGAGTCAGCCATGAAAGGAAGCCGGAAGCCTCGCCCCGGCAAGGTTCGAACCGGTCTGGAGCTTTTCATCGACACGGAATGGGAAACACTTAAGGGCGCCGGTATCGCGCTGCTTGCGCACGCCGCCTCCGTGACCCCGTCGATCCGGTATGCCTGGGATGCCCTGAAGGGGCTTCCGGGCCTCAGATTAAAGGCCCTGTTCAGCCCGGAACACGGCCTCATGGGAACGCACCAGGACCAGGAAGGCGTGGAAGCGGGACAGGCATGGCACCCCTGTGAAGGGGTGCCTGTATACAGCCTGTATGGGCAAAGCCCCGCCTCGCTGCGTCCCTCCCGGGAGATGCTCGAGGGCGTCGACGTCCTTGTTGCAGACCTCCAGGACGTGGGAAGTCGTTATTACACCTATGTGTACACACTCTCCCACTGCATGGAGGCCTGCAGAGAGGCGGGTGTCGAGGTCTGGGTTCTCGATCGGCCGAACCCTATCGGGGGGACGGTCCTGGAAGGCAACCTCGTTCCAGGGGGCTTCAGGTCTTTTGTGGGCAGATATCCCCTCCCTGTCCGTCACGGTATGACGATCGGCGAACTCGCCCGGATGATGAACGAGGCCTTGGAAATCGGCTGCTCACTCCGTGTGGTGCCCATGGAGGGATGGGAGCGGGCGATGTGGTTCGACCAGACGGACCTCCCCTGGATTCCGCCCTCTCCGAACATGCCTGCCCTGGAGACGGCCGCCGTTTACCCGGGAGGGTGCCTTCTCGAGGGAACGAATCTCAGTGAGGGGAGAGGAACGACGCGTCCTTTTGAGATCGTCGGTGCCCCCTGGGTCGATCCTGCGGCCTTTGCCCGGAGGCTGAACGGCCTCGACCTCCCCGGCGTCCGATTTCGACCCCTTTGCTACCGGCCCACCTTCCACAAATACGTGGGGCAGACCTGTGGCGGTGTGCAAATCCATGTGACGGATCGAGAGAAATTCCTGCCCTTCCTGACCGGGATTCACCTGGTCTGCAGTGCCGCGCGGCTCTGGCCCGAGGCCTTCGACTGGCGACGGGAGCCGTACGAATTCGAGAGCGAGCGTCTGGCCATCGACCTTCTGGCCGGGGGCCCCTGGCTCCGTTGTCTCGTGGAGGAGGGCAGGGAGCCGGATGCCATCCAGGAGGAGTGGGAAGAGCAACTCCGTGAATTCCAGGCCTCCCGCAGTCGGTATTTGCTGTACTAAACCCTTCGAGACCGACCCGGATTTCCGAACGGCGCCCCACTGTTCCCCACGCCCCCGCTCCCACCGTAGCGACCCATTTTATTACTTTTTTTATTAATATTAGAAAAAAAGCGAGAATTTGCTTGACACCCAATTCCGGATTGGGGTTTAATGGCCCACAATTTGGTGCAAAGTGGGACAAAGTGGGGTTAACCCTGGGTTCCGGATAGAGAAGCGGATGCCAAGTTTTCGCGGTCAATTTTCTCACACCCTGGACAAGAAGGGAAGGGTGAGTATCCCCGTCCGCTTTCGGGAGATCCTCCGGGCCCAGTATGACGATCACCTGGTGCTTTCCCCGAGAGAGGGGGGCTGTATTCGTGCCTATCCGCTGCTGGAGTGGGAGAAACTGGAGGAAAATCTCAAGCGTTTCAATAAGTTCAACAGGACTGTCGACAATTTCAAACGCATGCTGTTTTCGTCGGCTCAGGACTGCTCCCTGGATGCCCAGGGCAGGATCCTCGTGCATCCGGAGCTTCGCGACAGGGCCGGGCTCGGGGAGAAGGTGCTTTTCGTGGGGATGATGGAATTTTTCGAGATCTGGAATCGTGAAGACTTTCTGGAGAAGTTCACGCCGAAGGGCGACATGATCCCGGAGATCGAGGATGAACTCGCTAGGTTGGCCGAAAAACAAGGGATTTGAACGATTTCCCGACGGTCTTCGGCGAGACAGGAAGAAGATGTCGGATCCAGATGCTTCGTTACCATACGCCGATCATGTTGGAGGAGATCCTTGGGTTCCTGCGCCCTTCGTCCGGAAAGGTTTACCTGGACGGAACCCTCGGAACAGGGGGGCATACAGAGGCGCTCCTCGCCGAGAGTGCGCCCGCGGGAAGGGTGGTCGGAATCGACACCGATGCCGAGTCCATTGAGATCGCACGAAAGAGGCTGGCCCCATACGGTGAGCGGGTCCTCCTGGTACATGGGCGGTACGAGCAGGCGAGGGAAATTCTCTCTCGACACGGCCTTTCAAAGGTGCACGGTGTGGTGCTCGACCTTGGAATCTCACGAGTCCAGTTGGAGACGCCCGAAAGAGGGTTCAGTTTCTCACGGCAAGGCCCGCTGGACATGCGCATGGACAGAGGGCACGGGGCCCCGGCAAGCCGTCTTCTGGAAGACCTGAACGAAGATCAGATCGCCCTTCTTTTCCGCACGTATGGGGAAGAACGCCGGGCCCGGAGGATTGCCGGCGCAATTGTAAGACGCAGGAAAGAAAAGGGCGGTATCATGACGACCCGGGACCTTGTGGATGCCGTCTTCAGTACCCTCCCCAGGCAGGCCCGGCGTTCAAGGATTCATCCTGCAACCCGCGTTTTCATGGCCCTTCGGATTGCCGTCAACCGGGAACTGGAATCCCTGGAAGCATTTCTGGCGGATTTGCCGGACATCCTTCACGGAGGCGGACGTTGCTGCATTCTCTCGTTCCATTCTCTCGAGGATCGCATCGTCAAGCAGCGGTTTCGTGCCTGGGAGAAGGCGGACGTCTCTTCCGAAACAACCGGAGCAGATACCAGCGGTGGGAAACCGCTTTTTCGTCGGGTCCGCAAGAAGGTGGTGCGTCCGCAGGAAGAGGAGATCCGTCGTAACCCTCTTGCGCGGAGCGCCAGACTTCGGATCGCGGAACGGCTGTGACTCAGGGGAGCCTCGGAAAAGATGGCCGGGCCCAGAAGCGCGAAATGGATGGAGATTCTGGACGCCCAGGTGATTCGGCCTCCGCAGCAAGAGGGGAAGGCGCATCGGTTGATCGGTCACCTGGCCGCCGGAGGGCTGCTGCTGGTCGCCGCTGCTCTGCTCGCCAGCTGGATCCATGTGCAGAGTATCGCGTGTCGATATCGATACTCCCAGGCATACCGGGTGTACCAGAAACGATTGCAGATTCGGGACGCCCTGGTGATCGAGCGTCAAACGCTGCGGTGTCCGCAAAGGATCAGCCGTATCGCTGAGAAGGAACTGGGGATGACGCTGCCGGCAATGGAAGATCGGGTGCGTGTGAAATGAAGACCCTCGAACCGGCCCTGCGAAAACGGATTTATGCCTTGCTGAGCCTGTTTTTCCTCGCCGTCCCGGTGCTGATGGCCGGGCTCTATGAGCATCAGGTCGTCAGGCGGGGACGCTACCTGGCATGGGCCGACCGGCAGCAGCTCCAGCCGGTTCGGCTGATTCCGTTGCGGGGGAAGGTCCTGGATCGGCGGGGGGCGCCGATGGCCGTCAGCCTGGAGGGAGGCTCTCTGTTCGCCCATCCGGCCTCTGTCAGAGACCCGGTGCGGACCGCGCGCCTGCTGGCCCCCTGGCTGGGAATGGATGTATCGAGCCTCCGTTCCAGGCTGACACAGCCCCTGTCGTTCGTCTGGCTGGCCCGGCAGCTTCCCCTGGAAAAGGCGAGGGCCGTTGCGAAGCTGCGCCTGCCCGGGATCGGGATGGAAAGGGAGGGAAAACGCTATTACCCGAACCGGGATCTCGCTGCAAACGTGATCGGTTTCGTGGGTGTGGATTCCCAGGGGTTGGAGGGTCTCGAGCTGGAGTACGAAGATCGCGTGCGGGGTGAACAGGCCAGTCTCCTTCTCCAGAAGGACGCGCTGGGAAGGCTCCTGTGGAAAGAAATGACCAGACCCCGGGGGCTGAGCCGCGGAGGCGATATCGTCCTGACCCTGGACCTGCGGATACAATTTGCCGCCGAACGGGCCCTTCAGCGAGCGGTGGCGGACACGGGCGCTTCCTCCGGGTCTGTTCTCGTTCTGGACCCCCGGTCCGGCGAGGTGCTCGCAATGGCCTGTGTGCCCACCTTCAACCCGAATCGTTTCCGGCTCTACGGCCCGGACGGCTGGCGGAACCGTTGTATTACCGACACCTTTGAGCCCGGCTCCACGATCAAGCCTTTTCTGCTGGCCGCCGCAATGGAGGAGGGCCTGGTGTCGGAGCAGACGGAGTTCGATTGCGAAAAGGGGACCTACCGCTTCGGGGGGCACTGGATTCATGACATGGAGCCCCACGAGAGGCTGACCGCCCTGGAGGTGATCATCCATTCCAGCAACATCGGGGCGACGAAGATGGCCGAACTCTTGAAGGCGAAGACATGGTGGGAATACCTGCATGCCTTCGGGTTCGGGCAGGAGACGGGCATCGATCTTCCCGGTGAAGTGCGAGGCGCCCTGAGGCCGTGGAGGAAATGGGCGAAGGTTGCCTTGGGCACCCATGCGTTCGGGCAGGGCTTTTCGGTGACGACCCTGCAAATGGCCACTGCCTTTGCCTGTCTCGCGAATGGGGGCTTTCTGCTGGAGCCTTTCGTGGTTCGGGAGGTCCGGGACGAGACCGGCAGGCTGGTGGATGTGAGGCGGCCGAGGGTCGTACGCCGGGTCATCTCGAAGGAAACGGCCGACCGTGTTCTTGCCGTCCTGGAGGCGGTCGTGGAGAGCGGTACAGGGAAAAGGGCCAGGATTCCCGGCCTGCGTGTTGCGGGAAAGACAGGGACCGCCCAGAGATTCGACCCGAAAACCGGCCGGTACTCGCAAGATCATCCCGTCGTATCCTTTGTGGGGATTGTGCCGGCGGACATGCCGCAATTGGTTATTGCGGTGGTGCTGAACGAGCCCGAAGGGCGGGCCTCGGGGGGGAAGATGGCGGCGCCCGTGTTCAGGGAGATCGCCTTCGCGAGCCTGCACTACATGCAGGGACCGAAGGACGCGCCCGCTTTTGAGGGAGCAGGGGCCGCCATCCTGCACTGTTCAGCGAACCCGGGCGAAGGAGGAACAGCACGGCGGAAGGCCGGGGCCGCCCGGAGCGGTCCGGGCGGGGCGTTGACCATGCCGGACCTTCGGTCGATGTCGTTTCGGACCGCGCTCCGCACCCTGGAGGGCCTGCCGGTTACGATCGAGGTCAAGGGGACCGGGCGGATTCTGGCCCAGGATCCCCCGCCGGGGGCGTCGATTCTTGCCCATCAGACCGTCAGGCTCGCGGGCCTGTTCGCTGGAAGCGCCGGATCGCCGGGAGAAGCGGGGGAAACACCGTGAAACTGGGGACGCTGTTGAAGGGACTGCCGGGCATCCGGTTGCAAGGGGATCCTTCTACGGAAATCTCCGATCTGGTCTGCGACTCCCGCAAGGTGACGCCGGGGGCCCTTTTCTTCGCTCTGCCCGGGGCGCACGTGGACGGGCGGGAGTTCATCGGGGAAGCCCTGGAAAGGGGTGCCCTTGCCGTTGCGGTTCAGGGGGAGCCTTTGCCCGTGGTTCGTGCCGCCCGGGTCATTGCGGCGGACATCCGGAAAACGATGGCCCACGCGGCCGGCCGGTTCTTCGGGGAGCCTTCCCGGGAGCTGGTACTGGTGGGGGTGACCGGGACCAACGGCAAGACCACGTTCACCTACCTGATGGAATCGATTATCCGGGCGGCGGGGTTCGAGCCGGGTGTGATCGGGACCATCTCCTATCGCTATGGGGGCCGTACCCGGCACCCGGAGAACACGACCCCCGAGTCGATCGATCTGCAAAGGATGCTGCGGGAAATGGTGCGCACGGGTGTTACCCACGCGCTCCTGGAGGTTTCTTCCCATGGCCTGGATTACCACCGGGTCGAGGCGTGCCATTTTTCCTGCGGAGTCTTCACGATGCTCGGCAGGGACCATCTGGATCACCACGGAAGCCTGGAGGCGTACTTTGCCTCCAAAGCGCGGTTTTTCACGGAAATCATGGCCCGCTCCGTCATGGAGGGTCGTACGGCCGTACTCAACGGGGATGATCCTTACGGTCGACGCCTCCTGGCCCTTTGCCCGGTGCCCGCGATCTCCGTCGGCCGGGGAGGGGGGACCGACTACAGGCTCGAATCGGTTCGTTGTGACCGCGACGGAACCTCGCTGGAGATCCGCACCCCACGAGGGAGGCTCAATCTCCGCAGCTCCCTGCTTGCAGAGGTGAATGCCATGAACATCCTGATGGCGGCCGCGGCCTCGGATACGCTGGGGATCGAAGAGGAGGCGATCGGCCGGGGGGTGGAAGCGGTCGAGAGGATCCCGGGACGGCTCGATCGCGTCGTCACGGACAGGGGCTTCCTGGTGCTCGTGGATTATGCGCACACACCGGACGCGCTGGACCGGGTGCTTGCGGGCGTTCGCGATCTGACCCCGGGGCGGCTCATTACGGTTTTCGGTTGCGGCGGCGACCGCGACCGGGGGAAGCGCCCCCAGATGGGCAGGGCGGCCGCCCAGTGGAGCGATTTGATCGTGGTCACCTCGGACAATCCGAGATCAGAGCCCCCTGAAGGCATCATCGAGGAAATCTTGCCGGGCATCCGGGAACAGGATGTTTCGTTCTGTGAGCCGACGGAAATCCCGAAGACCCGACCCGGAACCAGGGTGTTCAGCCGGTTGGCCGATCGACGGGAGGCAATTCGTTTGGCGGTTCGCACAGCAAAGGAAGGGGACACGGTAGTCATCGCCGGCAAGGGCCATGAGGAGGTCCAGGTCCTGGGGGAACAACGAATTCCCTTCCGGGACGCTGAAGAGGCGGCCCGTGCCCTCATGGGTCCAGGAAACGGGGAACTCGCCGTTGGTTGATCTTTACGAGGGAATCGACTTGCACGAAGTTCTGGACTTCACCGGGGGTCGGAATGTCTCGGGCATGGAGGCGTGCGTATTCCCGCGGGTATCCACGGATTCCCGAACGGTGGATGCGGGCGACCTCTTTGTCGCCTTGCGAGGGGAGAGGTACGACGGGCACCGTTTTGTTGAAAATGCGCTGGAGCGGGGAGCAAAGGGAGCCCTGGTGGAGGAGCCTCCTCCGGAGGATGTACTCCGCTGCCGTGAGGCCGCAATCGTGGTGGTGCCGGACTGTCTGAAGGCCCTGGGAGACCTCGCTGCCGGCTGGAGGCGGAAGTTTTCCGTTCCCGTGGGTGTCTTGACCGGGAGCAACGGAAAAACAACCACCAAAGAGATGACCCTGGCGATCCTGAGGCTCTGCTTTTCCTGTCTCTGGAGCCCGGGGAACTACAACAACCGCATCGGTCTGCCCTTGACGCTTCTCATGCTCAAGCCGGAGCACGAACGGGTGATTCTCGAGATGGGAATGAACGAACCGGGCGAGATTCGGGTCCTCACCCGTATCGCAAACCCCCAGGCGGCCGCGCTCCTGAACGTGGGCCCCGCCCACCTGGAGAGATTCTTCTCGGTCGAGGCGGTGGCTGAGGCCAAAGGGGAGATGCTGGAGACGATGCCGCCGGAAGCGGTTTTCGTTTTCAACTGTGACGACCCCCGCGTTCGCACCTTGGCCCACCGATGGAAGGGGCATGGAAGAAGCTTCGGGTTCTCCCGGGATGCCGAAATCCGGCTCCTCGACGCCCGGGAGGATGGGCGGGTACAGAAGATACGAATCGAAGTCATGGGAAACGAAGTCGCGACGGAAATTCATCTTCCCGGGCGTCACAACTTGACCAACGCGCTGGCTGCCGTAGCGCTCTCTTCGGTCCTTGGAGCCCCTCTGGAGGCCGTCGAGGAAGGACTGGCACGGTTTCGGACGATGGAGGGCCGGTTTTCCGTACGCATGTACGAAGACTTTACGATCGTGGACGACAGCTACAATGCGAATCCGGCGTCCATGGAGTCCGCGTTGGAGACGCTCCGTGAAGTCAGCGGCGATGCGGACCGGATTCTCGTCCTGGGGGATATGCTCGAACTCGGAACTTTCAGCGAGGAGGCGCACCGTGATCTGGGCAGAAAGGCGGGACGCCTCCGGCCCTCCCTCCTGTGCGTCACCGGCAGTTACGCGAAGTGGGTCGTTGAGGGCGCCGGAGAGGAAGGGGTCCCGGAGAAAAGGATCGTTCTGTTCGAGGATGTGAAAAGCGTTGCCCGCGAGATTCTCGCGCACATGGAGGGCGGAGAGTGGGTCCTGATCAAGGGGTCCCGCGGCATGGCCCTCGAGAGGGTTGTCGAGGAACTTCACCGTCAAAGCAAACCGCTGCCGGAAAAAGAATAGGGGACAGGAGAAAGGCGGGTGGAAGACGGTGGAGAAGGCTTTTCCGAGGGGAGGGATGATTGGAACTGGCGGGACGCAGCGTGCTGGTGGTCGGCTTGGCCCGGACGGGTGTGGCGGCGGCCCGGTTTCTTCTCCGCCGCGAGGCCCGGGTGACCTGTACCGATCTGAAGGGCAGGGAGGAACTCGGCGACGAGGTCGGCCGCCTCGAGGCGACAGGCTGCCGTCTGCGGCTGGGCGGACACAAGCAGGAGGATTTCCTGAAGGCCGATCTGATTGTGGTCAGCCCGGGTATACCGCTGTCGATTTCGCCCCTGCGGGAAGCGCGGGCCGCCGGGGTGGAGGTCATCGGGGAAGTCGAACTGGCCTTCCGGCACATGGCAGGTCCGGTTGTCGGTGTCACCGGGACGAACGGGAAGACGACAACGGTGCATCTGATCGATTCCATGCTCGAGGAAGGAGGGGTCCCGCATTGGGTCGGAGGCAACATCGGGAGGCCGTTGACCGAATTTCTCCTGCGCCCGACAGGCAGGGAAGAGGACGGAAAACCGGAGGTCGTCGTGGCTGAGCTTTCGAGTTTTCAGCTGGAAACCATCGTGTCGTTTCGTCCCCGGGTCGCGGTCTGGACGAACCTGAGCCCGGACCATCTGGATCGATACCCGGACATGGAGTCCTACGCCGTGGCGAAGGCAAGGATTTTCCAGGGCCAGACCGACCGGGATTTTGCCGTCATCCCGGACAGGGATCCATGGCTCGAGGCGCACAAGGGCATGATCCGGGCGCGTGCAATACGGTTCGGCACCCCCGCGGACCCGGAACCCCATGTATGTCTGAAGGAAGGTTCGATCGTTTTTCGCACGACGGAGGCCGGGGAGGAGCGCTACGAGACGGGCGGGGTTCGCGTACCCGGGCAACACAATCTGGAAAATATCATGTGCGCCCTCGCTGCCGCTCGGCTTTGTGGAGCGGATCCCCGGGGGGTGCGAAAGGCGATGGAGGCCTTTACCGGCCTGGAGCACAGAGTCGAGTACGTGGGGGAGGCCGGGGGAATTCGCTTCTTCAACGACTCCAAGGCGACGACCGTGGATTCGGTGGTTCGGGCTCTTGCCTGCTTCGAAGGGCCGGTTCTCCTGTTGGCCGGGGGCAGGGACAAGGCTGGGCCGCTGGCTCCCCTGCGTGGGTCTCTCCGGCGGACCGTACGGAGACTTTTCCTGTACGGCGAGGCGGCCGGGAGAATGGAGCGCGAGCTCGGCGGGTCGACGGAGATCGAACGTGCCGGGGATCTGGAGGAGGCTCTCATGCAGGCGTGGCGGGCGGCACGCCCCGGGGATGTCATTCTGCTCTCTCCGGCCTGCTCGAGTTTCGATATGTTCCGGGACTATGAGGATCGGGGCCGGAAGTTCAAGGCCCTCGTACGCGGGATCCTGCA
>WFRX01000110.1 GCA_015486285.1 bacterium
AAAGCGAAGCTCCTGGAGGCGCGGACGGAACCGGAAAGGCGGTTGGGCAAGGTGGTCATCGGGACGGTCAAGGGGGATATCCACGACATCGGCAAGGACATCGTGGGGTTCATGATGGACGCCCACGGGTTCGAGGTGATCGACCTGGGGGTGGATGTGCCCGCGGCCCGGTTTGTGGAAGCGGTCGAGGGGCATCGGCCGGTGGCCCTGGGCCTGAGCGGTCTCTTGACTCTTGCCTACGATCCGATGAAGGAGACGGTGGCGGCGCTGCAGGACGCGGGACTGCGGGAAGAGGTCAGGATCATGATCGGGGGCGGCGCCATTGATGAAGGGATCCGGGAATATGCCGGCGCCGACGCCTATGGAAGAGACGCGGTGGAGGCGGTTTCCCTTGCAAAGAAGTGGGCAGGGGAAGGATGAGATGAGCCGGACGCCGGAAGAACAGTACGAGGCGAGACTCAAACGGGTCGAGGACGCGATCCGCCTGCAGGTCCCCGACCGGGTGCCGGTGGCGTCCTGCCAGATGATGTACTACATGACCCGGGTGTCGGGGATTTCGAACCGGGATGCGATGGTCGACCATGAGAAGAGGCTGGACGCCTGGAAAGAGGTCACGCAGCGACTGAGGCTGGACCTCGCTCCCCATCCGGTCATGCTCCCGGCCGCACAGCCTTTCGACCTTCTGGGGGTCAAGCAGTTCCAGTGGCCGGGCGGGGCTCTCGCCGCCGACGCTCCCTTCCAGTACGTTGAAAAGGAATACCTGAAGGCCGACGAATACGATGCCTTTCTCGCGGATCCGGGCGATTTTACGGTGCGAACGATCTGGCCGAGGATCGCCTCGACCCTGGAGCCTCTTGCGAAAATGGGGCCGCTCCATTGGTTCTCGAACAGCCGGAGCCTGTCGTACCTCCTGGGACCGATGATGGGGATGGGCCCCTTTGCGGCCATGCTGAAGAAGTTGGCCGAGGTGGGCGAGGCATCCATGGATTTCTTGATGAAGATGTTTGCCTACACGGAGGAGATGAAGAAGCTGGGCTTCCCGTTGCTGTACGGCGCTTCCGCGGACGCTCCCTTCGACTACCTGGCCGACCAGCTGCGGGGAACGCGGGGGAGCATGCTCGATATGTACCGGCAACCGGAAAAGATGCTTGCCGCTATCGACCTGTTCACAACGATGTCGATCGAGGGGGCGAAGGCCCTTGCCCGGCAGTCGAAGAACAAGCGGGTTTTCATGCCGTTGCACCGAGGAGCCGCCGGGTTCATGTCGGACGAGCAGTTCGAGAAATTCTACTGGCCGAGCTTGAAGAAGGTGCTGGTGGCCCTGGTAGAGGCCGGGCTCACCCCCGCGCCGTTCTTCGAGGGAGACTATACTCCGCGGCTGGAGTATCTCGCCGAGCTGCCGCCGGGCAGGATCGCGGCCCACTTCGACCGGGTGGACCGGAAAAAGGCGAAGCAGGTCATCGGGGATACGCTCTGCTTCTGGGGCAACGTGCCCGCGGGCCTGCTGATCACGGGCACGCCGGATCAGGTCCGGGACGACGTCAAGGAGCTCATCGACACCTTTGCCGACAACGGCGGCTTGATCGTGGACGGGTCGATGGGAATCCCGGACGAGGCGAGGCCGGAAAACGTGGAGGCCATGATCGAGACGGTTTTCGAGTATGGCGTGAACCGGTAGCAAGGAATCCGGATGAACACTGGCGGGAGGGGCCTATTGGCCGTGTTTATGGGTATACGCACCCGGACGGGAGAAAGGAGGTAGGCGTCAGAACAATGGATTGACTGGTTATGGATCTTAGAGTAGACAACGAAAAAAAAAGAGGGGAGAACAGCAATGATGAAGAAATGTGTAATCACCATGGTCGGGCTCATGCTCATACTCGGGATGGGGACAACGGCAATGGCCTTGGACAACGGCACCTACGACATGTGGGGCACCCTGACGTATGACGGTACCTTTGCAGATGGGAACACCACGGATTGTTCGCTTGATGCCGCTGGTCTTCCTTGTCCTTCGTCCGTGAATGTCTGCATTCAGGATCTCGATGTGACCAATGATCACATTACGAGCAATGCGGGCGCACCCTCCTACGGGATCGCCCTGGGCATCCTGAACGGTACGAAACTGACCATGGATTTCGACGGAGCCGGTCCGGTCGATCTGAGCGTGGGCGCATCCAGCACGGACGATTTCCTTGCCGAATTGAACGTGGGGAGCACCGCCGGGGGAGCCTGCAGCGGCTCGGAGCAGCCCTGTGTGAGTTCGATGTCCGCCGGAATGGTCGCCCCGGGCGGCGGTACCGGCACGGTGACCGGCCAGATCCCGATCGAGGTTGCCGATTTTCCGGTTTTGACGCCTCCCATGTGCAGTGGCGGACAGGGACAGTACCCTGTCGGTTCGTTGACGACCGAGACGGCCACCGCGAAGGTGAGCAACGAGTCGGGCGCGAATCAGATCTCCGTCACTGGTTCGGGGTTGAGCGGGCTGGATATGACGCTGGTGGGCGCATTGACCGGTTACAGGGCCACGGTTGCCGGCATCGTGGTGGGACAAGACAGTATGGTCACGAGAACGTTCACCTTGCACATGTGCCAGCGCTCGGGATCGGAGTCATGCATCCCTGCAACATTCGCCTGTCCGGCGGAAAACGACTGATTGATTGACGATGAGCAAAGAGGCCGGGAGCGGCCGCACGCATGCCGCTCCCGGTTTCGATGCTTTCCGGGTGCCTTTGGAGGATGAACGAGTTTCCGGGGAATCGAGGGGCCCCCTTTCAGATGCCGGAGCGTTGGAGACGAGCGTACTCGAAGTCCGGGCCGTACATCCATTCCTCTACCCTGGGAGGAGCGGCAGGGAATCCTATCCGTCGTCAGCCGGTATGGGTTTCTTGTGGACGCCCCCTTCAATGGGCCGAATCCGCCGTAGTTCGATCTTTCCGCAGATCTTCCGGGGCCTTGTGATACCTTCCACTCTCCGGACCGAACCCCGGCTCAAGTACATCTCGATGTGTTCCCTCCACGGTTGAACGAAGCATCTTCTGTCGGTGGCCGTGGGTCTCACTCTCGCTGATTGTGATGAATGTTGCTTGCCCCCTTGCCTCCTTGTTCGACACCTTATGCTCCTTCATGAAAGCCCCCCTTCGGTCTTCTGTTTTCGACGCAGATGTGCGAAAAATATGTTACGCAAAGTGTTCAATAAACGAACCTTTGGAGGAGGTGCGGTACAATGGGCAAAAGCTGGAGCGGAGAGATCGCCATCGTGGGCATCGGGGAGAGCGAGATCGGCACGGTGCCCGACAAGAATCCGATGCAGCTTCACACCCAGGCCGCGCGGGCCGCGCTGGAGGATTGCGGGCTGGACAAGGGCGATGTGGACGGTGTCTTGACGGGCGGTATCGCGAATCCGTTGGAACTCATGCACAGCGTGCTGGTGAGCGAGTATCTCGGCATCCAGCCCCGGTTTACGACTTCGATGCATCTGGGCGGCGCCACGCAGATCCAGATGGTCATCAGCGCGGCCAACGCCATCCAGGCGGGCATGGCGGAGGTGGTTCTCATCGTGTCCGCCGACTCCATCCGGTCTTTCGTCGGATACGAGATGCTGCTGGGAATGTTCTCCGGTGCGGGCGTGACCGAGATGTTCTCGAGAATCGGGCATCCCCAGTTCGAGGTTCCTTACGGGCCCACGCTCATCAGCACTTACGCGCTCGCGGCGGCGAGGCACATGCACGAGTACGGTACGACCGTGGAGCAATTGGCCCAGGTGGCGGTGACGATCCGGAAGCACGCGGCCATGCATCCGGATGCTCAAAAGCGGAAAGAAGTGACCATTGACGAGGTCCTTTCGTCCAAGATGATCTCCCGGCCCCTTACCAAGGACATGTGCTCGATCATCTCGGACGGCGGCGCCGCGCTGATCGTAACGAGCGCGGAACGGGCCCGAGACCTGAAGAAGAAGCCGGTGCTCCTGCTGGGAGGGGGCGCGCGGACGATGCGGGAGCGTCTTTCTCTGGTGGACGACCTCATCCGAACGGCCGCCGTCGATTCCGGACGCCAGGCCTACGAGATGTCCGGGCTCGGGCCGAAGGACATGGACTTCGCGGAGTTTTACGACTGCTTCTCGATTACGCCGATCATTTTCCTGGAAGATTTCGGATTTTGCGAAAAGGGGGAAGGCGGGAAGTTCGTCGAGGGCGGAGAGAGGATTGAAATCGGCGGGGAGATCCCGATTGTGACCCACGGAGGCTGCCACGCCCATTGTCACCCGGGCGTTCCCTCCGGCATCTTTCACATCACCGAGGCGGTCAAGCAACTCCGCGGGGAAGTGGAGGAGAGGAGGCAGGTAAAGGGCGCCCGCGTTGGGCTGATCAACGGACTGGGCGGCCACTTTTCGTCGCACACCACACTGATCGTCGGAACCGAGTGAGGAGAGAGATGGAAACATACGAAAAGCCGATCCCCAAGCCCGACCGGGAAACGCGCCCGTTTTGGGAAGGGGCGAAACAGCAGAAGCTCCTCATACAACACTGCCTGGACTGCGGCGCCTATCAGTTCTACCCGCAGGCCCATTGCAGGGGGTGCCTGTCCGATCGACTGGACTGGGTGGAGTCGAAGGGGACCGGGTGCGTCTATTCGTATAGTGTCGTCCACCGGGCCCCGAGTACGGCCTTCGACAAGGACGCGCCCTACACCGTGGCCCTGATCGACCTGCCCGAAGGCTGCCGCATGCTGAGCAATGTGGTAGAGGTGGACCCGGAAGAGGTCCGGATCGGAATGGAGGTGGAGGTGGTCTTCGGGGAGATCACCCCGGAGATCTCTCTACCGAAGTTCCGTCCCGTTCAGGGGAGAACCGGGTCAGGACGATTCTGAAACGCTTTATTCCGACCTTTGACCGGGAAAGAAAGGAAGGAGCCATGAAAGAACCCGCACTGCTAACGGAGAAGAGGGGACACATCTTTGTCGTCACGCTCAACCGTCCGGACAAGAAGAACGCCGTGAATGCCGAGGTGCTTTGCCGGCTGAACGATGCCTGGGTGGAGCTCGATGAAGACCGGGAATTGCGCGTGCTCATCCTTACGGGATCCGGCGGGAATTTCTGCTCTGGAATGGATCTGGGGGTGATCGGGAAGCTTGTCTCCGGTGCGCCCCCGGAGGACGAGTTCGAAGAGCGTCTTCACAAGGATATGAATATTATCTTCAACGGCTGGCTCAAGACGTACCGCCCGAAAAAGCCCCTGATCGCCGCCGTGGAAGGATACGCCCTCGCCGGCGGGACGGAAATCTTGATGGGCACGGACATCCGGGTTGCGGCGGAGAGCGCCGTGTTCGGTATCACGGAGGTCCAGCGCGCCCTGTTTCCCCTGGCCGGCTCCACGGTTCGGGTCCCTCGCCAGATTTCGTACACCCTGGCCGCTGAGATGCTTCTGACCGGAAACAGCTACAGCGCACAGGCGTGCAAGAACATGGGCCTGATCGGCCACGTGGTGCCCGACGGAAAGGCCATGGAAAAGGCCATGGAAATCGCCGAACGTATTGCGGCCAACGGCCCGCTCGCCGTGCAGGCGGTCCTCAAGTCCATCCGGGAGATCGCCATTCCCCCTGAAAGGGAGGCCTTCGATCGGGAAATGGCGATCGGCCTTCCCGTCTTTGCCACGAAAGACGGCAAAGAGGGCCCCAAGGCGTTCCTGGAGAAGCGCAAACCCGTGTACAAGGGCGAATAGGGGGCTGAAGGTTTCATGCCTCCGCCCTTGGCCATAGGTGTGCCCATGTTGTAGCCGGAAGGTCACGTTTTCGGGCTTTTCGAACCGGGAAGCTCATGGGAAATCCCTTGCCCGCAGTGGATTTTTAGCGCCTGGCCCGGATCTTGCGGTTGCCGGACCTGCCGAAGGGGATTGCGTGTGCCTACCGACAGGGTTCA